>CAZGMB010000022.1:14517-75342 GCA_964526715.1 uncultured Aureispira sp. | reverse complement strand
CCCACAAGATGGGACATTTCTGCCATGTCATTTTAATTTATTTTGGACAGATGTGTTCATAATTATTTTATCAAAAAGTCGTCATCAATACAATTTTAAGAAAATCCATTTATTTTTTTTTATAAAAACGGTTTTATGACTACCTTGCAAACTTTTATAACATGGATGTTTCCAACTTTCAATGATCTAGGTTTATGTTTAGGAATGTTTTGAGTTTGCTTTTTTTGAGTTTTGCTACTTTTTCTTATGCTCAGGATAAAGGAATTATTTCCGGAGCTTTTGAAACTAATGCCAATATTTTTTTGAGGGATTCTGCGATCAATGCCATTAATATACCACAATACGATCATCAGTTTTTTGGTGGGGAAGCATGGTTGAATCTCAATTACAAGATTAAAGGATTTACTTTTGGCTCTCGTTTTGATATGTTTCATAATTCAAACCTTCGAAATCCAACAGGTTCATACTCTGGAACAGGTATAGGAAGATGGTATGTAAAAAAGGAAATCGATAAAGTAGAGATTAGTGCAGGCTATTTGTACGATCAGATAGGTTCAGGCTTTATCTTCAGGGCTTTTGAAACCAGACCACTTTTTATTGATAATGCGCTATATGGAGTCAGTGCCAAGTATCAATTTAATGAAAACTGGCATTTGATGGGTTTTGCGGGTAAACAAAAAAATGCTTTTGAAACTTATACAGGCAATATTAAAGGAATTCGGACTGAAGGATTTGTAAGTTTAGGCACAGAAGAAAATCCACTAACGCTTGCTCCTGGTTTTGGTTTTGTAAATCGTACGCTGTCAGATGAATATATGAATGCCGTCGTGGATGTGTTGCGTACCTATCAGGAAGCTGATCGATTTAAACCGGAGTATAATACCTATGCAGCGACAATTTACAATACTTTGAATTATAAGGGCTTAAGTTTATACACCGAAGTGGCACTTAAATCCAACGATGTGTTTAACAATCCCTTTGCTGAAAAGCAAGAATTGGTAGGTGATAATACTTTAGGCAAGCTGGTTAAAGCTCAAGGTTCTGTATTTTACGGCAGTTTATCTTATGTCACTGGCAATTTGGGTGTGACCGTAGAAGCCAAGAGAACAGAAAATTTTAGTTTTCGGGTAGATCCGAATCTTACTTTACTTCGGGGTATGATCAATTTTTTGACACCACTCAATCGTCAAAACACTTTTCGTCTGACAGCGCGATACAGTCCTGCAGCTTTGGATATATCTGAGATGGCATACAATTTTGATGTCAGGTATAAGTTTAGTAAATCTTTGAGTGCGAATGTTAACTTTTCAGATATTAAAACTTTGGAAGGCGACAGGTTGTTTCAGGAAATTTTTACAGAGTTAATTTACAAATATAAAAGAAAATGGCAACTGACTTCAGGCTTGCAATTGGTAACTTATAACCAGGAAATTTATGAAACTAAAGCAGAAGTTCCTTTGGTAAAAACCGTGGTACCGTATATTGACTTCTTATACAAGTTTACACCCAAAAAATCACTTAGGGCAGAGTTTCAATATATGGAAACCAAGCAAGATTTTGGTAGCTGGTTATTTGGATTGCTAGAATTTGGTTTGGCTCCACGATGGAGTTTTGAAGCATCAGGTATGTATAACAATAAACCTAAAAAGGCAAATTCTAAAGGAGAAATAGAAAAAACACTCTATCCAACATTGGGATTGGTTTTCTTTAATGAAGGCCAACGATATAGTTTACGGTATGTCAAGCAGGTAGAAGGTGTGGTTTGTAGTGGTGGTATATGTAGATTAGAGCCCGCCTTTAGTGGTATCCGTTTTGCGATGAATACAACTTTTTAAATATCAAACGTAATTCAAATGAGAAATTTTAGTCTTTACATTATACTGGTAACCTTTTTATTTCTGAATTCTTGTACTGAAATAGGCCCTGAAATAGGAGAAGTATCTATTCCAAGTACGGAGCGTGTAGTATTGTTGGAAGAATTGACTGGTGCGTCATGCCCAAATTGTCCTAAAGGTACAGCCGCTGTAGAAGCCATTCTTAAAAAGTTTCCTGGAAGAGTTGCTGCCGTCGGTATTCATGGAAAGTTTTTGTCTGAGCCCACGAAGAGAAGTAAGTATGATTTCAGGTTTAAAGAAGCCGAAGATTTGGAAAATTGGCTCAAACCATGGTTAGGAAAACCTGCTGCTACGGTCAATAGAGTAGATTTGGGCGATCCCGATCAAAAATATGCTACTGTAGTCACAGGCCAATGGGAATCGATGGTAGTCAGCGAATTAAATAAACCGCATCGTTTATCCGTATTACTTGATGCCAACTATAATGAAACAGATAAATCTATTGAAATAGATATTACAACCATTCCTTTGGAAGATTTGCAGGGAAGCTACAATATTACTGTTTTTATCACTGAATCTAAAATCATAGACGCACAAATAGATGGAAATGTGATCAAAGATGCCTTTGAACATAATCACGTGCTGAGAGCTTTTACCACAAAATTTGACGGTGACGCCTTAGCTACAAACATGAAAACAGGTGAAAGTATCAAAAAGAAATATGTTTTTACACCACCTGTTGTAGAAGGTCTGTGGGTAAAAGAAAATCTGGAAGTGGTGGTCGCTGTGCACAAGTCTAGTTCTAATGATAGAGAAGTAATACAGGCAGCAGCTAAGAAGCTGAAAGGGTAGGGGCTCATCTTTAAGCACGGTGAAGAAAGCAATAGATATTTTACTCCAAGATGAAAATTTTATTTTCAGGATTGTACCTTTGTTGATTTCCGTTTTGCTTCTTTCATTTATATTCTACGAGTACATTACTGAAACCTTAGGGATATTGTTATTATATTCCCTTCCTTTAGGATTTTTATTTTCTTTAATTTCTATATTCATACCTACTAGTACTCAATCAAAGTATGTATCTAAAAAGCTTATTCCTTTGACCATTTGGTTTATCACATTGGTATTTTCATGTATCTCATTCTACTTATATGACTTATTTAATAATTTATCACCTGTAGTGTATTCCACCGAGTATTATTGGGAAGAAGGCATTTATCTGGATTTTAGAGAAAACATGACATTTAAGGCTATTAATTCTGATTTTGAATCTGAAATTTCTTATGGGAATTATGAAATAAAAGATTCGCTGATCATTCTCAAAGATGATGTCTATTTTGGTATGTCCAAAATGAAAGATACCTTAGTAATCCAGGATGAAGGAATTAAATTTGTATTGGAAGAACCATGGAGAGTTGAATCAGGTGTCTTGCGGATAAAGTAATAAGTCAAATAAATGGTATCTCGACAAACTAAAAAAGGACACGATCCATACGGAAGTGTCCTTTTTATTATTTCAATACAATACTAGATCGTATCTATTCCTTATTCTTCTTCTGAAGCAGCGGCAGGAGGTACTACTGGAGCAGCTTTAGGTGCTGGAGTAGACTTTGCTATAGGTGCAACTGTTTCTTTTACTTCATTAAGCGCAGGGATGATGCTGATCCAAGTTCTGTCATCTTTACCTTTTTTGAAGGCAACTGTTCCTGCTACCATTGCGTGTACAGTGAAGTCCTTACCTAAATAAGTGTTTTCACCAGCATGAAATTTTGTTCCTCTCTGTCTGATAAGGATATTTCCTGCTTTTGCATATTGACCACCGAAGAGTTTCACTCCGAGTCTCTTACTTTTACTATCCCGTCCGTTATCCGAACTACCGACACCTTTTTTATGAGCCATTTTTCTTTTCTTTTTTGATTAGATAATAAACTGCCAACCTCAAGGTTACGCAGAGATAGAATCGATTTTGATTTTAGTAAAACTTTGTCTGTGACCGTTTTTCTTCTGATAACCTTTACGTCTCTTCTTTTTGAAGACGATCACTTTGTCACCTTTTTGGTTGCCGATGACAGTGGCAGATACTTTGGCATTGCTCAATACCGGCGTGCCTACTCTAACAGTTCCATTATTGTCTACCATCAGTACTTGATCGAAAGACACAGATGAACCTGCAGCGGCTTCTAACTGGTGGACAAAAAGTTCTTGACCTTCTGTCACTTTAAATTGCTGACCAGCTATATTTACGATTGCAATCATTGTGAAAAAATTTAAATATTAAAAAATGAGCACAAAAGTAAGGAGATATTTTGAATTGAGTTGATATTTACACAAAAATAATTATAAAATTTTGCAAATATCATCTATTCGACAGGATTAATTTAGTTTTAAGAGCAATCTCTCTTACTTTCAGGTCATTACATCTCATGAAAATGTAAAATTACCAGATCAAAACACCAAGTTATTCCTTGATATTTATGGCGTAAATTTGTAGCCAACACCTCTGATCGAATGAAAATATTTAGGGTCTCTTGGATCGTTTTCAAAGTATTTTCTAAATGAAAGAATAAAATTATCTATTGTCCTAGTAGAAGGGTAGACATCGTATCCCCAAACCGTCTGAAGTATTTGATTGCGCGAAACCACTTCATTTTGCCTTTCTATCAATAATTTGAGCAGTAAAGTTTCCTTATTGGTGAGTTGGAAATGGCCTTGTATTCCCCTGCTTTCATAAGTAGTAAAGTTGATGTAATTATTTCCAAATGAAAACTCTTGCAAGTCTTTGGCTGCTTCTTCTGTACTTCTTTTTAGCAAATTACTGACTCTAAGTAACAATTCCTCTAAATTGAATGGTTTGTTTAAGTAATCGTCAGCACCCATTTTCAGACCATTGATACGATCAGCAGATGTATCTTTAGCTGAGACAATGATAATACCTACTTTGGTATTTCTGATCCGCACTTGCTGACAAATCTGAAATCCATCCACTTCAGGCAACATAACATCCAAAATGAGTAGGTCAAAATGCTGTTGATTTATGATTTCCAATGCTTTACGTCCATTGTCAGTTTCCACAACTTCAAATCCATCCATTTCAAGATTCAATTTGATCATTTTTCTGATTTGTTCTTCGTCTTCAACTACAAGTATTCTCATGATTACAATAGATTTATTTTTGGGAAAGTAATAGTAAATATTGTCCCGCCTCCGGGATTGTCTGATATCTTGATATCTCCATGATGCGCATTAACAATTTTATGGACAATATACAATCCCAAACCAGTTCCTTTTGTTTTACGCGTATCTTCATTGCCTGTTCGGTAAAATTTATGGAAAACTTTTAGTTTTTCTGGATCGGAAATTCCGATACCATTGTCCGCAACTTTGACACTCCATTCTTTGGAACCTTCATTTAGAGTGACAACTATATTTGATGGATTTTCAGAGTATTTTATGCTATTTTCAAATAAATTTGTAAAAATGGAAACCATAGATTCATGGTCTGCTAAAATGACAGGATTTACAATGCTGCTCAGTTTGATATTTGCTTCAGGATGATTTACAAGAAACCTATCTATACATTTTTGTATAATTTCGTGTAGCTGACATGGCTCAAAATTGTAAGTATATCCACTTTCTATTTTGGTGGCCATAAGTAGATTGTTGATTAGTTTTTCCAATCGATGGTTTTCACTCAAGATACTTTCGTATAAATCTGATTTTTTTTCGTCCGGTATTTTTCTCTTGATTAGTGTTTCAGTAATTAAATTAACTGCTGCTATTGGAGATTTGAGCTCGTGAGTGATTGAAAGTAGGAAGTTTTTTTGATTTTGGGTATTTTGTATTTCTTTGTTGTACGCTTTTTGGATAAACCACATACCTATAATCAAGGAAATCCCAAAAACCATTCCTTCACCCAAAATCATATATTTATTTCTTAAGTATTGTTGCTCTACATTTTTAGCATCTTTCATTTGTTGATCACTTGACAGCTGTATTAACTCCATATTCTTAGAATATATGGTGTTGTTATTTTTTGAAAGCAATACAGTCCACCATACTAGGGCCAATAACATATAGCACATCACTCCATATGACAAAAACTTCATTGTAGGATTTATAATTGGTGACAAGATTTGAAATGTCCAATCTCTTAAAGAATATAAATATCAAATCTAAAAATTAGACTATTTGTTGGTTAATATTCAGTTATAAACATCATGTGTAGCTCCAAGTTTATAATTTTGGCATAATTATTTCTATAGTATAGTAGATGATCACATATTTAGATGCATAAACAATCATATTCCCAATATTTTTACAGGGTCTTGTTGGACTTTCGCAAGGTAAATATACCTGGCTTGGGTCTTTTTGCATTGGAGCATCTACCTGCAGAGCTTTCATTAGATAAGCAAAAATTAAATCCGCCATCAAGTCGCATTCAATTTAATGTTTTTGAAGATACGAGATTCAATATTTCAAAACTTTTGATTGAAGCAGGGTTAGATGCTGGTTTATCTCACGGCATTGAAAAGTATTATGAAGCACAAGCAAAAATATCTCAAGATAATGACGTACCTTTTGTATTAGAAGGTTTAGGAAAAGTTATTGCTACATCTTTTTTGCCTGATGATGACAGTTTATTTAATATTTACGATGGTCTAGAGCAAATCAAAGTGTCGCCTTTAGCTTCGGGTTTTAAGAATATTGTTCATGATGAAGAATATTTATACAATTTGGCCAAATCGCAGTCATCTAAGGATAAATCTTCTTTTACTTCACAATTTTTGTGGCCTTTTATCATTGCCTTGGTTACACTTTTTGTAATTCTATTTTGGATTTTCAGTCCCAAACCGGGTCAAATAAATATTATACAAAAGCCTATTAAGGATGAAGCAGAATTAGTAGATACCTCAAGGGTTGAAGATACTATCACAACAATAGATTATAATAATGTAGATACCCTAATTACTACATTAGACAAAGAAAAACAAGAAAAGCAACCCTCGCCCAACAAAGATTTAAAAGCAGTTGAAAAAATAAACAAAAACTTAAAATCTGAAGATGAAAATTGTATCATAATTGTAGGTGCATTTAAAAATACGGTAAATGCCCAACGTATGATCAAAAACATAACTCAAAAAGGTTACCAAACTTTTACATCAGAACATCAGGGTTTAAAAAGGGTAGGAGTAAGATACAATTGCCAAAACATAAGTCCTGAAGCTTTTAAAGCTAAAATGAGAGCACAGTTCAACAACGAGGCTTGGAGTTTAAGTGACACAATTTAGTGTTTTTAAACCATAAATATCTAAATATATATATTTGTTATTAATTATATCCATATCTTTGTACTTATTTTGGAGAATGAATACAAGGTTTGATATAGATTTTTTAGAAGATGTCACTGAAAAGCTAAAAGCTGTGGCGCATCCTATTCGATTTATGATGGTGGATTTGTTGCATCAGGAAAAAGAGCTTTCTGTGACTGATATACATGAGAAACTAAATATAGAGCAAGCTGTAGCCAGTCATCACTTAAGGATACTGAAGAACCAAGATATTGTCAAAGTGTCGCGTGATGGTAAAAATTCTATATATTCACTGGCTAAAGCAGAATATTATCAAATTGTGGCTGCAGTATTGTAGATGACCATTTACAACAAACAGAAATAGAATCATTTCATTACTTTAATAAAATATACACAAAAAGAAACGCCCCAATAATTTCAATTAAAGGGGCGTTTGAATTTTATTTTTACGGATGATTTAGCTGTTAAATAATCCATCGTACTGACTGCCTGATTCTCTGGTATGTATTTCTGGTTGTTTTAGTTCCAAAATATCATCTGTTTTTTCTTTTCCGCCTAAGAGTAACAGTGTCGAATTCTTTTCGTAATCTTCGAGCATTTTTAATCCTTGTTCTTCAAAAACTCCATTTTGTAAGTCTATTGAGTTCATGAAGTTGGATGACATTTCCATAAATCGTTCCATTTCGCCTACTTTATTGGCCACATCATCTGCTATAACTTCCATGGCTTGGTCAAACATAGCGCGCTTGTCTGCATCACCTTTGATGATACTCATCGCAGACCTCATCGCTGAGTGACTGGCTCTGATGGCTTTACGTTCTTGTTCTTTTACTTTGACCTGATCAGTGGTATCTTCTATCAGAATTTCAGAATTAGAATACATCTTAGTCAAAACCCTGTAAAGTATAGACATTTTGTTGTGTAAAGCAGTATATTTTTCATTACTTTCTTGCAATCTGGCTGCTTTTCTGCTAGCTAGGAGCATGGCACTATCATTGTTTTGCTCTTTCGCTTTTTTGGCGATAAGCATATTATTAGTGATTTCTTTATTGTTTTCTTCTACTATGGTCACTAATTTTCTCATCTGACCTTTCAGGTTTCCTATTTGTGTACCCATCTTCTGAAGATTATCCTGAAGGTCACTAATATAATTTTTTAATATTCCTATAGGATCAATGGTCACAAAAACACCTGTAATCCATCTCATGACACTTTTGTACATGTATGATACTAAAGTACGCCATTTAGGATCTAGAACCATATATATAATGACCCCTAACACTGCCAATAACGCTACAATGCCTATGGTATTGGTCAACATAGCTAAAATAGCCGCGCTGTATTTAAATAAAAGAAAACCTATTCCACCCAAGATTCCAGCTAAAAATAAAGCACCGGTAGTACCTTCAGGTTTTTGCCAAAACGTTTTGGGTTTAAATTCTGTATTTGGAAAATTTGCCATATGTCTGTTTTATTTTGATTTGATTGGTAAAAATAACAAGATTTTGATATTCAGAGTTCAATAATATGAATAAATTATAAAATTTGATCATATAGTTTGCCATCTTCTTCTATTTCATTATAAAGTTGGTCAAAAGTGAGTTTGAACTGATCTCTGGTTTCTTCTATTTTAGTTTTGGATGTTTCCATAAGTTGATTTAATTTGATGATTTCTGCATCTAAGACTTCTTTTTCTGCAATCATCTGTTGTATTTTTCTTTGATTTTCTTCTATTTTTTCTTTGTATTTATTGATTTCCAATGCTTTTGAGTCAATATTGCTAGCTATTTGGTTTTTAAGAGCTATCGCAAATTGTTCTTTTTCTTTATTTAGAATATTTTTATAATGTTGTACTGTAAAAAGTAACTTTTCTTTAGTAAGGCCCATCGTGGAAGCTGTTAGGAATGCACTTTTGGAAGCTGTACCTTCATCCATACCTAACTGGCACAATGCCTTGTATGATTGTTTAAACTTTAGATAATCAAATTCTTTAATTTGCCCATCCTTGATTGCAGTCAATAATTTCATGACTACTTTATCATTCATAGTTTCGTCAGTATTAAAGAGTTCCTTTAGATTTATGGTCATCTTGTCAATTTTAATTTAGGATTTGTGTGCAAAAATACTACTCTTTATTTAGGGCTTGAATATTTATCGATTAAACACCATAAAATTCTGCCAAATGAAGGTATTTTATCTTTCTTTGGCTCTGATATACTCGAAGTGTCTATGTAGGAATTTGTCAAACATAGCTTCTTGGACAGGGTTATTGATGTCAAACTCATGATTGTACATTCCTTTTACGGTTCGCTGTCTTGATGCTTCAAATAAAGATACCGCACAAGCTACACTAATATTTAGGCTTTGCACCATTCCGTATTGAGGAATGATAAAGTTTCCATCCAATTTACTTAGTGCTTTTTCGGAAATCCCATGTTGCTCATTGCCAAACATTAGAGCCACAGGCTTAGCAAGGTCCAAGTCATATAATGAATGTGCTGACTCACTTAAATGGGTACCATAAATGGCATCGTACTTAGACTTTACTGCATCAAAACACTCATCTAAATTGCCGAAGTAATGCGCTTGAACCCATTTTCGAGCGCCTGAAGATGCATTTTTACCTATTTTTTGTTTCATCAGATTATAGCTCTCTTCGGTATATAAAACATAGATTTCAGATATTCCAATAGCATCACAACTGCGTATTACAGCACCAATATTATGAGGGTCATGTACATTCTCTAAGATTACGGTTATATTTTGTCTTTTGGCAATAACCTCCTGAAATCTTGTTGTGCGTTCATCGGTGATGGTGTTTCTGCTTAGTATGTCCTTTGCCATTTTCCTCCTTTAAATTCGATAATATCCAAATACTTATTTTCATAATAATCAAAACCAAAGGCATCATTAGTAATTTTTGATTCGTCGGATGTTGCCTGTTGGACATTAAAAGTACTTTGTAGATAAGAAGTGGCTTCATATGTGAGATTGCTTGGGAAATCGACCCCATATTTCCAAATACTTCGTCCAAGATAAAGCATCAGATCATAGCCTTTGACAGCATCTGCATTGGGAATTTCGCCATACCTTTCGAGATATGATCTTCTGAAAGCTCTTATTTTACCATGATCTTCATCCACAAAGTCAGAAATAACGATCTTCATTTGTAAAGCGTGGTAAAAGTCAAAATCTACTTTGTCAGAATCATATAGTAACGGCATTCCCATGACTGAAATATTCCTATTTGCTTTTTCAGCAGATAATCTTCTGAGACAAGAATAAATAAAACTTTCATCATCAAAAGAATAATGTGGAAATAAAATAGCTTTAACATTATTATTTTTAAACATGTTAAAGTAAGCAGTCGGTCCATTTTTAAGACTGTCTGTATTGACAAAGTACGAGCTAAAATAGTTTTTATTTCCGGTAGTTTTAGCAGCTTCTTCCTGGAAATATTTTATCCAGGCATTAGTGTCTTTATTGTTTTTACCCACTATAACGACTTCTCCCGAATTGTAATTCTGAATAGCATACTCTACTAATTTCAAAAAGTGCAACCTTAAGTTTGGCTTCATTTGGATGTAGTAAGGATTTTCATAGGTCAGTTTAGAGCTCGTATGCCAAGGTGACACCAAAGGTATTTTTCTGCTTTTACACTCTTCTGTCATTATTTTAAGATCATCTCTCTCAAAAGGGCCAATAATCAAGTCTGGATTGTCAGAAAAGATAGAAACGATCTCTTCTGTTGTTTTAAAACTTCCTTCTTGAGTATCTATGATGTCAACATTAAGTTTGATACCTTCTTCATCCAACTCTTCTAAAGCAATAGACGCACCTGCGTAAAAATGGACAAACCTTGAAGATGCAGGGTCAGCAGTCTCATCAGAGTTGAGTGGTATTAAAAGTTTGACATGATATAACTCTTTTTGATTCAATCTTGGCACTTCCACTCCTGATTCAATGGATTTTTTAGTATTTGAGATGTTTTCCCATTGAATAGTATCCATTTTAACGGGTTCGCCAATAGTTTTTGGCTGAATAATGGTATCTTGTACCTGGTGAGATACTCGATCAGATTTGATTATTTGTGTTCCTTCTAGGTATGCAACCTTTTTGGGCGCCGAACAAGAAATTGTAAACAATAAAAGAAGCCACATAATATTATTCCCACTCAATTGTAGCAGGTGGTTTGGTGCTGATGTCATAGACTACTCTGTTTATACCTTTAACTTGATTGATAATGTCACTGGATATTTTGGCCAAAAGGTCGTAGGGTAAGTGGCTCCACTCGGCGGTCATGCCGTCCAAAGATTGCACACATCTTAATGCTACAGTGAATTCATAAGTTCGCTCATCTCCCATAACGCCTACAGACTGAACCGGGAGCAATATAGCGCCCGCTTGCCATACTTTTTCATACCATCCAGAAGACTTTAAATAATCGATATAAATTTTGTCTGCTTCCTGACAGAGTCTTACTTTTTCATGCGTAATTTCACCCAATACCCTAATGCCCAAACCAGGTCCAGGAAACGGATGTCTATTTAATAAATGGTCAGGCACACCCAACTCTCTTCCAGCTCTGCGCACTTCATCTTTAAACAACATTCTTAAGGGTTCTACCAAATTAAGTTTTAGTTTTTCGGGTAGTCCGCCCACATTGTGGTGTGACTTAATGGTAACTGAGGGACCATGGACAGATACAGACTCTATCACATCCGGATAAATGGTACCTTGGCCCAGCCATTTTACATCAGGCATCGAGTGAGACTCTTGTTCAAACACATCTATAAATGCTTTGCCAATGATTTTACGTTTTTGTTCAGGATCAGAAATTCCAGATAATGCATCCAGAAATATGTCATTGGCCTTGACTCCTTTGATATTGAGTCCCATTCCTTCATAGGATTGGAGTACTTCTTCAAATTCATCTTTACGCAGCAAACCATTGTCAATAAAAATACAATATAGTCGATTTCCAATGGCCCGATGTATCAAGGATGCAGCTACTGTGGAGTCTACACCTCCTGATAGTCCCATGAGCACATGATCATTACCTACCAGGTTCTTAATTCTTTCAATAGATTCCTTTACCATAGATGCAGCTGTCCATTCCGCACCACATCCGGCGACTTCATGAACAAAATTAGATAGCATGTCTTTACCTTGAAGGCTGTGAGTGACCTCAGGATGAAATTGGATGCAGTAAATAGGGTAGGTATATTCATCTGGCTTCGACCTATATGCTGCAACAATATCTGATGTTTTTGCTATGATTTCAAACTGTTCTGGTACCTTGGTAATGGAATCTCCGTGTGACATCCATACCTGTGTTGCGGGATCTACATTTTCAAAAAGGACATCAGGTGTTACTACAGACATGATGGCTTTGCCATATTCTCTTTTGTCTGACTTGAGTACATGTCCACCCAACTCATGGGCTATCATCTGAGCACCATAGCAAACGCCCAAAACGGGATATTTATTGATAACTTGATTGAGATCAAATTTAAGGGCATTTTCATCCAACACTGAAAATGGACTTCCTGACAGAATTACTGCTTTGATGTCATCTCGTTTTGGAAATTTATTATATGGATATATTTCACAATATACATTTAACTCCCTGAGCCTTCTAGCTATCAATTGGGTATATTGAGACCCGAAATCTAAAATTAATACAAAATCATTCATCGCACAAAGATATAATGTTCTTAAGACTAAAAGAAAATTGAAGGAATATTTGTGCAATACGTATGAAAAATCACAAAAACTATCATACAACCCAATGTAAATTGTAAAATAGTAAGCTGGGAAGCATTTCACGAGGTCACTATTTAAGAAAATAGTCTCTGAAAAAATGCAGTATTCCTTATATTTCTACTGGATCAAAATTTAAAGGAACAATGATTAAATCTTTACCCCTTTATACTTTTTCCAAATAACTTTGAAAGCGTCAGCCATCTTTTTGCTATCTTCACGCGATAATTTGATTACGTCATTACCTTCGGTGGTTGCTGGTGCCACACAAGCAATACAATCTTCGCTATTTCCATTATATATACCAGTTTCCATTAGAAATGGCAGATAATCCGATTCTGGTAAAATAAGAAAATTTTGATTGATCTCTAGGTCATTAAGGTGGTACTTCTTTTTGTAAAGATCAATGTTTTTATGAATGTCTTTAGATGCCGGAATGATATATCTATACTTTATTTTCTGACCTAGATTAACAGAAACAATTTCTGAAAAATCAGCATTTTTAACATCATAATGTAATGCTGGGCTGATTACCCAAACTTCCTTGGCTTTATCTTCTAACTGAATGAGTTGCTTAAGTGTCATCATTATATATTTTAAAGCAAAGGTAGTAGGTATAAGTTTAATTTAGTTAACAAATATGTTAAAATTTGTCACATCTAAGACTTTATCTGAAATTTTTCGTTTAATGTTTTTGAAATCTTAGCTCTTTTTATGAAATCTAATTTGTTAATTCTCATTTCTATTTGTTTTTTTGCACTCAATAATATGTTGATTGGTCAAGATCAGTGGGAAGTTTTCAGACCTGCTGATCAGTCTTTCGAGATATTAACGCCTTACCCTATGAAAAGTGGGGAAAAGAAGCTACTCACTGATGTCGGTGAAGTGCACCCCAAAACTTGGATTTGTGAAGGCAAAAAAGAAGACGATAATTATTTATACCTCATTGCCTTGATCGATTACCCTGATGGTACCTTTCACAAGGACTCCGTAGAGTTGGTTGATGAATTATTTAAAGTAAGTATGGATACGCATATTCAAGATCTTGGGGGAAATTTGGTTTATCAGGCTGATGCTTCATTAGGTTTTCATAAGGGCTTGATTTATAGAGCGTCTTACAACGATAATAAACTCGTTGCTAAATGTAGGTTACTGTTGGTAGGAGATCGTTTTTATTCATTGCAAGTCTATACAGAAAGTAAAAAAAGTTTGAATGATAATATTTCTAAATTTTTAAATTCGTTTAAAGTCGGTCAAACCAAGGAATAGAAAAAATCTATCCAAACAAACCAATACCAGCTTTTAAATATGTCTAAACTATGTCACGCTATAATAAAAGCAACAGCTCATTTCAAAATATGATAGTTGAAATAAATCAAACGTGAAACTGTGAAATATGCCCTGCTTCAAAACTTCGCAAATGAGCATGTCTACATCTTAAAGGTTTTGGTAAAATTATTGTGCATAAATATAAAATTCATAATGGAACAAGTTATCTTTGGGCTTCATTGATTTTAATTGAAAGTAGTAATTCCAAAAAGGTGAAAATTTAATTTTATGAAGGTTTTTAACGTAAGTGCAGAATGTTTTCCTGTAGCAAAAGTAGGTGGCTTAGCGGACGTAGTAGGTTCATTGCCAAAATACTTAAATAAAATCAATGTGGAATGCCATGTGGTTATTCCAGCTTATGAAATGCCTTGGTTTGAAGGGAAATTGTACAAAATAGTACATCAAGGTAGTTTTCATTTGGGGGCCGAGCATCTATACTTTGAGGTCAGATACTTTATAGATGATATATTGGGTTTTCCTTTTTATACCATTCATATTCCTTCAAAATTCGATAGATACGGTGTGTATGCTGGCAAGGATGGTTATTATTTTGGGGATGAGTTAGAAAGATATATTTCGTTTCAAAGAGCGTTTTTGACTTGGATACGAGATGGAAGTGTGGCAGTTGATATCGTCCATTGCCATGATCATCATACTGGTTTGATTCCATTTATGATGAAATATGCATACGAATTCCAGGTTTTATCCAATATACCTACCGTTTTTACCATCCATAACGAAAGATATCAGGGCGCATTTAGTTGGTCAAAACAGTATTTATTGCCACAATTTGATAGTTGGAAAAGTGGCTTGTTAGAATGGAATAACGTCATCAATCCTTTAGCGTCAGCGGTAAGGTGTGTTTACAAAGTGACTACAGTTTCACCTAATTATATGCATGAGTTAATGTATGACTCATTGGGGTTGGAAAACTTATTCAGGGCTGAATCATGGAAAAGTGTAGGTATTTTAAACGGTATAGATAATGAAGTATGGGATCCGGCTACAGACCCTATGATTGATCACCACTTTAAAAAAGATCATGTTGCATTTAAAAATAAAAATAAGGCCGTAATCTGTAAAATAGCAGGTTTAGATCCTTCGTTGCCATTGTACGGCTTTATTGGACGATTAGTATTAGAGAAAGGTGCAGAATTTATTGCAGGATTGATTGACACATGGTTGTCTCACCACAAAAATGCCAACTTTATAGTTTTAGGTACCGGTGATAAGTCCATAGAGCATTCTTTGCAGTCAGTAGCTCAAAAGCATTCAGGAAATGTGGCGTGTATGTTGGCATATAATGAAGCCATGTCCCATAAAATTTATGCAGGAGCTGACTTTTTGTTAATGCCGTCACGTGTTGAACCTTGTGGGCTTAACCAAATGTTTGCCATGAGATATGGTACCTTACCTATTGTAAGAACCACAGGTGGATTAAAAGACAGCGTAAGAGACATTAGTGAAGAAGGAGGAGTTGGAATTAGATTTGATGATATGAATTTTGATCAGATGATTCATGCTATTTGGCGGGCTTATGATATGTATCAGCATACTGATTACAAAAACTTGTGTGTTAAAGCAGCTATGAATTTAGATTTTTCATGGGATGTTTCGGCTCAAAAATATAAAGATATATATTCTAGTATTCTTTAGTGTTTTAATATTAAGGTAACTTTTGATACTTATAAAAGGCTAAATTTTTATACCTTTGCATTCTTTAAAGAGTAGACGTGCAAAACAAACATAACCAAAAGATTGGAATACTTGGCGGCGGACAACTTGGTAAAATGCTGTGTCAAGCGGGGAGTAAATTGGGCTTGGATATTAGCATATTAGAAAAAGATCACAGCTTTCCTGCTTTTCAGGTGTGTTCAGCTTTTGAGTGTGGAGATATTAATTCATATGATGATGTCATACGTTTTGGCAGTAAAATGGATATTATCACTATTGAGATTGAAAATGTGAACGTCGATGCCTTGGCAGACTTGGAAAAGGCAGGAAAGAAGGTTTACCCATCTTCGGCTGCTTTAAAGATTATACGGGATAAGGGCAAACAAAAGATGTTTTATGAAGGAAATGGCTTCCCCACATCAGAATTTGAATTGTTCAAAGGTAAAGAAGACATCATCCAGTTAGTAGCCCATGGTAAGCTTAAGTTTCCTTTTGTCCAAAAGTCTCGGACAGATGGATATGATGGTAAAGGAGTGCATGTGGTTCGTAATCAAAACGATATGGAAGCACTGTTAGACGGACCTTGTCTAATGGAGTCCATGATAGATATTTCCAAAGAAATAGCAGTAATTGTGGCTAGAAATCCGTCGGGTGATATTAAAGCATTTCAAAGTGTAGAAATGCAGTTTCACCCAACAGCAAATTTGGTAGAGTTTCTCTTTTCTCCATCTACATTAACCCTTGATCAAGAAGTTCAAGCTGTTCATTTGGCTCAAAATATTGCTGAAAAACTGGATGTGGTAGGTCTTTTGGCAGTGGAGATGTTTGTAGATCAACAAGGTCAGATATTAATAAATGAAGTAGCTCCAAGGCCCCATAATTCTGGGCATCATACTATAGAAGCATCTGTGACATCCCAATATGAGATGCACTTAAGAGCCATTTTAGACTTGCCCTTAGGTAGTACAGAGTTGGTAAGACCCGCAGTTATGGTCAATTTACTCGGAGAAAACGGTTTTGCAGGCCTTACGGTTTATGATGGATTGGAAGCTTGTTTAGCTTTGGACGGTGTTTATCCACATTTATATGGCAAAAAAGAAACGAAGCCGTTTAGAAAAATGGGCCATGTCACCATCGTAGACAAAACATTGGAAGGAGCTATTCAAAAAGCGAAATTTGTACAAAATCATTTAAAAGTAATTTCTTAAAATGGAGCATAAACCTCAAATAAGTATCATTATGGGTTCGGATTCAGATTTACCCATTATGAAGCAGGCTGCTGAAATGTTAGCATTTTTTGAAATACCCTATGAAATCTCCATTGTATCAGCACACAGGACACCGGAAATGATGTTTGATTTTGCTAAAAACGCACATTTACGTGGAATAAAGGTAGTCATAGCAGGAGCGGGTGGGGCAGCCCATCTTCCTGGAATGGTGGCTTCTATTACTCCACTTCCAGTGATAGGAGTTCCTGTGAAGTCTTCAAACTCTATTGATGGTTGGGATTCAGTGTTGTCAATTCTTCAAATGCCTGGAGGAATACCTGTTGCAACGGTGGCCCTAAATGGCGCTAAGAATGCTGGAATTTTAGCAGCTTCCATCTTGGGATGTAGCCAACCAAATATTTTAGACAAAATCTTGGTTTACAAAGAGAAACTAAAAAACGAAGTAATACAAAAAGCTGCTAACCTCAAATTTTAATTGATAAAGCCATGAGTAAGAGAAATTTTTTGATTAATGCATTTTTGAAAAAGTGCCCAAGGTGTCAGGAAGGAGATTTGTTTTTAAGTCCTTTTGAATTTAGTAAACCAGTAGCTATGCCTGAAAACTGTCCGGTATGCAATCAGAAGTACGAACCTGAACCTGGGTTTTATTATGGATCAATGTTTCTTTCTTACATATTTTCAGGCTTCTTTTTTTTGGGAGTTATGGGATTGTTATTGATTGTTTTTAAAATGAGTCTGAACCCTGCAATGGGCGTTTTATTATTAGTTGCCGCTTTAACTTATTTCTTTTTTTTGCGGATGTCAAGATCTATTTGGATCAATCTTTTGGTAAAATATGATCCTAAAGCCAAGGAAAAAAAGGATGTTCAGTCGTTTGGATATTAATATAATATCATTTTGAAAAATAGATTTAATAGACTTACATCAAAAGAATGGTTGCCTTTTCAAAAGTCGTGGTTTAGATTTGAATCTGATGAAAAGTTGTACTTAGAAAATCTAAGATTTTTTTCTAAAGCAGAACCTACTCATGAAAAAGTACTTTATTTCGGCACTATGTTTGATATTTTTAAACAACAAGCTGATGCACAGGATTTAAAAGCTAGTAAAAAAAATGTTGAAACCGACGAGAGTCAATTCATATTAATAGATATTAGAAACGATATAGATCAATGTCAATCTTTAGATGAATATTTTCAATTGCGTGATGAGGTAGTTTCCTTTGCAAAGAATTCCTTCCATAATTTAATCCATAGAAGATTTTTAACCGTGTTTATTCAAAACAAAACTATTGGAGATCAGTTTTTTCCATTGGCTTGGGATATGGCGTGGCAATTGGCATCTATTTACAGTTTAAAAGATGAAAAAATAGCATGCAAATCTCTAGACAGTGTTATTCATAAACCAGAAAATGAGTTGTTTTATTGTTTGTATTTTCGAAAAGATGAAAACTCAAACGGTGCTTATCTCTCCAAAGATCATACTCTTTTAAAACCAGTACATACAAGAAATATTCCTAATTTTTCAACGAAAATGCCAGGTTGGTTTATTCTTAAACCTGCACCCCGAAAGAAAAATGAAATTCTTCATCCAGCCAAATACCCTGAAGAGTTGGTGAGTATGTTTTTAAATCAGTTTACCGAGGAAGGACAAAATATACTAGACCCTATGTCAGGTACAGGAAGCACCCAAGTTGCAGCTTTAAAAGCAGGTCGAAATGCTTTTGGAACTGAATTAAGCCCTTTTTTTGCTGAAATAGCCAGTGTTCGTTGCCAAGAATTAGTAAGACCAACCCAATCTGAGTTATTTGCCGAACCCAAAGAAAACGTTTTTAAAATCATTAACAAAGATGCACGTTTAATTCATAAAGATGATTTTCCACAGATACATTATATGATTACATCTCCACCATATTGGGACATGCTCAATATGAAAGGCGCAGAAAATCAGGCAAAAAGGCTAGAAAAAGGCTTGCAGACCAATTATTCAGATGATCAGGAAGACTTAGGCAATATTTCTGATTATGAATTGTTTCTGGCAGACCTGACAGAAGTGTACTTAAATATTTTGGAAGTCATGCCGTCCGGCAGCGTTATGACCATAGTGGTAAAAAATATCAAAAAGAAAGGAAAAAATTACCCTTTTGCATGGGATCTTGCAGAAAGATTATGTCATAAGATGATCTTACTTCCTGAAGTATTTTGGTGTCAAGATGATATTAATTTAGCTCCATATGGGTACGGCAATACTTTTGTCAGCAACACCTTCCATCAATATTGTTTGAATTTTATGAAAGTTTGAGAAGGCATTATTTCGCTTTCTTTAATAGATGCTCCACTTTTTCCAATAACCAAGGCTTTGACACTACACCTTTAGTCTCTTCTATATCAGCTTTTAGTTTTTCTAGTTTTACTTTGTCTTTAGGATGAATTTTGATGAGTTGATGTGTAAATTTTACAAGGTTTAAGTAATGAGTTTTTCTATCACTTGAAAGCGATTTTTCTCGATTAATAAACATCTTAAATGATTGAAGTAATGATTCTAAAGCATCTAATTCATCTAATTCAAAATATGAAGCTAAAAGTATTGTCTTTGCGTTAATATTATACCAAACATCTTCGTAAGTAACTTTGTAAAGATGTTCAATGACTTTACTGTATTTTTTTCTATAAAATTCAAGCCTAGCTAAACTAAACTCTACTGCATTATTCCTGTATTTTTCGTCAACATATTTAGCGTATTCATAAATGAAGTTTTCAGCCCATGAGAATTCTTCTACTCTTAGTGCAAAAAAAACAATATTTCTATATGTTGTTTGAGAAATTGTTTCATCTTTTGTAAGTAAGTTGTTTTCGATAACTTCCTTATATAGTAAAAACGTCTCCTGTTGAAATGTTAGATCACCTTTATTTACTCTATTAATACAATAGCTTATTGCAGTTGAGTAAATTTCCCACCTTTCGTTTTCAGGAAATTTATGGCCGAATGTATTGATTTCATGTTTAAGATTTTCGTAATTTTTAATATCATCTCCATATTCGTAAGTTAGATACATCAAATAATAAATTTTTATAGCAGGTATTTTAAAGTACTGGTGCTCTTGAGCTTTATCCAAAATATAAGACATATTTCCCAACTCAATGTCCAATTTATACATTTTTTTCCAACTCAGAAGTGTGCAATACAGTCTTAATTTCTCAGCAATATAAAAATATTCTAACTGGTCTGAAATATCTTTAATATTTAACTCTGTACTGATTTCTATTTTTTCGTTTTTTTTCTCATTTTCTGTTTTTAGATTAAATAGATTTCTTTCTATCAGATATTTGTTGTAGTAAAATTCAACTGATTGGTTGATGTCATTAAGGCGAAGCCTTTCTAACTCTCCTATAATCCCATTATATAGTTTTGTGATATTGCGTTTTTTAGCACCTTCCAATTTGAAATTTGCCTGTAGTATTTCTGATGCTTCGTATTCTTTTTGTGCCAGAAAATTTTCTAAAAGATTGAGCAAATCTGAGTTGAGTTTTAGGAATTTTTGATTGTGATATGGAATGGTTGGAAAAATCTGGCCCCATATTTCATTTGGATTCAGTTGATCAACCAAACCGTTTTTTATGGCATGTTCTATAATATTGAAATATTGATTAATATTTTGATTTACATTGAAATAGGGAGAATGGACATATTTACTAAAACTATTTAGCTCATACACCGTCAAAGACATTAAACCCATGACTACCTTTCTATCTCGCATATCGAATTAAAAAAATTTGGTGTAAATATAATCAAATAATTTGTTTATATCAAAAAATCAATCAAGGTTTTCCAGGCGCATTAGATAATTAATTGCAGAGATAGTCCAGCCAATAGTGAAGCAATGTTTGAAAAATCATCTAAAATATATTTCTCTTTTCTGAGTTAGTCATTACCATTTTTTAAGTGACTCCTTAGATAAAAGTTTATTGAAAAGTTAATAATTATTGTAGTTCAAAGGATATCATATAATTTATTTTAGAATATATTTTAATATCATTAATCATTATTAATGCATTAATTAATTTTGTAATATGATACCCTATTTTTGTTAATTATTATTTTAAATGATCATATGTAATTACTAAAATTGCAAATGTTTATTTTCTTGTTAGTTCTTGTAATAAATAATTTGTAAAAATATATAATAAATTTATCATTATATTTGGATAAGATACAGGAATTTTCTTTCTTTGTGCTTGTATTATAACCAAAATAGGAGAGTATCTCCCTAAGATATATCCATGAAAAAGTATAACTTATTGATTTTTATTGTTTTGTATATGGTTTTATCCCCCAAACTATATGCACAAATTAATGATGGTGAGCGTCATTTTGTCTTGGTGAAAGGTCAAACATTAGTTGATACCATCGGTAGTAACTTTTCAGTCACCATACTTACTCAAAATTGCTCTGCCCAACCAGTTCAAAACTTAGCAGGAAAGAACAAAAAAGTTATCATTAATCCGCCCCAAAGTAATCCAAACTATGTTGGCAAAGCCAAAGCTTGGGCGCAATACACTGATGGATTCAAGCCCAGATATATCACATGGCATATAACCTATGTAAATTCTAAGATAAACACGCAAGAAGATTTTGTTGGTTATTCAAATGATACTCCAATAACAGTTTTACCGCTTTCAAACGATATCAGCAGTCATTCGGGCCTTCAATTAACAGGCATTGCACAGACTACAGGTGGAACATCTTCTTTTACAGGTGATTCTATTACTTTTACCCCTAGTACCAACGCTGACATTGGATTTATTTTATACAGTGTAAAAAATGATGAAGGGGCAACAGCAAACGGTAAAATATCATTTTACAAACTACAAAGTAATTATTCGCTGACCGATACTTTACATTATAAACTACTTAATCATCAGAACCAAGTACTGAGACTGCCTTCCAATAATTTTAGTTTAGTTGACTTTCCGTCTAAAGGTAATTTAGTTGCTCAAAACAATTTTGTATTTAAATATACACCCAACCCTGGACAAACAGGTATTGACCAATTTAGGTTTACTAATTCAAATGGTGGAAGTAGAGTTGTTGTCATTGACTTGATCAATAGAGTGAACAACACATCTAGCGTTAGAGATGACTATTTTTATACGCCTAAAAATACGCCCATTACATTTAATGTTTTTGCAAATGACTTAGCTAGTCATTTTCCAATTTCAAACGTTTCTGCAGGATTAGTTAGAGATACTTTAGGGATTATGACCTATACTCCGCCTCCAGGTTTTTCTGGCGTAAAGAATTTTACTTACACGGTAAATTACGGAACATGGCAAGCTACAGGGAAAATTGTAATCCATATTGGTAATTACCAGCCACTAAATACTGAGAATTATACGTTCAAAACATTAAAGAATGATCCATTAGTGCTTACTTATGATGTACCTGTGGATGGATACCAATTCAATATTCTCAATCAGCCTCAATTTGGAACCGTTGAAGTATTTTCCAATACTAACGTGTCTGAAGGTTGTAATACATTTTATTCAAAGTCAACATTAATTTATACACCTGACCAGCAATATTATGGTGGTGATTCTTTTGATATAGAGTATTGTGTGGTTAATAATCCTTGTGTTGTATATAAAATATACTTAGATGTTGTGGATGGGGAAGTTGACACTTTGTGCCATTGCAATGGAAATGATTGTGTGTGGGCAGGCGATATGAATGGTGATGGAAGAGTTTCTGTCACTGATATTTTGTCTTTAGGTAGGTACTTAGGTTTGAGTGGGCCCGCTCGTTCTGATATTAATTATACTTTCCGTTCAGGCCAAAATGCAGATAATTGGGGATATGATCAACCTAATGGTTTGAATATTAAACATATAGATGCAAATGGTGATGGGTTGATTTCTGATGCAGACACATTGGCAATTCATAATTATTATGCAAGTATTAGCCAATTGGTGCCTGAAGAGATTTTGGCCATAAAGGATTATGCTTTTAATCTCATCCCCAATGCAACCGAAGTAGATTCAGGTGATTTATTGATTATAGATATTTCCATAGGAAGTAATGCAAATCCTGTTAAAGATTTATTTGGGTTGGCATTCGGGTTGAATCTTAATCCTGCTATGATTGATAGCAGCAGTTTAAATATAGAATATTTTAAGAATTCCTGGTTTGCTCAAGGTAGCGGTACCTTAGAAATGACCAAACAACCCAAAGATGGAGTCATTCATACAGCATTTACTAAAACCAATGCCATTGTGGAAGATGAAGCTGAAGGTTTTAAACCTGTTGGGTCAAGTGGAGTTGGTAAGATTGGACAAATTTCATTTATTGTCGAAGACGAAGCTGAAGGTTTTAAATCATCCGATACTCATATTACTAGACGAATAGCTACATCAGGCATCCAAATCGAAGATGTAGATGGAGCTAAGTATAGTTTACCTGATACTTATATAGATATTCGTTTAAATACTAAAAAGTCTGAACCAGTACCATCAGAAGCTAAATTGATTGTGTATCCTAATCCTGTAAATCAGGACTTGACAATACATTTTAATGGTAGAAATATCATAAAATCGTTAATGATAACTGACCAATTGGGTAATATCATTGATCAAATACCTCAACTTGATCAGCAGTCGTGGTCTGTAAATACAGCTAATTATCCTGAAGGAATTTATTTCGTAAAAGTGGTAAGCACACAAGGCGTGATAACAAAGAAGATTGTTGTTCTTCATACTAAATAGAAAATTTGATAAAATATATTTATATCAATATATCAAGTCATGATTTGACTTTTTAAAGGAGAGTTTAGTTTTTTCTGATGAAATTGTTCTTTAAGATTTGATTTTAGCTGCATTTTAGTTAGCTCTGTTTTAGTTGAAGTTGTAATTATATATTGTTGCATACGTTCTTGTTCAGTTACCAGTCTAATTTTAGGAAAAGGATTTTAGAATTATTTTCTTAATTTTAGGTAATGTATTTAAGTCATTAAACTATTTGATTTAATTTTTAGGTACTAGTGTTCTATGGTCGATTTTGACAGTAGTTTATTTACGACTCATTGAGCGAGCAGTCACCTTTACAACTTTAAAGAATCTTCTTCCAAAAATGCTACACGGGTTACTGAAGTACAGAAAATGCTTCAATAAACTTATGTAATGAATTCTACATTACTTTATAAATCGTATTCATTTCATTCCGACGAGTTAAATAATTTCTATGGAAAAATGATTTCTTCATTGAAAAACTATCTGCCAGCTTCATTAGTGACAAAAATGAGTCCAATCATTGTCGGGAAAAGTTGGGCTTCTACTCTTATAGTTTTTAGTTATCTGTGTAATGTCAATAGAGCTAAGATCGCTTTTATTGTACTAAGTTTTACTATAGAATACTGATCTTCAATTCCAAATAATTTTAGAATTTATTTATCTTCATCAAATCTGCCATCAAATATAATAATAGGCATTTTATCTCATTGACATGAATATCATAGATTAAGTTGCGTTGATGAAATCGGTTTAGATATCAAAGTTTGTCTTATTCCGCCTTTATTTTGATACCTACGAAATATGTGCGAGGTAAACCCGGTCCATATACGTAATTGCTATCTCTGTTTTTTCCAATATCGAAATCATTTTGATAGGCATTAAAAATGTTTTTTACTCCTCCGAAAAATTCAACATCTGACCCAAATTTATTGTGTAAATGTACTGTATATGCCATTCGTGCACTAATTTCAGAAAAAGGTTTGGATTGAATAATTACGTTCTCTTTAAAATTCTCAGCACCACCAAAATGTACTACTTTCATCGAACCAGTATAAACGTAATTGATATTGAAAGCCCACTTTTTGCTTGGATTGAGGTTTAAATTGGCAAATCCATATTGATTGGGTGTTCTCACAAATTCTTTGATCGGATTTGCCTCTTCTATATAGGTAACGGGATCATCAAATACAGATTTTTGTACTGTAAATCCTGATTCTAATTGTATTTTTTTATTGTAATTCAATCTCAACTCTAGAGTAAAGCCTTGGACAGTAGCAGCAGTTCCATTGCTTTTGAGAAATATTTCGCCAAACTCATCTTGACCTACATTTTCTAAAACAAATGCATTATCTAATCTGGTATAAAAGCTTTCTAAGGTAAAACCGGCGATATATTTATCAGTAGTTTTATCGTAATTTACTGACGCAGAAAAACTTTGTGAGTTTTCTTGCTTTAAATTAGGATCAAGCTGTACCCTAGACACACCACCACCTGCAAAGGCAATATGTAAGTCCGTATCAAATGCTTGGGGTGCTCTGAATCCTGTACCGTATCCCAATCTAAATTGAGTATTCCCTTTATATTTGTATAGCAAAGAAGCCCTCGGGCTCCATAATAGATTATCAATTAGGTTGTGACGATCCATTCTTATACCTGACAGTAAATTGAGTGAAGGTAGAATCTCCCAATCACTTTGTGCGAATGTACCCCAATCGGTTGTAGTCTGATCTATGAGATATCTGTAAGAAGGTATTTCGTCCAATATATCATCGGATATATACTCAGAACCAAAAGTGAAGACATTTTTACCTTTCAGGAAATTATTGATTCTATGGTTATATTGTACACCACCTTGAGCAGTTATATTTTTTGAAGTTCCATATGGTGGATTTTCAATATGTTTCTGTATATCTTCAGCACTATCAGGAAATACACCGGTATAATGTGTTCTTCTTGTATGTTGAAATGCACCATACATGATCAGTGACGAATTATCTTCATTAAAATTCATTTGGTAATCTGCACTACCCAACCAAATATCATGGTTCCTTTCTTCAGATTGTTGTGTTAAGAAAGCAGGTTTTACTGACATTTCACCCCCAAATCTGTATTCACCCAGTTTACTGACACTAAGCTCCAGTTTTTGATTTTCTGATGGCTTTATAAATATATTTGCACCAATGGCTGTACTTTTTAATTTGGGTAATTCTGAAAAATTATCATCATTGGCATCGTAAAAGGCTCTATCTCTGTGATTTAGGAAGAAAGAAATACCAGTATTTTTAGAATCATTTACCCATGTTGAATTTGCATTGAGCATTAAGTCATTAGATTGGCCATCTATATTATGATAGGTTGAACTTAACTCATAATGACTTTTTTTAGGTATCTTAGTAATGACATTTACAGTTCCAGCTATGGCACTTGAACCATACAGGCTTGATCCTCCACCTCTGACTATTTCTATTCTGTCAATCATATTTACAGGTAGCTGTTCC
The DNA here is from genome assembly GCA_964526715.1 of uncultured Aureispira sp. Classification (GTDB taxonomy): domain Bacteria; phylum Bacteroidota; class Bacteroidia; order Chitinophagales; family Saprospiraceae; genus OLB9. Next base: position 48,926 of record CAZGMB010000022.1, on the reverse strand, counting down.
ATACCATATAAACTCATCAATGGGCTGAAAATAGGTCTTCCGTTAACTAATATTTGCGAATATCCTCCGGCCAAACCATTCATTCTCAACTGAGTATATCCACATGTTTGACAGTCTGTTTCCACCCTTAGTCCCGGCTGGAATTTAAGGCCATCTGATAAATTACACACTTGCAAATTGGTCAATGTCTTACTGTCCAAAATATTTACAATGACAGGACTTTCTGTTTTTCTTTTGAATGTTTTTGTGCCCGTCACTACTACTTCATTGATAGAAATGGCTACTTCTTGGAGTTCAAAATCCAATTTTATTTTTGATTGGCTAGCATTGATATTTATTTCTCTTTCTTCAGCTTCCATACCTACCATTTCGGCAACGATAGTTTGGATACCATAGGGAAGTTCTAAAGAATAAGATCCATTTTGATCCGTAGTAGTACCTACTTGTGTACCTTTTATCGAAATGTTTACAAAGTCGGCAGCTTTTCCTTGTATGTAAACAGAACCGTAAACCATACCTTTTTGAGCCTGAATCAGAGAGGAACTCAATAAAAACAGGTAAATAAAATATTTATACATAAATATATTTGTAATAATTGTTGTAAAATAAAATTCGACATGGAAATAAACAACAAAGGTAACTTAAAAGTTGATAGGTAGAGGTCTGAATAGACAAAGTTGTATTTTTGTTCGACTGGATAGTGATAGGGTTAAATTATATCTTAAATAAGTTTTTTAGAAATAATAGCAAAAAAAAAGCGGCACTAAAAAGTACCGCTTCTCTTTATTTTTTTGTGTTCACCACTAAAACATAATGAACTTTGATCTACCGCCACATTGAGCTTTACCGAAGTAACCAATTCCCCAGTTGAGTTCAAAAACTACACCTGCAAATGCGATATTAGATGATTTTTTACCATCTGCATATACATTTGATGTTCCATAAACGGGAGCATTTAACGCTTTTCCTTCATCCGTATCTAAGTCAGAAAATGCATATTCAAATCTAAGTCCTAAAATACCACTGAATCTACCGTCATTTCCCATAATATTAGCTCCAAAACCAAGAACACCTGCGAATAGATTTTTATTGTAATTAGTTTCAGGACGATCAGTTAAATTACTTTCACTACCACCTGAAGCTACTCTACTGATCATAGACATTTTTGGTCCGATCTCAAAGTATCCCAAATTTTTTGCATTTCTGAATAATGCATAAATATCTAGACTTTCCCATTCGATAGTGGTAAGTGTTCTGTCAAATGATTGATTGGCTTTACTTTTCATCACATCGATAGCCAGTCCATTGTAGCCGAAATTTATACCTAATTTTCCTCCGTATGACAAACCTGTACCGATTCTGTATCCATAATCAGGTGAGTCTGCAAGTGCTTGATTGTATAAGCCTGCTGCTCCGTATTGTGCTTTAGCTCCTATATCAAACCAAACTATCTTTTTTTGACCATAAAGTGATAAAGAAACTAAAATCACTGCAAAAGTTAATAAACGTCTCATTTCTATTTTTTGATTTAAATTGATTAATTTTTATAACGAGGTCAAAGTTAAAGTAAAATAAATAATATATGATAAATTGACTATGTTTATTTAAAGTAAATCTTTCTTTTGTTGGTTTTTATAGTTTTTATTGACTAAATATATACCCATTATAGTGACTATACTTCCTATTAGAAGTTTTAAACTTAATATTTCATTCAGAAAAAACCAACCTGTCAGGACAGCAATCAGTGGATTGATATAAGCATACACAGCAGCTTGTTCAGCAGGGAGATGTTGGAGCGTATAAATGTAACACCCAAAACCAATGATAGATCCTGCAATGACCAAATATATAATTCCAAACCATGCCTCCAATGGAATTGCTGATAGTGGTATATAAGTATGGTCAAATGTATATGTATAAAAATAAAGTGCCGCACCCGATATAAACATTTGGAATCCAAGACCAAAGTAAGGGTTGAAAACACTTGATTGTTGTTTAATGTAGATGGTGCCCATAGCCCATGAAATCGTAGCGGCAATGGAAAGCATTATTCCAAATCTAAATTCTGGAAGAAGAAAATCGTCTAGATATTCATAAAATACAATACAAATTCCGATGAAACCTAACAGCATACCTACCAAAGCAAGGAGCGGCGGCTTGGATTTCTCTGAAATTATACCATATAAAACAATCCAGAACGGGAAAATAGCACCTATAATCGCACCTAATCCTGCGGGAATAAATTTTACTCCCCATGTACTCAGTCCGTTGCTCAATATGAAATTGAGAAAAGCTAAAATCAAAAGTGAAGGAATAATTTTTTTTTCGGGTAACGGATACTTTTTTAGTAAAAAATATCCCAAATATAAGGTTCCTGCTATAAGCTGTCTAATCCCTGCCATCTGCAAAGCGGACATGTAAGTTACTGCTTCTTTAGATGCTACCCAAGTGGTTCCCCACACCACACTCACCATAGAAAGTGCAATTAGTGCTTTAAATCCAGATTCTCTTCTTTGGACATTCCTGAATGCTAAAAGTATACCATTTATGGCATCCGAAGAAATTAGCCGCCTTACATTTCGTAACTTACTCAAAATATGCTATATTAATCAGCATAAGCATCCGATGCGTTTTGATGCATTTCTGATGTATGCATATACCAAGTTCCAGCTACACCACATATAAATGATGCTAGTATTGGGCCTACGATTGGTAAAAGAAATAAAATTTTAGCTACAAGACCTAAACCTAAAGCGGCTCCAGCGTGATGGTACACCATTTGACTGCTTTCTTTTATTGACATTTTGAAAGCGGCGTTGTAGTTATCTAAAAATATAAATCCTACAAAATAAGAACCAACAATGAATTTTAAAACATCATTTAACCATTCGGGCCCGAAAATCCCAATGATAATACTTATTCCAACCCCAATTATAATTTCACGGATCCAATTTCTAAATATAACTTTTAAATTCCTGAATTGAGATGAGATCATTTCCTTAAAAGATATATCAATTATATGGCCGGATAACTTTTCTATAGTTTTGTTGGAAAAATACACATTTAACATATGTAATAAGATCAGTACAATATATTTATTACTACCGTCTAACAAATCCTTAAAATTCTTGGTGATGGTTTCACTTCCTATAAAACTCTGTTTTTGGGTTAGAAGGTCAGATGAAACATTAGTGAATGCATCATACAATGTATAAGGAATAACAATAGCCGCCACTACGGATATAGTTAGTACAGCTTTTTGTTTAAAAAATCCTTCCCACAACTTATGAAACACAATAAATGGTATGGTATTCAACAGTTGTTGTGTTATGGTTTTTAGTTGGCTAATGAATGTTGGAAAATGAATCATACAACAAATGTATAAAATGCATGTAATATTATATATTTTGTGTTGAAAATTTTATGATCTTATAGCTTCTACAGGATCCATCCCAGATGCTTGTGACGCAGGTACGATGCCAGCAATTATGCCCACAATTATAGAAGTACCCACACCTATCAGGATGTTAAACAATGATAAAGACATTTTGAAAGGTATTAGTAAGGATATGACTGTCAGGCTGATATAAACTAAAATCAAACCAATGATTCCTCCAAAAATACATAAAATTATGGCTTCAATTAAAAATTCGATTAGTATTACAAATCTTTTTGCGCCTAACGCTTTTTTAATGCCAATGATACTAGTTCGTTCTTTTACGGATACGAACATGATGTTGGCCACACTTACCATACCAACAATCAAAGCAAAAATGCCTATAACGAAACCTGCTAAATTGAGTACCCCAAAAACGTTATCTAGAACTTGAGAAAGCATAGATAATTCATTGAGCGCAAAATTATCCTTTTCTAATGGTTTTTGGCGACGTTCTGCACGTATGATACCTGTAATTTCGCCTTTTAAGTCTTCTAAGTCCACATTTGACTTTGCTTTGATATTCAGTAATCTACCTACACTTGATTCATCTTTTACATTTACATATTTTTTGATACAATTAAAGTTTAACCAAAGTACATCATCAAAATTAATAAAGTTAAATGCATTATCTCCTTCACTTTCCAAATAACCGATCACTTGAAAGTCTTGCCCAAAGAGTTTCACTTCTTTCCCTATCCCGTTTACATTTTTGAATAGTTCGTTATAAACTTTATAGCCCAAAACTACTTTGTTGGAACCACTTTCGTACTCTGTTTGGGAAAAAATTCTTCCTTCTGCTACTTTGATGTTTTGAATACTGGCATATTCTTGTGTAGATCCCATGATGAAAGCATTGGATACTGAGCTTGAAAGAAACTTTACAGTGCGACCACCTGTAAAAATGGTGTAAGATACATTTTCAGCAAGCTTGGATTTCCTTTTTATGCTAGCATAATCATCTAAAGACGGATCGGGTCTTTTAGCATATTTCCAATAGTTTTGTCCAGGGTCTTCGTTCCAAGGCATTTTGTCCAAATAGATAACATCGCTGCCTAATTCATTGAATCCATTTACAATATTGTCTTGCAAAGAATCTACTGCAGACTTTACCGTTATGATACAGAAAATTCCAATAGTAATACCCAGTAAGGATAAAAATGTCCTGAGTTTATTTCCTACAAGACTTCCGAGAGCTTGCTGAAAACTTTCCCAAATGATTTTTAGAAACAATCCCATCCTACTTAATATGTAAATGTTAAAGAATTAGTGTAAACTCTTGTAAAGGTAATCATGTATGTAAGTATCGACTGTATCTTTTGGATAAAACTTAGTATTTTATCGTCAAATTGGTCAATTCGATACTTATACTGATCTCAGTTGAATTCCAATTAACCAATTTAACAAAGTTTAAATGAATCAGTAAACCATTCATTTACCAAACTTGCTTCTAATTGAACATCATTTTTATGCGACCATTCATTGGTATGTGGATCGTAAGAATAGTCTTTTGCCCATTCTTGATGTTCTTTGCACAGTTGGTCCAAACTATCCATTATGAATACTACTTCTTCATTGGTCATGGTAGGGTGGAATGACATACGAACCCATCCTGGTTTATTGGCCAAAAATCCTTTAGAAATTTCATCGGTGAGAGATTTTGACTTTTCATGGGAAACTTCCAATAAATAATGCCCATAGGTTCCAGCACAAGAGCAACCTCCACGCATTTGAATGCCAAAGCGGTCGTTGAGCAATTTTACTGCTAGATTAAAATGTAATCCATCAATGTAGAAAGATATGACTCCTAATCGGTTTTTGTGCTGGTCTGCCAATACTCTTAAGTTGGGCATAGCAGCTAATCTTGGCCATATGATATCCAATATTTCATGTTCTCTTTGGATAATATTTTCAACGCCCATAGCTTCTTTAAGCTGAATACAAAATGCCACCCTGATAGTCTGCAAAAACGCAGGGGTACCACCATCTTCTCTGGCTTCTATCTCTTCATGATATTTGTGTTCGCCCCATGGATTTGTCCAGTCCACAGTACCTCCACCAGGATTGTCAGGTACACGATTATTATAAAGTTTTTGATTAAAAATCAATATTCCAGAACTTGACGGACCTCCTAAAAACTTATGTGGTGAAAAGTAAATAGCGTCAAGGTATTCATCTTTTGCTTCCGGATGCATATCTATATTAATATAAGGAGCAGAGCATGCAAAATCCACAAAACAATATCCACCGGCTCTATGAATCATTCCAGCCATCTGATGATAAGGAGTATCAATTCCTGTCACATTAGAACATGAAGTGATAGCTGCTATTTTAGTTTTCCTACCCTTATATTTTTCTAATTGAAAGGCAAAATCATTAATATCGACTTTTCCTTCATCACACGCTTTGATCACAACCACGTCTCCTGTGGTTTCTATCCAAGAAGTTTGGTTGGAATGGTGTTCCATATGTGTCACGAAGATTACAGGCTTTTCTTCTTCGGTTAACTTAATTCTATCCTGAAATTTTTCATGTAGTTTTATTCCTATGATACGTTGTAATTTATTGACAACACCTGTCATACCACTATTGGAAGCTATTAGGATATCTCCTTCTATAGCATTGACATGTTTTTTGATGATTTCTCTAGCTTTTTTATAAGCCAACGTCATTGACGAACCCGTAACATTGGTTTCAGTATGTGTATTGGCCACAAAAGGTGAAAGTTTATCAATCATCAGATTTTCTATGGGGCGGTACATCCTTCCACTAGCTGTCCAGTCTGCATATATGATTCTTTTTTCACCGTAAGGAGAATGAAAAAGCTGGTTTAATCCAATGATTTGATCTCTGTAGGGTGCAAAATAGGCTTCTAATGAAGTGGCTTTAGGAGTTGTCATATTACGGACTTGACTTTTTGAATTAAGGCTTCTGCGGTTTTTGAATCTCTGGCTTCACAATAAATTCTTACAATAGGCTCAGTATTTGATTTTCTCATGTGTACCCAACCTTCCGCAAAATCTATTTTTAAACCATCAATATCATTGATTTTTTCAGAAGCGAAAGTTGACTTTAGATTTATGAATATTTTATCCAAATCCAACTCAGGTGTAAGTTCCAACTTATCTTTAATGATTTCATAAGAAGGGTAGGTTGCCTTGAGCTCTGTCATGTTCATATTTTTCTCTGCCAATAATGATAGAAATATGGCTATCCCAGCTAAAGCATCTCTGCCGTAATGTAATTCAGGTACAATAATACCACCATTTCCTTCGCCGCCGATTAGTGCATTTGTTCTTTTCATTTCATTGACCACATTGACTTCTCCCACAGCAGACGCGGAGTAGGAGCCACCATGTCGATGTGTCACATCTGCCAGTGCTCTAGTAGATGATAGATTAGAAACTGTATTTCCTTTTTTTCTACCCAAAATATAATCTGCCACCGCTACTAAAGTATATTCTTCTCCAAACATGCTACCATCTTCGCATACAAATGCCAAACGGTCTACGTCGGGATCAATGCAAATTCCTAGATTGGCATTGTTTTTAACTACTGTTGATGATAGTGCTTCCAAATGTTTTGGCAAAGGCTCAGGATTGTGAGCAAAATTACCATAGTCATCCGTATGGAGTAAATCATAACTCACTCCCATAGCATCCAATAAAGGTGGAATTGAGATCGATCCTGTCGAATTGATACAGTCCACCACCACATGTAGTTTGGCAGCTTTAACGGCGTCTATATTGATATGTTCATAAGCTAGAATAGCTTGAATATGATCGTGAATCGCATTTTTATAAGTTGACAAACTCCCTAAATGATCTACTTCAGCAAAATGCAGTTTGCCGTCTGCGATGATATCTATAATTTCCTGACCGTCATCGGCAGAAATAAATTCGCCTTTCTCATTTAAAAATTTCAGGGCATTCCATTCTTTTGGATTATGACTTGCCGTAAAAATGATTCCGGCACCACCTCCAAGCTGTGGAACCATCATTTCTACAGTAGGTGTGGTAGAGTATCCCAAGTCAACAACATCAATGCCCATAGCTAATAAAGTATTAACAGCTAATTGGCTGACTATTTGACCGCTGATCCTCCCATCTCTACCTACAATGATTTTTGGCTTTCCGCCTCTTTTTCTTAACCAAATACCAAGCCCAGCTGTACATTCTACCACATCTACAGGCGTCAGGTTTTGTCCAGGGCTACCACCAATAGTTCCTCTGATTCCAGAAATTGATTTTATTAATGTCAAAGATTAAATTTTTAATAATTTTGAAAATGCAAAAGTAATCAAAGCATAAAAATTAATCTAATGTTTCATGATTTTTAAGAAGCCACCATACAAACCAAAGTCTATAACCATTCGTTTTGAAATGTGATTGAAACCATTTACATTTGCTTATTCAAATGATAAAGCCAAAAACCATGGATAGAAAAGATTTTGTAAAACGGTCAGCTGTTGCAGTATTGGGTACCTCATTAATGCTCACAGGGTGCGACAGTGAAAAGAAGAAGCCAGAACAACAAATAGACTTAAGCAAAAAATACAACTGGAAAATGGTCACGACATGGCCACCAAATTTTCCAGTTTTAGGCGAAGCTTGTCAATTATTTGCTGATTGGGTTCATCAAATGTCATTAGGTCAAATCACAATAAAAGTGTATGGCGCCGGTGAGCTCATACCTGCTTTAGAGGTATTTGATGCGGTGAGTAGTGGAGCGGCTGAAATGGGCAATGGGGCTGCTTATTATTGGGCGGGCAAATCTCCTGCTGCTCAGTTTTTTGCTTCTGTGCCTTTTGGTATGAATGCGCAGCAAATGAATGCTTGGATTTATCGTGGTGGTGGCTTGGAGTTATGGCAGGAGTTGTATGCTAAGTTTGGTTTGATTGCTTTTCCAGCAGGCAATACTACGGTGCAAATGGGTGGTTGGTTCAATAAAGAAATCAATAATATCGAAGATTTCAAAGGATTGAAAATGAGAATACCAGGTCTTGGTGGCAAAGTTTTGGCTAAAGCAGGAGGAACAGCTGTGTTATCATCTGGCAATGAAATTTACACTAACCTGGAACGTGGCGTTATCGATGCCACAGAATGGATAGGTCCTTATCATGACTATGTGATGGGGTTTCATAAAATTGCAAAGTATTATTATTCTCCAGGCTGGCACGAACCAGGATCTGTTCTCGAAAATATGTTTAATCTGAAGGAATATAATTCATTACCAGAGCATTTAAAAGTAATTTTAGAAACAGCATCTGCCAGAATGAATCTTTGGGTGATTTCAGAGTTTGAAGCCAAAAATAATGAATATCTAAATAAAATAAAAGAAGAGAAAGGTGTAGAAATCAGAAAATTTAGTCCCGAAGTATTAGCTAAACTTAGAACTTATACCGAAGAAGTACTGAATGAATTAGCTGCACAAGATGAATTTACAAATAAGGTTTACCAATCATTTAAATCCTTTGCGGATAATATCAGAAATTGGGCTTCCTATTCCGAGAAAGCATATCATGAGATGTAAAAGGATAGGGGTTTTTGGCTTTATATTTCAAAAATTGAGATGGTGGCTGAGCGCAACATAGTGGTGCCGAAGCCAATGTTACGAATCACTAGGGAATTTATATCCTTTTTTTAGTATTGTGTTTTGAATATGCTGCTTTCAAATCTCTAAGTTGGGCAATGTTGTAAAGGTTACTTTCAGGAACATTTGGCCAGATATCACTATCTACCTGAAAAGCAAAATTATCATTTGCTAAGGCAACATCTTTTTGTATGTAAAAAACACTCAAGCATGCTGCGATGGCAATCATAACAGCAGCAATACTAATACCTCTATATTTTCTAATTTTATTGTCCGTATGTTTGGAAACTTGCAGTTTGGATTCTAATTTTATCCAAGCACTTTCACGAGGCATCACCTGAGTCTGCAAGTCTACGTTTCGCAAGTGAGATTTAAATTTTGGTGTCATGATGGTTTATGTTTACTAAAATTCTCTTTTTTTTTAATGATATCCAATATTCTTTTTTTAGCCAGGATGAGCTGCGATTTGGATGTGTTGATACTAATGCCTAACATTTCTGCAATTTCCCGATGCTTGTAATCTTCAAAAACATAAAGATTGAAGACGGTACGATATCCATCAGGCAATTCATTAAGGATTTTCATAATGTCGTCATATGACCAATCGTCTTCTTCTCTGAGCCAATCTTCATCAGCAATATCGGTTTCAGGTATCTCTACTGTCAGATGTAAATTGGTGCGCTTGCGGATAAACATTAAAGATTCATTGACCATTATGCGTCTCATCCAACCTTCAAAACTTCCATCACCTTTGTACATTTCAATTTTGGTCAGTATCTTGTAAAATGCATCTATAAATACATCTTCGGCGTCGTATTCAGATTTGATATATCTCAAACATACCGGAAAAAGCTTGTCTTTGTACATATCATAAAGTTGCTTCTGAGCCTCATGCTCTTGTTTTTTGCAACCTTGGATGATATGTTCGAGAAGTGCTGACATGATGTGATTAATAAAAGAATACCTAATTTTATTGTAAAGATGATAAATTACGTGTTTTTGGTGTGTACTTAGTAATAGAAAGTTGCCATGAAATAAAATAATTGAAGTTTTAACTTATTTTTGATGTCTATTCTTCAATACTCTAGTGACATCATTCATTCCAAATCCTTTGGCATTCAACAATATCAGGTAGTGGAAAAGCAAGTCAGCTGCTTCATTGATAAATAGTTCGTCATTGTTATCTTTAGATTCGATAACCAACTCTACAGCTTCTTCACCAACTTTTTGAGCTATTTTGTTGATGCCTTTTGCAAAAAGTGAAGCCACATAGGAATTATTTACATCAGAAGCTGTTTTCCTTTGCTCAATAACATCTTCTAAATCATTGAGAAAACTTGACTCTTCATTTTTTTCTCCCCAACAAGTATCCGTGCCTGTATGGCAGACAGGACCCATAGGTTGAACCTTTGCCAATATAGTGTCTTGATCACAGTCCAACGATAGACTTATACTTTTCAAAAAATGACCACTTTCTTCACCTTTAGTCCATAACCGTTGCTTACTCCTGGAGTAAAATGTCATTGATCCAGTTTCCATTGTTTTTTGCATAGATTCTTTATTGGCATAACCCAACATTAATACTTTCTGTGTATCAGAATCCTGAACGATTACGGGCACGAGTCCATCAACTTTGCTAAAATTTATCTTATTGATATCTATCATATGCTATATTTATAATCTGACTTTAATTTGGTTTTGAGAAAGATAAGTTTTGAGCGCTTTAATTTCAACTTCTTGATAATGAAAAATACTAGCAGCCAAGCCAGCGCTAACATCTGAAACGCCAAAGAGATCCAAAAAGTGTTCCATATTTCCAGCGCCACCAGATGCTATGATGGGGATACTGATCTCATGATTTAAAGTACGGAGCATTTCGCAGGCAAATCCATTTTTAGTACCATCATGATCCATAGATGTGAATAATATTTCACCTGCTCCGCGTTCTTGAGTTTCTTTGGCCCATTTTAAAAGCGTAAATTCTGTAAGCTTTGTACCGCCATGGGTATAGACCATCCATTTACCTTTATGAAATTTTGCATCGATCGCTACAATGACGCACTGCTCGCCAAATTGTCTGGATAAATCAGTGATAAGATCAGGATTTCTTACCGCTGATGAATTGATACTTATTTTGTCAGCTCCGTTTTGCAATAAGTTATATGCTGTGCTTACATCGCTGATGCCACCTCCGACCGAAAATGGTATATTTACTTCAGCACCAACCCTTTTTACAAGTTCGATTAAAGTAGATCTATTTTCTTGTGTAGCAGCAATATCCAAAAATACCAATTCATCTGCTCCTGAGTCGGAATACTTTTTGGCAAGATCTACGGGATCTCCTGCGTCTCTCAAATCTACGAAATTAGTACCTTTCACAGTCCTTCCATTTTTAATATCCAAACAAGGGATGATTCGTTTTGTGAGCATAATTGGTTATTTTGCCAAAATTGAAGATAATTGAATTTTTCCTTCATAAAGTGCTTTTCCGATGATGATACTTTCTACCGCTAAATTTGTTAAATAATCTACTTCTTGATGGTCATGGACGCCTCCAGATGCTACAATTCCAATACCTGGGAAATCCAATAATAACTTTTCGTATAAGATTCGTGCGCTCCCAGACATCATGCCATCTTTGGATATTTCAGTTATCAGAAAGTTTTTTGCTCCAAATTGGAGGTAAGATGTTATGAAGTCAAATATTTCTATATCCGTTATATGCTTCCAACCATGGGTGGCGATTTTATTTTGATTTACGTCAGCTCCAATCACGATATGATCCCATCCATATTGATTTCCCCAAGATTGAACACTTTCTGGAGAAGATACTGCTGTACTTCCGATGATCAATCTATCAGCTCCCAATGCTAACAAGTCTTCCACATCTTTGTCCGTTCTGATACCTCCGCCAGTTTGAACCTTTAAATCCGTATTTTTAATGATGTCACTAATGATCTTTCTGTTACTATCCAAAGGATTTTTTGCGGCATCAAGGTCTACAATGTGTATATATTCAGCGCCGCTTTCCCAAAATTCTATGGCCATTTTCAATGGATCATCATTGTATACCGTTTTAGCATCATAATTTCCTTGGCTCAATCTAACACATTTGCCTTCGATAATATCTATGGCTGGATATATTTTAGTTTTCATTTTACGATTTATAAATTAATGAATTTTTGGATGAGATTTTCTCCAATTTTTCCTGACTTTTCGGGATGGAACTGCATACCATAAAAATTTCCATACCTACAAGAAGCGGTAAATGGCCGAATATATTCGCATATGGTTTCCGTATATTTTGAAATTTCAGCGTAATAGCTGTGTACAAAATAAAAATTTTCTCCATCTGCAACATCTTCATATAATGGATCAAGTGATCGTTTTGAAATTTGATTCCATCCCATATGAGGTATTTTCTCGTAATTAAGTGGCTTAAATTTTTTAATATTTCCTGGTATGATTCCCAAACAAGTTGTATCACCTTCTTCAGAAAAATCATAAAGAAGCTGCATACCCAGACAAATACCCAACAAAGGTTTTTCGTAATTTTTTATGATTTCTATTAAACCTTTGTCTTTTAATGATTGCATCGCAGTGGCCGCATGTCCTACACCTGGAAGAATGACTTTGTCTGCTGACACAATTGACACAGGCTGATCTGTCAATATATATTCGCATTGAATTCTCTCTAAACAATTGATTACCGATTGGGTGTTTCCAGCCCCGTAATTGATTATTGCTACCATATTTATAAGCTTCCTTTTGTACTTGGAATATCCATGCTGGATGTATTTTTCGATTTTGCCATGGCTATTGCTTTAGCAAAGGCTTTGAAAATGGACTCAATGATATGATGTTCGTTATCACCTTTGGATTTGATATTGAGATTACATTTAGCTTCGTCAGCAAAGGATTTAAAAAAATGGTAAAACATTTCTGTAGGAACATCACCGATCTTTTCTCTTTTGAATGATACATCCCATACTAGCCAGGGTCTTCCACCAAAATCCAATAAAACATGGGTTTCTGCATCATCCATGGGAAGTGAAAAGCCATACCTTTGTATTCCTGCTTTTTTACCCAGAGCTTTACTGAATAGCTGCCCAAGTACCATGGCGGTATCTTCTACTGTGTGATGTTCGTCTACTTGCAAATCACCCTTACACTCAAGAAATAAATCTGTATTACTATGTTTGGCAATTTGCTCGAGCATATGGTCAAAAAAGTGCAATCCTGTGTTGATTTCAGCGATACCACTTCCATCTAAGTTGATAATACCGTTGATTTTGGTTTCATTGGTTGTTCTCAAGGATTTAGCTTTTCTATCTATTGAAGAAAGGTATTTCCAAACATCCTTCCAAGATTTCGCTTGTTCATTGACAAAATTCATATTTACTTTTGAAGCGTCATAGCAGTTTAACAAAATACCTTTTGCCCCTAAATTATATGCCAATTCCATATCGCTCCACCGATCTCCTATGACAAAAGAGTTTTCAAGGTCATATTGGTTATTCATAAATTGACTCAACATTGCGGTACCGGGCTTTCTGTATGGGCTCTTTTCGTGCTCAAAACTTCGATCTATAAAAATATGATCAAAGACGATATCTTCACTCTTTAAAGCTCTGAGCATCAGTTCTTGTACTGGCCAAAATGTAGCTTCAGGAAAACTAGCTGTTCCTAAGCCATCTTGATTGGTAACCATGACCAATTTATAATCCAATTTGCGAGATATTTCTCCCAAATAATAAAAAACGCCAGGCAGGAACTCTATTTTTTCAATGGCATCACACTGCTGATCATGAGGTTCTTTGAGTATGATACCATCTCGATCTATAAATAATATTTTTTGCATGTTGTTATTTTAATTTATTATGAACGAAAGTCAAAATCAGGAAGTAAATCAATGAGTTTCTGGTTCTCTTCGGGTGTACCTACAGTAATTCTAAGGCACTGTTCACATCCAAACTGACTAGAACGATTCCTGACTACGATACCATTCTTTATAAAGTATTGATACAGTCGGTCGGCATTACCGCATTTTACTAGTAGGAAATTGGCATCAGAAGGATATACTTTATCAATATATTCACATTGAAGCAGTTTTGACTTTAAGTAAGCTCTTTGTTCTGAGATACTCTTAATTTCTTGCGATATTTGATTTAGGTCAGATAGTCGATTGATTGCTTGGGTCTGGCTAAAGCTACTAATGTTGTAAGGTGGCTTGACATGATTAAATATAGCAGCCAACTTTGGCTGCATCCAACCTAAGCCAATTCTTAATCCAGCCAAACCAACAGCTTTCGAGAGTGTTTGTAAAACTATTAATTGAGGAATATCTTTCAATAAATTCAATGCTGAAGGCTGATCAGAAAAGTCAATGTATGCTTCGTCAATGGCTATAATACCTTCAAAATTTTTAGAAATATCAATAATATCTTCTAACTTCACGCCATTACCAGTAGGATTGTTGGGATTGCAAATGAATAATACTTTATCAGATTTCTCAAAAAATCGATACAGGTCGGTCTTTTTAAATTTGAAATCTTCATCCAAATTGAAAGTTCTGACTTCAACATCATTGATATCTGCACACACTTTGTACATCCCATAACTAGGATTAAAAGTCACGATACTATCTTTGCTAGGATTACAAAAGACTCTGATAATCAAATCAATGATTTCATCAGAACCATTGCCCAAAACTAGGTGATCTAAAGATACTCCACGCCAATCGGCTATCTTTTCTTTAAGTTTGATTTGTAATGGATCAGGATAACGGTTAAACTCATTTTGATATGGATTTTCATTGGCATCCAAAAATATCTCTGACTTTTCATTAAACTCACTCCTTGCTGAAGAGTAGGGTACGAGCTTCAGAATATTAGGCCTGATTAGTGATTTTATTTGCTCCATATTCATATCTACTTATTTTTGGTTTAATCTTACTTTTACAGCATTTGCGTGGGCTTGTAAAGCTTCTCCTTCTGCCATGGTGATTATAGTTTGACCCAGGTTTTCGATTCCTTCTTTAGTAATACTTTGAAATGTTACTTTTTTATAAAAAGCATCCATATTGACACCGCTGTAGTTTTTTGCCCATCCGTTGGTAGGTAGCGTATGATTGGTTCCAGACGCATAATCGCCCGCGCTTTCAGGGCAGTAATTGCCCAGAAAAACAGAGCCTGCATTAATGATTAAATCAACGTATTGTTCTGGGGTATCTGAAGCAATGATTAAATGTTCGGGAGCATAATGATTGATTAAGTCAAAAGCTTTATTAGTATCAGTTATTACCACAAATTTTGAATTTTTTAGCGCTTCTTTGGCAATGTCTTTTCTTGGCAAAACCACCAACTGAGACTCTATTTCATTAAATATATCTTTTACCATTTTTTCTGTTGTAGCAATCAAAACAACTTGACTATCAATGCCGTGTTCGGCTTGCGAAAGTAGATCAGCAGCCACAAAAGATGGAATAGCGGAGGAATCAGCATATACAAGCAATTCACTAGGTCCAGCGGGCATATCTATACTTACGCCATAGTTTTGAGCCAACTGTTTGGCAGCAGTTACATATTGATTTCCTGGCCCAAAAATTTTATCTACTTTTTGGATTTCTTGTGTACCAAGTGCCATTGCCGCCACGGCTTGCGCTCCACCTGCCAGTCTGATTTCTGTGACACCGCATAACTGAGCAGTATACAAAATAGCTGGATGAATATTTCCTGATTTATCTGGCGGTGTACACAGCAATATTCTCTTACATCCGGCTAATTTTGCTGGAATACAAAGCATAAGTACTGTAGAAAATAGAGGAGCTGTTCCTCCAGGTATATAAACGCCAACGTTTTGAATTGGGATAGGCTTTTGAATACAATTGATACCATGCATTACCGATACATTGATCTCTAGTGGTTTTTGTACTTCGTGGAAAGTTTTAATATTTTGATAAGCCACTTGAATAGCTTCTTTTAATGCTGGGCTGATTTCCACTTGCTCATCACTTAAATTAAGTTCAGTACTTTTTAACTTGACATTATCATACTTTTCTGTATACTCCTTAAGTGCTTGATCGCCACGACGATTGATTTCTTCAAAGATCGTTTGAACACCGCTCAATAAATGTTTTTGATCGAAAGATGGTCTTTTGCAAATGTTTTCAAATTCGCTAAGATCTGGATTGATTATGATATTCATTTTTACAAATTGTTATATTTAAATAATCATATTTTCTATAGGGATCACTAAAATGCCTTCGGCACCAAGTTCCTTGATTTTTCTGATGACTTGCCAGAATTCGTTGACTTTTATTACCGAATGGATAGAACTCCAACCATTTTCTAAAAGTGGTAAAACTGTTGGGCTTTTTAATACAGGAAGTATTTTACTCACGGTTTCTATTTTTTCATTTGGAATATTAAATAGGATATACCGATGGTCTCTGGCTTTGAGTACTGACTGTATCCGAAAGATGATGTCCTGAATCAAGTCGCCTTTGGTTTCCATGGCAGCTTTATTGGACGCAAGACAGGCTTCAGATTGGAGGATGATATCTTTTTCTTCTAGTCCATTTTTAAAAAGGGTGCTGCCACTGCTTACAAGGTCACAGATAGCATCGGCCAATCCAATTCCTGGTGCAATTTCGACGGACCCCGATATAAGATGGATATCCGAATCTATTTGTTTGCTTTGTAGAAATTTTGATAAGGTATTGGGATACGAAGTGGCAATTTTTTTTCCTTGTAAAGATGTAAGCCCTTGATATACTTCTCCTTTAGGCATAGCCAACGACAATCTGCATTTGGAGAAACCCAATTTTTCTAAGACATAAACATTAGACCCTTTTTCTATCAAGGTGTTTTCACCTATGATAGCAATATCTACTACGCCATCTTCAAGATATTGAGGTATATCATTGTTGCGAAGAAAATAGATTTCAGCAGGAAAATTTCTAACTTCTGCTTTGAGTTGATCCATGCCATTATCCACGAAGATACCACAATCTTTGAGTAATTTTAAAGAATCTTCGTACATCCTACCGGATTTTTGAACTGCTATTTTTAGCATCATAGGTCATTTGTTTTGACCCGCTGTAGCTGTGGAAAGTCTTAAAAACAAAACTGCCCACAAGAAATCAAGCGGGCAGTTATGGAAAATATTATTTATGAATATACATCAATACTTCTATAAGCTCACCTGATTTCAGGAAAGTGATGATGATGAAGATGATGTAAAATGGTCAACATTATTTTTGTTTATAGGGCAAAGGTAAATTAAAATGTTTATTAGGTATATTTATTTTTTGAAAAATCTTTAAAAAAAAAAATCATAAAAACAAAATGTATCAGAAAAATGAAATATATTTGTTCCCATAATTAAAAATTAAATAGTCATGAAACAGTTTTTAACTTGTATTTTGTCTTTTATTTGTTTTGTCTCTTATGCTCAGCTTTCTCAAAAAACTGTTGAGTTAGAAAACAAGCTTAATAATATGGAAGCATTTCACATCAGTGTAGATGCATCCAAAACGTCAAGAATTATGGACGAACAAGGTAGTCGTCTAGTATTGATAGATGTAAGAACCCCGGAGGAAGTTGCTAATGGTAAAATTAAAGATGCTTTAGAAATAGATATCAAATCGCCAGATTTCTCGGAAAAAGTTGCGCAGTTGGATAAAACAAAGCAATATATGGTTTATGATTATGCAGGAGGTAGAAGTAAAAGAGCCATGGAAATCATGAAGGAATTGGGTTTTAAACAAGTTTATGACCTAAAAGATGGATACAAGGCTTGGAAAGAACTCCAGGCATCAAAAAAATAAAATTTAAATTTGTAATAAAATAATAGGCTTCACAAGGTGTTAAATCATTGTGAGTCAAATCATAATATCTTTGGTGTCTTTGGATGTCAAAGATATTTTTTTTGCTCCTTTTCTTTCAAGTTATGGGAAACTTGCTCCAAAATATATATGCTTAGTGTATATCACAACATTATAAATGAATAATACAGTTAAATAATATGAATTTTAGAGTTTTAAAAGATGAAGTGTACATCAAGCGTAGACAGGCATTGAAGTCTAAAGTGCATTCTGGTGTCATTCTATTATTGGGAAATTATGATGCTCCAATGAATTATAAGGATAATACCTTTAGATTTAGACAAGATAGCACGTTTCTGTATTTTTTTGGATTGGATGTCGCCGGATTAGCTGCAATTATAGATTGTGATAGTGGTGAAGAAATCATATTTGGAAATGATCTGACTTTAGATGATATCGTTTGGACAGGTTTATTACCCACTGTCAAAGAAATGGCAACAAGTGTGGGTGTTGACAATAGTCAAAATAGAAACACGTTATTTGAATATCTTTCAAAGCAACAACAACTTAAAAGGGATATTCATTTTCTTCCACCTTATAGACATGACAATATCATATTTTTACATCAAGCCTTAAAGATTCCTGTACAGCAAATACCCGATGATGCATCATTATCACTTATCAAAGCTGTAATAAGTCTGAGATCTATCAAAGATATACATGAGATACAAGAACTCCATCAAGCCGCCAATATTACTGCAAAAATGCATCTTGCAGCAATGACTACAACCAAGCCGGGGATGAAAGAGTACGAAATTGTAGCTGCAGTACATCAGGAAGCGATCAATGGCGGCGGAGATTTGTCTTTTCCGATTATACTTACAGTAAATGGTGAGACATTACACAACCATTATCATGGAAAAACAATAACTGATGGTCAAATGATTCTCTGTGATGCGGGTGCGGAAACGGATTTACATTATGCAGGCGATATGACCAGAACCTTTCCAGTGGGGAAATCTTTTAGTCAAAAACAAAAGGAAATTTATCAAATTGTACTAAACGCGCATCTCTCTGCTGTTTCCATGCTAAAACCAGGAGTAATGTATAAAGATGTTTACATCAGAGCTTCTGAGATAATTTTTGATGGTCTCAAAGGATTAGGTATCACCAAAGGAGACCCTGCTGAAGCCGTACAAGCAGGGGCACATGCCATGTTTTTTCAGTGTGGCCTAGGCCATATGATGGGCTTGGATGTGCATGATATGGAAGATTTGGGTGAGCAATACGTGGGTTATGATGAAAGCATCCAAAAAAGTACACAATTTGGAATGAAATCTTTAAGATTAGGTAAAAAGCTAGAGGATGGTTACGTCTTAACAGTAGAACCAGGTATCTACTTTATTCCAACACTCATCGATCAATGGAAAACGCAAAATTTACACCGGGAATTTATCAATTATGATAGGTTAGAAGTATATCGTGATTTCAGTGGTATCAGAATTGAAGAAGATTTTGTGATCACTTCTGACGGCCATCAGCTGCTAGGAAATCCTTTAGCTAAGACGATAGAAGATGTAGAAGAAATCCGAAGAAAAAGTTTAGAATTATAGGGATTTTCAATATTTTTTATACCAAAGCCTTAGTAATTTGAATAATTTTATAAATTTGTATTTTTTTTAATATAATTTTAACAAAAATTCGTCGTTATAGATACGTCATAATGATAGAAATATTCATCTAAAGTATAAATTGACCTGTATATGTATAATACCATAGCATTAGAAGAGAAAAATCGAAATAGAGGACGTGTGATATCTTTTGTAATTCATGCTTTGTTGCTGTTATTAGCTTTTATTTATTATCTTCCTGCTGCAGAAATGGATCCGGAAGATGAGAAGCCACCATATGCAATAAAGGTTGATTTTACTTTTAAAGAAAGTTCTATGAGTAAATTGGCTCATGATGACGAAGGTGCACAAAGAGCAAAATCAGAAAGTGCCCCTGCGGAAGAAAAACCTCAGGAAACGCCTAAAGAAGAAGTGACTAAGCCCGAAGAGATAGAAGTCACCAAGCCACAAGTGATCGATGTGCCTAAACCTGATATCAAGTTGCCAACTCCAGTGGTCATCCCAAGAAATGATGAAGTCATCATCACCAAAGCTCCTGCAGCAGAAGCTCCTATAAAGGTTTCTGAACCTACCAGAACTAGTACATCTTCTCCAACTAAAAGCAGTTCTTCGTCTGTTCCTAGCAATACAAGTGGATCTACTACAGGGACATCCACGAGCAAGCCTTCTACAGTTGATGGCAAAGCAGGTGGTACAGGGAAAGGCAATGAAGGTACTGGTGCAGGAAGAGATAAGGGCAATGATGGTGACGCAGGGTCTGGAAATGCAAGTGATGGTACAGGGGAGTATGATGGTTCAGGTGATGGTGTATTTGGTAGAAAGATTATTTTCAGAGACTTAAGTGCAACAAAAGCTGCTGTTAATGTTAGTGGTAAAGTTGTAACTAAAGTATGTATAAATCGTGCAGGTTTAGTAACTTATGTTGAGCTCTTAGGTAGTGAAACAACTATAAGAGATAAGACTGTATTAAAAAGATACCTTGCAGCAGCACGAGGTTATAAATTCCAGCCTGATCTTTCTGCCCCAAAAGAGCAATGCGGAAAGTTGAAGTTTACAGTTGACAATTCAGTAAATAATAAACTTAGATAAGATAGAAATTATTTAAGTAGTATATGAAAAATAACTTCTCATTACTTTACTTACTTGGTATTTTATCTCTATGTTCTTGCTACACAACAAAAAACGCATTGTCGTCAACGGAAGATGCGAGTGGTTTAAATTGGGGACATAGAGATAGTATTTCAATAGATACAAAACACGATGGCAGTGGTGATGGAGTATTTGGTAGAAAAGTAATTCATAGGGATTTAGGTTCATATAGGCGTCCAATACATACAAGTGGGACGATTGCCATGAAACTTTGTATCAATAGATTGGGAATAGTTACCTATGTTGAACTTTTACCGACAGAAACTACCATCACAGACAAAGATGTCCTTAAAACTTATCTCAGAGCGGCTAGGGGTTATAAATTTGAGCCTTTGAGTACTGCACCCAAAGAGCAGTGCGGTAAAATTAAGTTTAATATTGATAATTCATTAGGTAATAAATTGAGATAAAATTTAGTTTCAAAAAATAATATGGATACCACGAAACTTAAAGGATATGTTTTAGCTTTCATCGTAGCACTTTGTTTGTTTTCATGCAATACAAATAAGCAAGCCATTAAATCTGAAATGGTAGAAATTGATCTAGTCGATGAAGAAAAATTAACTTGGGGAAAACGAGATACTAGTAGTCAAAATATAGGATTTGATGGGTCAGGAGAAGGTATCTTTGGCAGGAAAATTATTTACAGAGATTTAGTTGGTTTATCATTTAAAAACTTACAAACTGGTCAAGTTTCGATAATGGTTTGTATAAACAAAGAAGGATCGATTCATTATGCTGCCATTTTAAAAAGTGAAACCACTATTACGGATAAGAAAAGTTTGATCAAATATTTGAAAGCTGGCTCAGGATATAAGTTTCAACCTGATATGACTGCACCCAATGAGCAGTGTGGAAAGATGATAATGGTAATTAACGAGAAAAAAAATCTTTCAAACAGTGAAGTTGATAACGGTCAAGAAATCAATGAACAAACCATGACTTGGGGGCATAGAGATACGATGATGAGTGGTTTTGATGGATCAGGTGATGGTGTCTATGGTAGAAAAATCATTTACCGTGATCTAAGTACAGTAAAAAAAGGAATTAGTGAGTCAGGTACAATATCTGTGGAAGTGTGCATCAATAGAGATGGAATAGTTAATTATACCAAGCTACTATGGGATGAGACTACAGTAAAAAGTAAAGATAACTTAAAGGTTTATTTAAAAGCAGCAAGAGGATATAAGTTTCAATCAAATTACAATGCTCCTATACAGCAGTGCGGTAAAATTAAATTTAAAATTGATAATTCATTAAGTAATAAATTGAGATAACTTAAGAGTTATTTTTAAATATCAAACCACCAAACTAATCCGATGTACTCCAGGTTGGTAGGATTTAGAAATCAGGTATTTCACTTGCTCGTAATGATTGGGGTTGGATACAAAATCTACAGTGTTCAAATCAATGATCAGTATGGGGTAGGAGAGTATATTTCTGAAATATTCGAAGTATGAATTTTGTATTTGCGTCAGATAAGCAGCAGTAATGTCTTTTTCATAATCTCTACCTCGCTTATTGATATGTTGCATCAGAATATCCACATTTCTATGGAAATACACCAAGATATCTGGCTTTGGCAAGGATTGGTTTAGCACATTAAACATCTTTTGAAACAACCTGAACTTATCGTTAGGAAGGTTTTTGCTGGCAAATAGCAATGTTTTGATAAAAGTATAATCCGCAACGGTAAATTCCTGAAATAAATCCTGATTCAGTAAACTTCGCTCCATTTGCTCATGCCTTTCCGTCATGAAAAATAATTCTACGGTAAAAGCAAACCTTTGTGGATCTTTATAAAACAGAGGTAAGAAAGGATTATCTGCAAATTCTTCTAAAATCAGCCTACAGCTGTATTCATCTTTTAGCATATTGCAAAAAGTGGTCTTACCTGCGCCTATATTTCCTTCTATGCAGATGTAATTATATGGAAACTGTACTTTGATACAATGAGAATTTTATGGTACAAAAGTAATAATAATGCACATACTTTGATGATGCAACCCCATTTATATTATCAGCATCCCCAAAAAAGTTAATTTTAAAGATTTATTTAGTCTAAAATAAGGACTTCTCCTTCATCTTCACAAACATCGTAGATTTCATCTATGCTCATATTTTTTAATGGGTCTACAAAATCCCCTGCAATTTCCATCAGAGGAATGAGCACAAAATTTCTGTGGTACAATTGTGGATGCGGAATTTTGAGTGTTGGTGTGTCCATAACTAAGTGGTCAGCATACAAGA
This sequence comes from uncultured Aureispira sp., assembly GCA_964526715.1. Classification (GTDB taxonomy): domain Bacteria; phylum Bacteroidota; class Bacteroidia; order Chitinophagales; family Saprospiraceae; genus OLB9. The sequence continues at coordinate 26,041 of CAZGMB010000022.1, read as the reverse complement.
TATCAATATCAATGGCTCTGGGTCCCCATTGGACCGATTTAATACTGCCCATTTCTTTTTCGATGTCTTTTGTGATACCAAAAACTTCTTCTACAGCAAGCTCAGTATCCACGATTATTGCTTGATTCAAAAAATGTTCTTGCTCTTTTAGGCCCCAAGGCTCGGTTTCATAAATGGAAGATTTATCCACTACTTTCCCTATTTTAGATTCTATAGATGATATAGCTGTGGATAGCATACTGAGTCTGTCTCCCGTATTTGACCCTAAATGCAGATAATATTTGGACATTGTTGAAAATGAAAAATGGTTTATAAAAACGCAAAAGTAAGGTATTTTTTGGTAAATAAAACTATGAGAATAAAGCTCTTCATCATTGCATTTTTGCTCGTATATTATTATCCCAAAAAATAAAGCCTGATATTATAAATAATACCAGGCTTCAAAATATCAAATATGTGGCTTTGCTTGTTTATCTTTTATTTTCCTTTTATGGCATCTTCAAACCTATTCAATTGTTTCTTGACTACCGGGTATAAGAATAATAAACCGATCATATTCGGAAATACCATCGCCAAAATCATTGCATCCGAAAATCCCCAAACAGAACTCATATTGGCTGACGCGCCTATGACAATGAAGAGTAGAAACAATATTTTATAAGTCATTTCAGCAGCTTTACTTTTGCCAAATAAGTACATCCAAGCCTGAAGTCCGTAATATGACCACGAAATCATTGTGGATACGGCAAACAAGAATATGGCAATCGTCAATACTTGGGGAAACCATGAGATGGTATCTGCGAAAGCTAATGATGTTAAAGTAGCTCCTTGATAGGCTTGGCCATTGATCATCACTTCTGCATTTCCATAGGTGAAAGCGCCATTTGCGTTAAAGATTACAATCACTAATGCTGTCATTGTACAAATGACTACTGTATCTATAAATGGCTCCAATAATGCTACTAAACCTTCAGAAGCAGAATATTTAGTCTTAACAGCTGAATGCGCTATAGAAGCTGAACCTGCACCCGCTTCGTTAGAAAAAGCAGCTCTTCTAAAACCAATTACCAACACACCGATCAGACCACCAATACCTGCTTGAGGACTAAATGCTTCTACAAATATCTGAGAAATGGCAGTACCTATAAAGTTATAATTTGCTAAGATCACGGTAAGACATGCTGCAATATATATTACAGCCATTAATGGTACCAACTTTTCAGTAACAGTAGCAATTCTTTTGATGCCACCTATGATCGTGATACCCACCAAAATAGCAATTCCTAGCCCGATTATAAAACCTGAATTTCCTCCTGTCATTCCAAACATAGATGCTATCTGAGCTGCTGCTTGATTGGATTGGGCAGCATTACCACCTCCAAAAGAACCACCGATACATAAAATAGCAAAAAATACCGCTAGGAATTTACCTAAACCAGTGTATCCTTTTTCTTTAAGCCCTTTAGAAAGATAATACATGGGCCCTCCAAAAACAACTCCATCTTTATTGATATCTCTGTATTGTACACCCAATGTACATTCTACAAATTTTAAGGTCATGCCCAAAAGACCACTCACAATCATCCAAAAAGTAGCTCCTGGGCCACCTAAAGCAATAGCAATAGTAACGCCTGCAATATTTCCTAAACCCACCGTACCCGATACCGCTGTAGCCAAAGCTTGAAAATGTGTAACTTCTCCATGATGTCCCTCATCTCTAATAGTACCATGAATATCTCCATCTTTGGTATTTAGTGTTTCTTCAGGATGTAAATCCGCTGCTCCTGCTGATTCAATAGCATCATATTTACCTTGTACTACTCTTATAGCTAATCCAAACTTTGTGATATTTGGAAACCCAAAATAGATTGAAAAAAATAAACCACCTATACTAAGGATCACAACAATTAATGGGATTTGAGTACCAGCTAATGGAAATGAATACAACACAATACTTTCTATTGCATTTGCAAATGGTGTAAAAGCAGCATTTATTTTTTCATCTAAACCTTGTTGAGAATTCACTACATTATCTGTCTGAGCAAATAACAGTTGATTGAAAAATAAAAAAATAATGGTAAAAATACTTGTAAAGACTGGCCTCATGTTTTGATTTATTTTGGTAATGTTTGTTACTTTTTAGCTTGAATAAATTCGCTTATGGCGCCAAAAGTATATATTATTTTTTTATTAACAAAACATTTACAATAAAAACAAAAGGCTCTTCAATTGGAATTTGTTTTAACTTATGAATATGTGCATAAAATATGGATTATGAGCATATAATAATAATGCCTGTTCTTCGGACCTAACGAGACTTATCACATTAATCATTTAATTGATAGAATTTACTCTTAAATCTGACTTTGCGATCAAATCTTGTAATACCCATGCAGCAACTTTGGCATCATCTTGAAGTAATGCTTTGATGTTTTCAGGTTTCCAGTTTTTATTTACAAAATTGGTATCAAACTGCCCTGAAATAAAATCAGGATGCTTCATCACATATGCTCCAAAATCAAGGGTGGAGGCAATACCTTCAATATGATAATGCTGGATGGCTTCCAACATTTTTTGTATGGCGGCTTCTCTATTATGACCAAAAACAGTGAGTTTTGCTAACATTGGGTCATAATAAATGGGCACTTGGTCGCCTTGTACATAGCCATTGTCTGCTCTTATTCCTTCTCCTTCGGGTAATTTGTATGTAAAAAGCGTATTTATACTAGGTACAAAATTATCAAACGGGTCTTCCGCATAAACCCTTAGTTCAATCGCATGGCCTTTTATTTCAAGGTCTTCTTGCGTAAATGCAAGTTTTTCGCCTCTGGCTATCCGTATTTGTTGTTCTACGAGATCAAGACCTGTGATCATTTCTGTAACTGGATGTTCCACCTGAAGTCGGGTATTCATTTCCAGAAAATAAAAATTGAGTTGATCATCAATTAAAAATTCAACTGTTCCAGCACCTTCATATTGGGCAGCTATAGCTACTTTTACGGCAGCTTCTCCCATTTGTTTTCTCAGTTCTGGCGTAAGTACCGCGCTTGGTGCTTCTTCCACTACTTTTTGATGCCTTCTTTGTATAGAACATTCTCTTTCAAAGAGGTAAACGGTATTTCCATAACAATCGGCTAAAACCTGGATTTCTATATGACGCGGACAAGTAACAAATTTCTCAATGAATACTGCTCCATTTCCAAATGAAGAGGTAGCTTCGTTGATGGCTAATTGCATTTGATCTTCAAACTCGTCGGCATGATTGACCAATTTCATACCTTTGCCGCCACCACCTGCGGATGCCTTAACCAAGACAGGAAATCCTACCCCGATGGCGATTTCTTTTGCTTTATTTATATCATCTATAGCGTAATCTGTACCTGGAACCATAGGGATGTTGAAAGCTTTTACCGCATCTTTTGCAGATAGTTTGTCACCCATGATATCCATAGAGTATGCAGATGGTCCAATAAGTTTAATATTGTTTTCCTGAAGTTTTAACGCAAAACTGGAATTTTCGCTTAAAAATCCGTAACCAGGATGTATGCCGTCTACTTGATTTTGTAGGCATATTTCGATGATCCTATCTTGTCGAAGATAGGATTCACTACTGGGTGCTGCTCCTACGTGATAAGCTTCATCTGCCATTTTTACGTGCAGACTATCTTTATCTGCATCAGAATATATGGCCACACTAGTGATTCCCATTTTTTTGAGGGTCTTCATTACTCTGCAAGCGATCTCGCCTCTATTGGCTACCAATACCTTTTTCATGATCTGTATTTATAAAATTGCGGCTAAGGTATAATATTTTCCAAAAACGAAAGAATTAGAATGATGAGAATCATAAATAAAAACCACCAAATTAAATTATTTTAAGATGCTAAGCCTATAACAGCTAAAAAAATCTATTTTTGCAATATCAATATTTTAGCATTCAATTAAAACCATAAAATGAATAATTTTTTCAATAAGATTGCAGTCCTTTTTTTAGTAACGATTTTTGTTGGTCTACAGCACGATTATTGTTGGTCACAAGAATCTATTGATAAAAAAATGATGCAAAAAGCTCAAAAATTGGCCCAAAAAAATATCATTGTTGATGGTCATGTAGATTTGCCATACAGACTTAGGATTTCCAATTTTCGCTTGCAAAAAGAGTATCTAGGTATTCCATACCAAACGGATTCTGGCGATTTTGATTATGTAAGATCCAAAGAAGGTGGTTTGGATGCTCCTTTCATGTCTATATATATTCCATCATCTTTGCAAGAAACAGGAGGGGCCAAGGAGTTAGCCGATAGTCTTATCAATATGGTTGAATACATAGCCAAAGAGCAAAATAAATTGTTCCAAATCGCTTATACTGCACAAGATGTAAGGAAAATAAAAAAAGCTGGAAAAGTCGCCTTGCCCATGGGGATGGAAAATGGTGCTCCTGTAGAAAATGATCTCAACCTGATTCCTTATTTCAAAAAACGTGGCATATCTTATATAACACTGACTCATGCCAAAGACAATAAAATTTGTGATTCGTCTTATGATACCACTCGTACATGGAATGGTTTGAGTCCATATGGTTTCAAAGTCTTGGACAAAATGATAGAAAATGGAATAATGATCGATATTTCACATGTTTCCGATAGTGCTTTTTATCAAACCGTGAGATATGTGAAGGTGCCAGTTATAGCTTCTCACTCATCATGTAGAAAGTTTACTCCAGGATTTGAAAGAAATATGAGCGACGAAATGATCAGCATGATGAAAAAGAATGGTGGCGTCATCATGGTTAACTTTGGTACTTCATTTTTAGATAGTAAGGTGGTCAGATATAATGATAGTATGCGGACAGAACTCAGAGAATTGATAAGCCAATCAGGTTTTGACGAAAAAAGCCCTGAAGCAGAAGACCTTAAAGCATCATTTGCAAAGCAACATCCAAAGTTATATGCAGATGTTGAGATGGTAGCCAATCATATCGATCATATTGTCAAGTTGGCAGGTGTAGATCATGTAGGTTTTGGGTCAGATTATGATGGAGTAGGGGACTCATTGCCTACTGGACTTAAAGATGTTTCAGATTTTCCCAATTTGATTTATGTCTTATTAAAGAAAGGCTATTCCAATAAAGATATCAAAAAGATTTGTGGAGAAAACTTGCTTAGGGTTTGGTCAAAAATTCAAAAATGATTTTATCATCGTAATATTATGTTCACATTAAAAACATTATTAGATTTTTTTCATTTTAACAGCCTTATTTAACAATATTGTAAAATCAACGGTATGGACAAGCCCGGCACTTCTCTTTTGGATAAAAAGATTTCTCCTTTCATACAATTGCTATTTGTTTTAGCAATGACATTGATATTAATCGGGTTTACTAGTTTATCACCCAAGGTACCATATTCTTCTACTTCAGGTATCATGCCTTGGGTGGTAATATGTGGTATGATACTCTTTTATGCTTTAGTAAATAGTGTATTGAGTTTTGGTGCGGAAAATGGTAGCACATATTGGTTGCATTCTATCATAAGTTTTAGTATCCTATTAGTCGTAGGTGGCCTTTTGGCCTGGAGTGTAAGTGGTGTAAGTATTCAAAACGCAGGCTCTGTCAAATGGCTTTATTTTGTTTTTACATTTGGATATCTAGTGTTTTTAAGTATCGTGAACCTGATAAAATTTTTAGTGGTATTAGCAAAGCGGCAAGATCATAGATTGAGAGGTGAAGATTAGAATATTTCGTACTTATTTTTAGTGTCCAACATTTATTAATATTGCTTTTAAGTATAAAGCGTTTATCATTTTTAATATTTTAACATGAAACATTTATTTTTTTTCTTAATATTATTCGTTTTTAGTGTGATTTCTTGTCAAAGCAAGCAAGGAGAACAAATGAAATCAAAAGCATCTGATGTCAAAGTCTCCACCCAAGATTATTTTGTTAATATGTACAAAGATACTATTCCCAAAGTCGTAAAATCTGAGGAGGAATGGAAGAAAATACTAAGTCCCCAAGAATATTATGTTTTAAGGCAGAAAGGAACTGAAATGGCTTTTACAGGGGATTTACTTGAAGTGAAATCAGAAGGTTTATTTACCTGTAGAGGTTGTGGCTTACCATTATTTGATACAAAGCATAAGTTTGATAGTGGTACAGGCTGGCCGAGTTTTTACAATGTTTTGGACAAGACTTGCATAACTGAAGATACAGATTATGATTTGGGCTATCCTCGTACAGAGTTGACTTGTTCGAAATGTGGAGGCCACTTAGGGCACGTGTTTCCTGACGGGCCAAAACCAACAGGTTTGAGATATTGTATCAATGCGGTTTCTATGGACTTTATAAAAAAAGAAAACTAAGTTTCACTTTATTAATCGTTAGTTTCTGTTTTGTTTTTTGAATACTAATTTACCATCTAAAGTTCCATATTGTGTGAAGAATATAATATGTTTTCTCGTCTATATATTCTTGATCCATTAAATTATCATACCTTTGTCATCAAATCCTTAATGGAATCAGTTTAATCATAATAATATATGGAGTCATTTTTAGAAATTCTTAAGTATTCAATACCTGCATTAATTGTTTTTGCAACTGTATTTTATTTATTTCGAAATTTTTTAAATCAACAATATCAGTTAGAAGCCTTAAAGCTTCGACAAAATGTGGGTAAGGATATTTTGCCACTAAAACTGCAGGCTTATGAAAGGCTTATGATGCTTTGTGAAAGGATTAGTATTGATCATTTGGCCTACCGATTGGGGCACCCTGATATGAGTACCAACGATCTAAAAAATGCGATGCTGATAGCTATACAGCAAGAGTATGAACATAATGTTTCCCAGCAAGTATATGTAAGTGAAAATTTGTGGAAAATTATCCAATTAGCCAAAGAACAAATGCAAACTGTAATATCTGAAGCCGATGGCAACACTACTGCAGAATTGATGGCCAGTGCCAGAAAACATTTTCTTGAAGCCAAAGCAGACCCAATTGCATATGCCAAAAATGCTATCAGGAGTGAGGCTCAATTATTGATGTAAGTTTTATTAAATTCTTTAATACCAAATGAGATACTTTATACTCCTTTTATTATTTACATTAATTTCTTGTAGTAGAACCTTTCATGTTGCTGACATTCAACAACGAAATAGCAGAATAGAAAAGGCATCTTACCCCGTAGATGTGAAAACAGCTGCTATAATTGAACCCTATAAACTAAAGCTAGAAGAAACTATGAACGAAGTAATTGGGTACAATGAAGTAGAAATGACCAAAGGTAAGCCGCAATCATCATTGACCAATTGGTTTGCAGATGCCCTTTTGGACGAAGCTCAAAAACTGGTTTCTGACCCTTTAGACTTTGCAGTACAAAATTATGGAGGCATTCGTATTCCTGTTTTAAGCGCAGGAGATGTTACTGTAAATAAAATCTACGAACTCATGCCATTTGATAACATCATGTTTGTATTGGAACTCAAAGGTGAAGTCGTTCAAATGCTGTTTGATAAAATGGCTGAAAGTGGAGGGTGGCCTGTTAGTAGAAATGTCTATTTTGAAATTGCCTATGGCAAAGCAAAAAATATCAAAATCAAAGGAGAGCCTTTAGACATCAATAAAATCTATTACGCAGCAATTCCGGATTATGTAGCCCAAGGTGGAGATAATGCTGTCTTTCTTAAAGATGCTAAATCTCATAATACCGAAGCCTTGATCCGAGATATGTTGATCAACCATGTTAGAGAATCTAAATTAAAAGGCTTGAATATTAAGGCAGATCTTTCACCAAGAATAATAGAGTAATATGGATAGAAGAAGTTTTCTCAAAAATTCAGGACTAACAGGAATTATATTAACTTCAGGTGCATACCCCTTGTTGGCTGATGTGTTAGATCCAAATATTACTAGATTAACCATTCTACATACCAATGATGTCCACAGTAGAATCGATCCTTTCCCTATGGATGGAAGTAAAAATGAAGGATTGGGTGGCGTTGCAAAAAGAGCCACACTTATAAAGAGAATTCGTCAGGAGCAAAAAAATGTATTGTTGCTCGATGCCGGAGATTACTTTCAAGGTACCCCATATTTTAACTTTTTCGGTGGAGAAGTAGAGATAAAGCTCATGTCAGAGATGGGCTATGATGCTGCAACTATAGGTAATCATGATTTTGATGGAGGCATTGACGGTTTGGAAAAGCAACTCACGCACGCCAATTTTCCACTCATTATATCAAATTACAATTTTGACAATACAGTACTGCATGGTAAAACCCAGAAATACAAAATCTTTGTAAAAGATAGCATAAAAATTGGTGTTTTCGGATTAGGTATTGAACTTAATGGTTTGGTGCCATCCAAATTGACACAGGGAACGCAATATTTGGACCCTTTGGTAGAGGCTCAAAGATATGCTACCTTTCTAAAACAGGATGAGAAATGTGATTTTGTCATTTGTCTTTCTCATTTAGGGTATAAATATGGCCCTAATGAAAATAAGATTTCGGATATATTTTTGGCTCAGCATACTGATAATATAGATTTGATACTCGGAGGACACACACATACGTTCTTAAAAGAGCCAGAGAGAATGGCAAATAAGTCTGGAAAGCCCGTTTTGATCAACCAGGTAGGATGGGCAGGTATCGTCTTAGGACGGCTGGATGTTTATTTTGAAAAGAATAAAAAAGGAACCTGCATCACCTGTAAAAACTTATTGGTTTCTGCTAATTCATAACTCCCTATATTTTCAGATTCTTACTTATATTTACTATATGAATATATTATTTGTGTGAAAATGAATAGTTAATATTTAGTGTATATATAAATATATGATTTTGACAATGAGTTTCTTATGATGAAAATAAAAATATGAAATTTCTCAGGCAAATGTTTTTTTGCTAGATAAAAAAACCTCACTTTTGCGTCACTCCCGAAATTGCGATCCTAGATATGCAGATAGATTTGGTGTAGTAACCCGTGTATCCAAAAACCGGCTTACAGGATTGGAGAAACATATTTTTTAAACATATTTTACCAACTTTAATAATGATAAAGGATCATATACTTGTCTGGAATAACTGTCTTGCTCATATAAGAAAAAGTATAGATTCACAACCGTTTAAAACTTGGTTTGAACCCATCAAACCGGTGAGGATATTAAATGATGTTTTAACTATTCAGGTACCCAATAAATTTTTTTATGAATGGTTAGAAGAGCATTATGTAGATATTCTTAAAAAAGCCGTTAAAAAAGAATTAGGTCAAACCGGAAATTTAGAGTACAATATCATGGTGGATAATCATCGCGAAATTGGTACGCAAAAAGCAAAAACAACAGATTTTAAAATTAAAGAGAAAGAAGAACCTAAATTTATTAATCCGTTTGTTATTCCGGGTATTAAGAAAGTAAAGTTAGACACCCATTTAAATCCCATTTACACGTTTGAAAATTTTGTTATAGGGGATTGTAATAAATTCCCTGGTTCGGCGAGTACAGCTATAGCTAAGAAGCCCGGAGGTACTGCTTTTAACCCAATGGTAATCTATGGAGATGTAGGATTGGGTAAAACGCACTTGGCACAAGCTATAGGGAATGAGGTGGTGAAAAATTTTGACGATAAGCAAGTACTTTATCTTACCACTGAAAAATTTACCAATCAGGTAATCCAAGCTATTAAAAGCAATAGTGTAAATGATTTTATGATATTTTATCAGATGATTGATGTATTGATCGTAGATGATATTCAGTTTTTAGCTAACAGACCCAAGACACAAGAAATCTTTTTCAATATATTTAATCAGCTGCATCAATCCGGAAAACAAATCATTCTTACTTCTGATAGATCACCAAAAGATTTGACAGATGTTGATGACAGATTAATTTCGAGATTTAAATGGGGTTTAGTTGCTGACCTTAAAACCCCTGATTTTGATACCAGGCTAAAAATATTAGATAAAAAGCTTGAGAAAGAAGGTTTAGAACTTCCCCCAGAAATTAAAGAGTACATTTGTATCCATATAAAAAACAACATTAGAGAATTGGAGGGTGTTGTTATTTCCTTGGTTGCACAGTCTACATTGAATAAGCGTGTCATTGACATTGCATTAGTTAAAGATGTAGTTCGTCAGTTTGTATCTCATGTTGATCGAGAAATCTCTGTGGAAAGTATTAAGCAGTTGGTAGCTAAGCATTTTGATGTACCGGTTGAGAAACTACAATCTAAAACCAGGTTGCGTGATGTGGTTATGGCTAGACAATTATCAATGTATTTAGCCAAAAATTATACAAGTAGTTCATTAAAAACCATTGGTGATTCCTTTGGTGGAAGGGATCATAGTACAGTGATACATTCTTTGAAAGCAGTACAGGACTTAATAGACACGGACTTACTATTCAAGGACAAGGTCAATAATTTAGTGAAAAAAGTTCAAACAAGTTTAGTAAATGTTTAAATAATTATAGAAAATTACTAATTTTGCGTCGCAATAAAATTTATATGACAAAGGTTTTAAATTTTGCTTTGATATTTATCTTTTCCTTAGCATTTTATAGTTGTAAAAATTCAGATCAAAAGTCCAATACGGAATTAAACTGGATTACAGTAGAAGAAGCAAGTAAAATTGCTGAAGGAAACAACGATAAAAAATTCATAATTGATGTTTATACAGATTGGTGTCATTGGTGTAAAGTTATGGATAAAAAAACATTTACGGACCCAAATCTAATCAAATATCTCAACGAAAACTTTTACGTTGTAAAATTTAATGCTGAACAAAAAGAAGAGGTTTCTTACAAAGGTAAGAATTATAAATGGGAAGCAATGGGTAGGAATGGAGTGCACATGTTAGGATATGAATTGCTTCAAGGCAGAATGAGTTATCCTTCGTTGGTATACTTAAATTCAAATCTGGAACCAATATTTGTTTCTCCAGGCTATAAAGAACCTTCCCAATTATTGAATGAACTTAAATCATTATAAATCAAAGGGATATTAGCTCAGTTGGTTTAGAGCACTACCTCGACAAGGTAGGGGTCACTGGTTCGAGTCCAGTATGTCCCACTTTTTTTTAAAATATTTTTATTATAAGTTTGTTTAAAATAAAAAATATTATACCTTTGCGTCGCTTTTGTAAAAAGGCCTTCTCATTAAGAAGTTAATGAGTGATAAACAAAGAAAATTTAAGTACTAAGAATTCCCCGGTGGGGTGGGTGAGTGGCTTAAACCAACAGTTTGCTAAACTGTCGTACTGGAAACGGTACCGGGGGTTCGAATCCCCCCTCCACCGCTGTTCTTTTGTACGACTGATTTATATTTTTTCAGTGTGTAGTGCAGTCCAGTTAGCGCATCCCGCTTTATGGCGGGAGGGTCGCAAGACGAAGTTCCTATATATTTTACGGGGCGTAGCGCAGTCCGGTTAGCGCATCCCGCTTTATAGCGGGAGGGTCGCGAGACGAAATGCCTATATATTTTACGGGGCGTAGCGCAGTCCGGTTAGCGCATCCCGCTTTATGGCGGGAGG
>CAZGMB010000022.1:0-14417 GCA_964526715.1 uncultured Aureispira sp. | reverse complement strand
TCGCAAGCGAAATGGCTACTTATTTTACGGGGCGTAGCGCAGTCCGGTTAGCGCATCCCGCTTTATGGCGGGAGGGTCGCAAGCGAAATGGCTACTTATTTTACGGGGCGTAGCGCAGTCCGGTTAGCGCACCTGGTTTGGGACCAGGGGGTCGCAGGTTCGAATCCTGCCGCCCCGACAACAAAGAGCTTAGAGTTAAACTTCTAGGCTCTTTTTATTTAGAACTATTTTTGGAATGACAACGATATATATATTATACTCATCAACTTTAGATAAATACTATTGTGGTGTTACGGAAATGAGTGTTGAAGAAAGATTAGCTCGTCATCTTCATGACCATGGTGGATACACGTCTATTGCAAAAGATTGGGTATGTGTATATACTGAAGCTATTGCAGATAAAAGAGATGCACTCCGCCGAGAAAAGCAGATAAAGAAAAGAGGAATAAAGCGCTATTTGGAATCTAGGAAACAGTCCGGTTAGCGCATCCCGCTTCAGGGCGGGAGGGTCGGACATTCGAGCTCTGCCGCCCCGACAACAAAGAGCTTAGAGTTAAAATTCTAAGCTCTTTTTATTTAGAACTATTTTTGGAATGACAACGATATATATATTATACTCATCAACTTTAGATAAATACTATTGTGGTGTTACGGAAATGAGTGTTGAAGAAAGATTAGCTCGTCATCTTCATGGCCATGGTGGATACACGTCTATTGCAAAAGATTGGGTATGTGTGTATACTGAAGCTATCGCGAATAAAAGAGATGCAATCCTCCGAGAAAAGCAGATAAAGAAAAGAGGAATAAAGCGCTATTTGGAATCTAAAAAACATTCCGGTTAGCGCATCTCTATTCAACGCCCTTATATACTTTAGTTATCTTATATAGAAAAATAAGGTATTACTTATTATGAGTAGAAAAAATGTTTTTAAATAAATCTTGACTTAAATTTCAGTTTATAATTGAAAAATTGAAATCATTAATCCATTAATCGAAATATATTTATTTAAAAAATGTATAAATATAAATGAAATGGTTACTTTTGCGCAAATTTTTTAAAAAGTATAATTATGTCACAAAGAAAAAATAGACCTGCTGCATCAGATGAAATCGTTGATGTTGTAGAAGTAAAAGGAAGTAATTTGTCAGGCCCCAATTTTTTTGAGCAAAATCAAAAGATGATCACCAATGTGCTTATTGGGCTTGCGGTCCTAGTTGCACTTTATTTTGCTTACAAATATTTATATTTAGCCCCAAGAGAAAAAGAAGCTGTAAACGCTATGTGGAAGGCTGAAGAACAATTCGGAAAAGATTCATTTGCTTTAGCCTTAGAAAATCCAGGTGGTGGTTTCGATGGTTTTTTAGGTATCATTGATAACTATAGTGGAACTAAGGCTTCAAATTTAGCTAAATACTACGCTGGCGTTTCATATTTGAATCTTGGAAAGTACGCTGAAGCTGTTGAATATCTAGAAGATTATTCTGCCAATGATGAGGTGACTAAGATTATGAAATCAGGTGCTCTAGGAGATGCGCATGCTGAGTTGGGTGATAAAGATAAAGCCCTTAGCATGTACAAAAAAGCAGCATCAGGAGATAATGATATACTTACTCCTTATTATTTGCATAAAGTGGCTATGATGTATTATTCAGATGGTAAAACCAATGAAGCCATAGCAGAGTTGGAAAATATTAAGAATAAATACCCTGACTCCAATGAATTTAGGGATGCTGAGAAGCTTTTAGCTAGATTACAATAATATAGCTATATAATATAAACCGGAAAGGCAGGATTTTTGTTAAAGTTCTGCCTTTTTGTTTTTCAACACTTTATCAAAATATTTATGTCTAGTATTCATAAGAACTTATCTCATTCTGTTTCTCCTATTCCATCGATAGATCAGGCTCGAGTAGCTATCATTACCGCAGAGTGGAATCATGAAATTACTTTTTCCATGAGAGATGCTTGTAGCGATGAACTCTCTAAATTTGGGATTTTACAAGATGATATAACCCATATCACCGTGCCAGGAGCCTTTGAACTTCCATCTGCAGCAAAAATGCTTTTGGCAAATGGAAAATGGGATGCTGTCATTTGTATTGGCTGCGTGATCAAAGGTGAGACAAAACATGATGAATACATCTCCAATGCTGTGGCACAAGGGATCATGAATTTATCTATTGTTTCAGGAAAACCTATTATTTTTGGGGTTCTTACACCCAATGATATCAATCAAGCTTTGGACAGGGCTGGTGGACAGCATGGCAACAAAGGTGTAGAAGCTGCCCATACAGCTTTAAAAATGATTAATCTATCGAAAGAAATAAAAAATGCTGAAAAGAAATCTATTGGATTTTAATTTTCTCTTTATTGATTCAGAAATATTGTAAACATGAAATTACACATTATAGAAACAGGCAAGTTTAAGTTGGATGGCGGTGCTATGTTTGGAGTAGTACCTAAGCGAATGTGGAATAAATTAAATCCTGCGGATGAGGATAATCTTTGCACTTGGCAAATGAGGTGTTTGCTTGTAGAAGATGGTAACAGAAAAATATTAATCGACACAGGTGTAGGAAATAAACAAGATAGCAAGTTTAAAAGTCATTTCTATCCCCACGATGAGATTACTTTTGATGATGCTTTATCAAATATAGGTTTGAAAACTACAGATATTACAGATGTATTTATCACCCATTTTCATTTCGATCATGTCGGTGGTGCTTTAAAACTCAATGCTAAAGGTGAAATCGAACCTACTTTCAGCAACGCCACTTATTGGACTAATGAAATTCATTATAATTGGGCATTTGCACCAAATGCTAGGGAAGCAGCATCTTTTCTAAAGGAAAATTTTGTGCCTTTAAAAGATATGGGTGTATTAAAAATGATCGATGTGCAAGAAGGTGTACATTTTACGGATCATATTACCGTGAGTTTTGTAAATGGACATACAGAAGCTATGATGATACCTTATATCCAATGCCCTTCAGGTAATACCTTAATTTATTGTGCTGATTTAATACCTTCACATCACCATGTGCAGTTGCCTTATATCATGGCCTACGATATGAAACCTTTGGAATCTTTAAAAGAAAAACAAATGCTCCATGATGTAGCTACGGATGGCAAACATTTTTTATTTTTTGAGCATGATTTGGAAGTAGCTTGTGGCAGCATCAAAAGAAATGAATCGGGTAGGGTAGTCTTTGGTGAAGTAACGGAGCTAGGTTCTATTTTGTAATGCATCGATAAATATCCCATTAAAATATAACAGCCTGCTAAATAATCATTCAGCAGGCTGTTTAGTTTTGAAAGGGAAATAATTTTTGCTTATACTCTTTCGATGATCATGGCACTGGCACCACCACCACCGTTGCATATAGCTGCCATTCCGTACTTTCCATTGTTTTGTGTAAGCACACTCGTGAGCGTGGTCAATATTCTTGCACCTGAACAACCCAAAGGATGTCCCATAGATACCGCACCACCATGAATATTAACTTTGTCTTGGCTTAAGCCAAAGTGTTTGATAAACGCTAATGTCACTACTGCAAAAGCTTCATTCACTTCAAAAAAGTCTATATCATTTATGGTGAGCCCTGCCCTTTTTAAGGCTTTTTCTGCTGCAATAGCTGGAGCAGTGGTAAACCATTCAGGTTCGTGTGCACCGTCAGCATAAGCAACGACTCTTGCTAAGGGCTGTAAACCAAGACTCTTCACTGTGGCTTCATCAGCCAATACTAAAGCAGCTGCACCATCATTTATCGTAGATGCATTGGCCGCAGTCACGGTGCCTTCTTTGGTGAAAACAGGTCTTAATGTAGGAATCTTTTCGAACATCACATTTTTATATTCTTCATCATGTGAGATTAGATTGATATTGCCTTTTCTATCTTTCACTTCCACACCAGCTATTTCCGAATCAAATTTACCAGCTTCCCAGGCACTCGCTGTTCTTTTATACGATTGGATGGCAAAGGCATCTTGTTCTTCTCTGGTAATTTCATATTTAGTCGCTGTGGCATCCGCAAAGCAACCCATAGCTTGACCATCATATACATTGGCCAATCCATCTCTAACTAATCCGTCTACCAACTCACTATTGCCATAGCCATAGCCATATCTTGCTTTGGGTAAATAAAATGGGATAGAAGACATATTTTCCATGCCTCCAGCAACGATTACATGGTTTTCACCCAGCATAATGGATTGTGCACCAAACATCACTGCTTTCATGCCAGAAGCACAAACTTTATTTATGGTGGTGGCAGGTGTTGTGTTTTTTAATCCTGCATTTAATGCCACTTGTCTGGCTGGTGCTTGTCCTGCATTCGCTTGAACTACTTGACCCATAAAAATTTCCTGAATTTGATCCACAGGAATGCCCGAACTTGTTACTGCAGATTTAACAGCAGTAGCCCCAAGCTGCGTTGCAGAAACTGATGATAAGCTGCCTCCAAAACTTCCTAAAGGAGTTCTTTTTGCTGCTACGATATATACATTTTGCATAATAAATTATTTGGTTAGGAATAATGCCACAAAGTTAGTCAATTTGTTGATCATCAAAATGAACTGGAACTATTTTCATCACAAAAAAAATGCTGTGACTATTTTGTTTTTTTCTTGATTTTTTAAGGAATTATTCTTTGATTCATTACTTTTTTAAGTGTCAAGGATAGAAGCGGATAGGAAAATAAAGCAGCCTGCGTCAAAGTCAATGAAGTTGAAAGCATGACTTTAGTATGATAGCCTGAGCTTAAGTACAACAGCAGGACACACCATATTAGAATATATCTTAACGATACGACTAATTATTTATATCGGACTTTGGCGACTTTGGTATGCTATCCAGTCTTCTTCATGGTCGATGTCATGAAGTGTTGGAAGCTTATGATAAGATAGGTTTTGCTTTTCTGCAATTTGGATGGTTTTACTAAAAACACTTGATGAGCTCCAAAGGATGTGCTTAAAAACTTCTGGATAATATGCGTCCATGCCTAAACAATAGTAACCACCGTCAAAGGTAGGACCTACGACTAAATGATGATTTTCCAGGCTATTAAAGGCTTGAGATATGATATCTGGCGTTATATCAGGACAGTCGCTCCCCATAATGACTACTTTTGCGTCTGGCTTTTGATTAAAAATATCTTGGAACGCTAAGCTCATTTTTTCTCCCAAATCACCAACAGCCTGAAGACTTTTTGTGGTATTGGAACCCTTAAATAAATCATGGTTATCTATAAATGAACTATAGTAAATATGGACTTGACAGGACAAATTATCCATTGTACGCTGGGTAATTTCCAATAATTTTCGGTAAATGGCTAGGGCTTGTTCATCACCTGCCGTAGCCGCTATTCGGGTTTTTACTTTACCTAATTCTGGATTTTTGACAAATACAATGAGATGTCGGTTCATTATTCCTTTGACTTTTCGTCTTTCTCAGATTTGACCCTGACTTTATCGCCTGATTTAAGATCTTTGCTGACCACATTATATGGCCCGGATATGACTTTTAATCCTTTTTGTAGACCTTCTGTGATATGGATAAATTCATCATCCTGAATTCCCGTTTTTACTTTTACCATCTTAGCCGTGTCTGCATCCATTAAGAAGACTACCTCATCAAATTCAACCGCTTTTATATTTTCATTACCATCTTCAGATTCTCCTTCTTCTGATTTCTTTTCTGTGGTTTTCTTAGATGTTCCATTTTTTTCCCTTACAGTCACGCACTGTATAGGAACGGTGGTAACATTGGTGACTTCTTCTGTATATATATCTACCGAAGCTGACATACCCGGTCTCAATGGATATTTTCTGTCTGATGTTTTGATATCGCTATAAGACGATTCGTCTACTCTGATTTTTACTACAAAATTGGTTACTTGATCTGTATTTAAAGTAGAAGCGGCACCTGCCAAACCCACATTTGCCGCAGAGTTAGCAATTTGTGTTACTTTTCCTTTAAATTTTTTACCTACATAAGCATCCACATCAATTTCTACATCATCACCCACTGTGACTTTTAAAATATCATTTTCACTCACATCTACCTGCACTTCCATGGCGTTGAGATTGGATATTCGCATCATTTCTGTTCCTGTCATTTGGATGGTACCTACCACTCTTTCACCTTTTTCCACAGAAAGTTTAGAAACAATACCGCTCGTAGGCGCTTTGATCGTTGTACGGGATAAGCTAGTTTTTAATTCACTCAGACTAGCGGCTGCACCTTTGATGGTGTAATCTGATGCTTCTGCATTTTGTTGGGCTGATTTTATTGATGCTTCAGCGGCTCTTAGATTAGCTTCCAATTGTTTGAGTGTGGCCAAGGACTGATCTAAATCTGCCTGAGCAATGACACCATCTTTTTTAAGGGCTATATTTCTATTGTGTATTGTTCGGGCATTTTCAAGTTGTGCCAATATCTGTTCTTTTTGAGCTCTGTTGGACTCTATTTGTGATTTTGAGATAGACAATTGGGCCTTGGAGCTATTGAGGCTCGCTTCTCCTCGTTGTACGGCAGATAAATAAGTATCAGGATTGATTTTTGCCAATATTTGGCCTACTACTACGGAATCGCCTTCTTTGACATAGAGTTCTACAATCTCACCAGAAACATCAGATGAAATCTTGACTTCAGTCTCAGGGAATATTTTACCACTTGCAGATACGGTTTCTCTGATGGTTCGTTGCTCCACATCGGCTATGGTTACGGCCGTTCCTTTGGGTTTGGACTGCCCTTTCCATACAGCAATAGCAGCCACTAAGACCAAGATTCCTAAAAGAGTATATAAAATCCAATTTTTACGTTTTGTTTGCATAATGAGCGATATTTAAAATATATTAATTAAGTTGAATCGTTTTTCCTAAATAAAAATCTAACACTTTGGTTCTGAAAAGATAATCGTATTTGGCAATCAAATGATTGGTTGCTGCGGTGTCAGACAAAGTTTTTAATCTGGACAGTTCAAAGACATTGGTACTTCCATTTTCAAATCTTTTGACGGCATTGTTGTACACATTGGTTTGTGCATTTTTAGTTTTCTCAGTGGCTAGGAATCTTGCTTTGGCCGCTTTAGCATCAGCGTGTGCTTGACCTACCGTGATTTTAAGGGTTTCCTTGACTTGTTCGTAGGCTAACTGAGCTCTTGACGTATTCAATTTGGCTCTTTGTACATTTGATCTGTTAGCTAGATTATTGTAAATCGGAATGTTCATCGACACGCCCACACCATAGGATAAGTTATCTGTAAATTGATCAAAGTAAGGGATTTTATCTAGCTCCACCACGGGGCTTGGAAAACCAACACTTACTTCCTGATTATTGATCAAAACCGTATTAGTATTGTAAGTCACTCCGGTAACTCTTGGCGTAAAACCTTTGTTGGAATAATTAGTACGCAAACTTCCTCCTGCAAATAACGAAGGTATGAGTTCTGCGGCTGCTATTTTTTCGCCTAAGTATGCACTTTTAACTCTCATCTCTTCTGCTTGCACTGACGATTGGTTGTTTAACGCAGCAGCATACAGCTCTTCAAAAGTTACAATTTCAGGATCTGTTTCGATTTTAATATTTGGTGGCGAAGCAATATCTATATTTTCGGATATATCCAATCTAAGCGCTTGTTTTAGATTTAGCAATTGTATATTTAGATTATTTTGGGCTTCTGTTACCGTTTGTTCGTTTTGAGCAATTTGGGCTTCTATTTCTAATCTATCATTTTCGGGACGGTTGCCCACCGCAATTTGTCGGTTCAATAAATTCAATTGTTCTTTGGTTTGAGCTAATTGTTGGGTTGCATTCTGTAAATTTTCTTTTGCGAAAAGAATATTCAGATATATGCTTGAAACCGTTAATGAGATATCCCTTCTGCTTTGTTCTAAATCTTTCAAAGATGCTTTATTGTCTGCATCCGTTTGTTTTATGGTGTGACTTATACGACCACCGTTGTACAAAACGACATTGGAATTCAGAGAAAATCCATTATTAAAAAACGTTTCTGTGACGAATTCATTTCGGGTGGGATCAATGGTCCGTCCAAAATTCCAACCCACGTTGGTACTACCTGATAAATTGGGGTATCTAGCGTGTTGGGCTTGTCTGGCTGAAACTTCGGTATTTTGAAGTGATATTTTACTTCCTTCCACTTGAAAACTTTTTTCAATGGCCCGGGTGACACATTGTTCAAGTGTCCATATTTTTTGACCAAATACTGTCATCTGCGTCACCAACAAAAAGGAATACAAAAGATATTTTTTTACTGACATATGTTAAGGTTACTTTGATGATTAAAACTTCTATACAGTCCTTATCGTTTATTTAATACCACAATATTAGTCAAAACGCGTCGTATTGCCCAAAAATATTATATAAAGTTTAGAAATGGATAGACTAAAATGCAATATGGGGGATTTTAGTGAGTAGCCAAGTTTCAAATTGATTTAAAACACTATTGCAAATAAATTTTCAATTCATACATCACACCTCCGTCAACTCCACATAATATCCATCCGGATCTAGAATAAACATTTGTAACACACCATCTGGACGTGCTTTGATGTCTTTTCTAATAGATATACCTTTACTCAGCAGATATGTTTTGGTTGCCAAGAGATCTTCTACAGCAAATGCGAAATGCAATTGGCGACTTCCTGAATCAGGGGTGATTTTTTCGTTTTGTTCTATCAGATGTATAGCTATGCCATGCCCACAATCAAGCCATGCACCCTTAAAATCAAAATTGGGTCGGGGCAATATACCCAAACCCAATATGTCATGATAAAATACCAAACTCTTATCTATATCAGATACTGCTATGGCATAATGATTAAATCCTTTTATATCAATTGCCATCCCACATCAAAAATGCTTTTAAGAAACCATCAAGACCTCCATCTAGGACAGCATCCGTATTTCTGGTTTCGAATCCTGTGCGGTGATCTTTGACACGCCTGTCATCCAAAACGTAGGACCTGATTTGTGAGCCCCATTCATTTTTCATTTTACCGGCCTCGATTTTGTCTCTTTCTGCCCGTTGCTTTTCGAGTTCGATCTCATAAAGGCGGGATTTTAGCATTTGCATGGCTTTGTCCCTGTTGGCGTGTTGTGATCTTGCCTCTTGACATTGGATGGCGATACCGGTTGGAATGTGTTTGATCCTTACGGCAGTTTCTACTTTATTGACATTTTGACCGCCGGCTCCTTGTGCTCTGAATGTATCCCACTCTATGTCAGCCGGACTGATTTGTATATCTATGGTATCATCAATCATGGGATGCACAAATACAGATGCAAAAGATGTCATACGTTTTCCCTGAGAATTGAATGGACTGACACGCACCAAACGGTGTACTCCGTTTTCACCTTTGAGCATACCATAAGCATACTCTCCGTCAATCTCTATGGATACGGATTTGATTCCAGCCACATCACCATCTACTCTGTCCAACTCTGTCACTTTATAACCCGTTTTCTCTGCCCACATGATAAACATACGAATGAGCATAGAAGTCCAGTCGCATGCTTCCGTACCACCGGCACCTGCGTTGATTTCTAAAGTGCAACTGAGCAAATCTTCAGGCTTATCTAGTGTAGTTCTGAATTCAATATCATCTAGATAGGCTAGGAGTTCGTTGTATTTTTCATCAACTTCGGCTTCTGTAGCCATACCTTCTCTATGGAATTCTTGCAGTACTTCTACATCATCAGCTGCGGTTTCTAGCATTTGATACTTTTCTACCCATTTTTTGTTGTCTTTTAGTTGCTTTAATATAGCTTCTGCTTTTTCAGGATCTTGCCAAAAGGTAGGATCCAAAGATAGTTGTTCTTGTTCTTCTATTTGAATTTTGCGGTGATCGACGTCAAAGATACCTCCTTACCGATGTCAATCGCTCCCTGATATCAGCTAACTGCTCTATGGTCATTGCCCTGCGTGTTTAAATGGTTAAAAAAAATAAAAAACCGGATGCAAGAAAGTAGTCCCTTGCAATCCGGCTTGAAAACTTTATGATATTTATTTAATATCTTCTACCTCTACATAGAATGATAACTCTGCATTAGCAGGTATTACAGGTGGGCTACCTGCTTCTCCATAACCTAACGCAGCAGGCACAAATAAGAATGCTTTGCTACCTTTATTTAGCAACATGAATCCTTCGTCCCATCCTTTGATGACTTGACCTTGACCTGGAGTAAAAGTAAACTCTTGTCCTCTTTGGAATGAGTTGTCAAACATGACACCATCCATCAAGGTACCATAGTAATTGGCAGTCACTTTGCTACCACTTTTCGCATTTTCACCTTCTCCTTGTTTTACGATATAATATTTAAGACCTGAAGGTGTACTTTGAGTTTCCAACTTTCCTGCTTTATAGTCAGCAAGTGTTGTTTTTACTAATTCTTCGATAGCAGGAAGTTTTTCTTGATTAGCTGCCACTTTAGCCATCATAGCTGCTTGTTGTTCTTCCATCAATTTTTTATTTTCTTCTTCACTCAATATCTTTTTGATACCGATTTCGTAAACCATATGCTTTAGGTGTGCCATATCCGGAGATACATTAGGCATAGAGTCCATAGGCATGGTCAATTGATACACATCACCTACTTTAGCCTTCATGATCATTTCCAAAATCGGATTGGCATTGGCACCTGTAGGTAGGGTATCAGGGATTAATAGATTAGGCAATTGTGCTTCATCCACCATTTCATTTAATATTTTGCCATCATCACCAGTGACTTTAGCGGTAAAATAGACATAATCTCCTGGTTTTGCTTCTTCACCACTTCCTTCAGTTATTTTTTTGTAATCATAACCTGTAGAAGTTTTGGTCTCAGAAGGCTTGCAGGAAGAAACCAATAATGCCAAAATGGCCAATGTAAATAAACTTTGAAATTTCATTTTAATGTTTTAGATATAATTAATAATAAGCACCTTAATAGATATTTTTATCCAAAAACTCTGGTGCAACTTTTTTGATTCTTTTGATAACGTCTTTGAGATTGGCATAAGCGCTTCCACCTGATGCGTTTTTGTGTCCGCCACCGTTGAAATATTTTTGTGCCATTTCTTGGACAGAGATATCGCCTTTGGATCTGAAAGAAATCTTAATAATGGAGGGTTGTTCCAAAACTAAGGTAGCCATTCTGACATTTTCGATCATCAGCATATAATTGACTATGCCTTCTGTATCTCCACGCTGAATGTCGAAGTCTTCATAATCTTTTTTCGTAAGATACATGATACCCAGTCCGTGCTCTTCTATAATCTCCATACGGTTTGCCAAACAATGACCTAGTAGTTTCAGATGTTTAGCTTTTTGCGAATTGAATATTTTATCTGCAAGTTGATAATCGTCAACACCTGCGGACTTTAGGGCGGCAGCAACTTCGTAAGTATAAGGCCTGGTTCCATATCTAAATGACCCGGTATCTGTGATCAGTCCTGTAAATAGACATTCGCCCATGACGGGATCTACCTTAGATCTATCTCCGAGATCATCTATCAATTTAAACACCAACTCACAAGTACTGCTGGCCGAGGTATCTGAAAATTCAAAATCCGAAAAAGGCTCAGGATCCAGATGATGGTCTACCAATACTTTTTTGGCTTTTGAAAATTGAATGGTCTCACCGAGCTTATCCACACGGTCCAATCCATTGAAGTCCAAACAAAAGATAACTTCAGCTTTGTCTAGTGCTTGCCTGGCTGCATTAGGGTCGAGATCAAAAATGATAGATCTTTGTACTCCAAAAATGAAATTGTAGCTAGACGGATATTCACTAGGGAAAACTACCTTGACGTTGTGGTGGAGCTTCTGCAAATACGCAGCTAATCCCATGGACGAACCAATGGCATCTCCATCTGGATTTCTGTGAGAAATGATTGCAATTTCTTTAGGAAAAGACAATAACTGTTTTAACTGGCCGATTACATCTGTCATATCGGGTGCAAAAGTCAGGATTTAATTCCAAGTTTCAAAATATTTTTCTGTTTTTTAGATACTTATGAAATATGATTTTATATTTTTGCGGCGTTTTTTAGAAATCAAAATTAAAATTTTAAAATATGTCAAGTAACAGAACCTTTACGATGATCAAACCTGATGCTGTGGCGGGTGGTCATATCGGTGCTATTTTAGCCCAAATCAATGAAGCAGGTTTTAAAATCGTAGCCATGAAATACACTAAATTGTCTGCAGAAAAAGCAGGTGAATTTTATGCAGTACACAGTGCCAGACCTTTTTATGGTGAATTAGTGGAATTTATGTCTTCAGGTCCTATCGTGGCTGCTGTTTTAGAAAAAGATAATGCAGTAGAAGATTTCAGAAAGCTCATCGGTGCAACCAATCCTGCAGAAGCAGCACCAGGAACCATCAGAGCTAGATTTGCCAAAAATATTGGTGAAAATGCTGTACACGGTTCAGATAGTGATGAAAATGCAGCCATAGAAGCAGCTTTCCACTTTGCTGGTACAGAAATATTTGGATAATATCATATCTGAAAACGATTAAATAATAAGGCCACTTCAGTAGAATGAGGTGGCCTTTTGTTTTTAAAGAGGTATGATGATTCGTTATATTTAGATTTGTAATTAAGTCGTTGGAACTAAGAATAAGATTTTTTTACCACTTCGGTGACGCTCAAGCGAAAAAGGGCTCAAAGGATAACCACTGAGTTCACTAAGGTTATCACTAAGGAAACTAAGAATAACCACTTTTGTGTAATTATTGGGCAACGGGATAACAAATGATTGCGGGGTGATAATCGAAGGGTGGGTTATTTCCGGTCAGAGACTTCGACGATCGGGTATTATATTATATTACATTATTGCTCATTGATTAATTCTTGAGCCGTTTTGAGTTTTATTTTACCTTGCTTATGCTGGCGTACTTGTTCTGCAGCTTCTTTAAGGTCGTCCCATAAATCAACGGTAGCCACGCTCATAGGCTTTACATTCTTTACAAAAGAAAGGCTCTTTAATACTTTCATCGCGAAAGTAGCTTCATGATCAGGTATATCAACTAATACTTTCATGAGCTAAAATTTTAAAAGGTTATGTTTATTGCAATGGCAAAAGCTTCTTTCAGTTGTTTTACAGTGAATACGGTATCCAATAAATTTGAAAACTTTTAACGGTTCTGTGATGTACATAACACAAATATAATTATTTCAGTTCTATTATAGTCTAAAATTCATTAAAAAAGAGTAAAAAAGTCTTTTATTTCTTCCAAAGATATTGTACCAAGATCCTAAATATTAGATGGATTATGAAAAAAAATTATACCTTTTCCAAACTTTCGATAGATTTGACTTTGATGTTTTCTGTCAAAAAATGAAAAAGGCCTTCCGAAAAAAATCAGAAGGCCCCAAGCCAATTGGCAACATCAGAAACGTCAAATTAATACTTTTATCTTTATTATTCTTGATTTTTGCTTTCTGGCATTGGTTCATTAGTATCTGTATATGTACTCCTTCCACTGAGTCGTATTGTGACTGATTGGTTGTAATCACCAAGTACAAAGTTTTGTCCCCAGCTATGCGTGAGTATGATATAGTGTCCAATACCAAGTCTTCGTAATGTTGACGCATCAGAGATCTTTTTTCTTCTATTTGTTCGGG
The DNA here is from genome assembly GCA_964526715.1 of uncultured Aureispira sp. GTDB lineage: Bacteria > Bacteroidota > Bacteroidia > Chitinophagales > Saprospiraceae > OLB9. Next base: position 786 of record CAZGMB010000022.1, on the reverse strand, counting down.
TTTGAGCATGGTTTGTACTCGGGAAATGTATTGCACGTTGAACTGTGTATTTAAATCTTTCAGGGTGAATGATGATACGATTTTTATGCTTTTGATAGAAATTTGTGAAGTACATGAAGAAGCTTGTGAAGTACTTGGAGAAGCTTGTAAAGTACTTGGAGAAGCTTGTAAAGTACTCGAAGAAGCTTGTAAAGTACTTAGAGAAGCTTGTAAAGTACTCGGAGAAGCTTGTAAAGTACTTGAAGAAGCTTGTGAAGTACTTAGAGAAGCTTGCAAAGTACTCGGAGAAGCTTGTGAAGTACTTAGAGAAGCTTGTAAAGTACTCGAAGAAGGTTGTAATGTACTTAGAGAAGCTTGTAAAGTACTCGAAGAAGCTTGTAAAGTACTTAGAGAAGCTTGTAAAGTACTTAGAGAAGCTTGTAAAGTACTCGGAGAAGGTTGTGAAGTACATAAAGAAGCTTGTGAAGTACTTGAAGAAGGTTGTAAAGTACTTAGAGAAGATTATCAAGTACTCAAAGAATGTAAAGATACAAATCTTTGGAAATCTATATGGCTTAAAGTAGGTGCCTTGGTGATTGAGCGAAGTCGAAATCACAAACTTCCAATCGTGGCTTCGACTATCGCTCAGCCAGCAGGGCTTCGACTATCGCTCAGCCAGCAGGGCTTCGGCTATCGCTCAGCCAGCAGGACTTCGGCTATCGCTCAGCCAGCAGGGCTTCGGCTATCGCTCAGCCACCCAATAGGGTAAATAAAGAATGTACTTGCATTTCCCCAAATAATATTCGG
>CAZGMB010000021.1:0-76186 GCA_964526715.1 uncultured Aureispira sp. | reverse complement strand
ATTTTGACGAATGCGATTTTAATTCTTCTATTATCTTCATCAATGGTATTTTTTTTAGAAAGTTTACACAATATGTGAATATGGTCTGTGTAGCCCCCAACAATAATTGACTGAGATTCTAGTTGATTACAAATTCCTCCCAAATAAGCATGAAGTTCTTGTTCTACAGGCGGTTGAATCAATGGTTCTCTATGCTTTGTGCTGAAAATTATATGAATGTAATTTTGAACTAACGATTGTCCCATATAATTAATTTTTAATTTCACCCCTGCCTGCGTTGCTCTTTGGCAGGCAAGCCTTCAGGGCTAAAAAGAATACGTTTTACACAGCTATTTAACATAAATTGCTTTCTAATGGTTCTGTTTTTTTTATCAATACCATAATAGTGTATGAAGATAATAAAAAAATTTAATAATGCTGTTCCCCACCTTTTATAGGTGCTCCTCAAAAACTAAGAGGCTAATCATCTTTCTGGCTCCTTTAATGATAATTCCTAATTTAACAATGTAAAATTAACTTGGCCTAGTCTACAAAAATAATCAATGACCCGTTCACCGCTTGTCCGCTAGTTTTGATCACTGATCTGTTTCTAAGGCGTCATCTAATATCAATATTTCATTTTAGACACTTCGTACCCAATGAAAACTCAGATATAAGTAGCAGTTCTTTTATCCATTTTGCAATTCAAATATCGTTATTTCTGGTCTTACATTAAACCTTACTTGCCATAAATGTCCTAATGCTCTATTAATATATAAAGTCCTATCGTTACTTAATGCGATTTGTCCGGAAGAATAATTTGTGTTTTTTACAGGTAACATAGGTGGCGGAAGAAATGGAGGTTTAACTTGTCCTCCGTGCGTATGTCCTGATAATATCCAACTATTGTATTCCCCCCAAACGTCTAAGTCGCAAACGTCAGGATTATGACATAAAACAATATTAGCCTTCGTATTATCAAAGCCAGACATTGCCTTTTCAGGTTTAAAGTTAAGTCCCCATAAGTCGTCAAAGCCTATGAAATTTAGGCCATTGATTTCAACACTTTCATTTCTTAAAAGTCTAATGCCATTTGCGGTAAGCATTTCCGAAATCTTGTCTGCAACATTTCTTTGAGACCAATTTCTTCCATAATCGTGGTTACCAAGAATACCGATAGTTGCTATATTTCCTCTAACAATATTCTTTAATGCTTCATCTAATTTATCATACTGAACCTCATCTTTGTCTGCGCTTACATAGTCACCTGTATAAACAACAAAGTCAGGATTAAAATCTTTTGCTTTTTTAAATGAGTTAATTATGAAATGATAGTCAAAACGATGGCCAATATGAATGTCACTTATCTGCATAAGTGTCTTACCAACTAAGTCTCTAGGTAGGTTTTTTATGGGCATTTTCACTTTCACAAAATCCAACCAAAAAGGTTCAATATGCCAAGCATAGAGCCCGCTAAATAAACCTATTGCGGCCAGTCCCCCAAAAGTCCTTTTTATAAATTTTCTTCTGTTCATTACTGTCTTTATAATATTAGCGCTAAAGTCATGTTATCTCACCAAACCTTCAATGCAGGCAAAACAAAAAAGCCTATTAATCAAATCTGTAATCAAACACTTATACCACATCTGCTCACATCCATCCTCCCACCTTACCACCACAAATATAAAAACCAATACAATACCGTGCTAGCTTTTCAGAAAAAGAAATCATAATTCATATTTTATACCATACAAAGTGGTTCAGTTTGCTCCGGAATACTCACCTTATCCCAACTCAATTTACAAACAAAAGTGTAGTCATTGCTGTCTATTAAATGTTCTTTTGTGTTCACCAAAATTTCCACCAAGGCTTACTATCAGGTTCTTTATCAAAAAATCCATATAGAACCTCCCTTTCAAAACTCAAATTATCTTTAAATTAAATGGCAGAATACTGGTATAAATTATCTATTTCTCATGATTGTGTTATAGCTTTTGTGTGCTGAAGTTAGTGCTGAATAATGATTTTTGATAAGCATGTTTTTCCATCTTTAAAAGAGTAGATGTGGACAAAATAACAACCATAAGGTAGATTGCTTATTTTTAATTCTTCATTCATGAGTTCATTTAATATCAATCGCCCATCGGAGCTAAAAACTGAAACTTTGTTATTGCCTGCTAATTGAATATAGAATTCACCAACTGCTGGGTTCGGATATATTTTTAAATTTTTAAGTGGGCTTTCAGTAAAACTTGTTGTAAAATCTTCACATTCTATTTCAATATTTGCTGATATGCCTGATCGGTCCAAAATATTCTGAATCATAACTTGTTCAGATGAGTCTATGCAAACATATCTGAGATCTGGAGTATCTAAAATGTCTTGATGCCCATAATTACTAACGGTGGTATAAATTCCATTATTAAGAATTAAGGTATCCAAATTAGGATTTTTATCGATTCTTAATAACCTTGTTTTAGTTTGTGATAAATTTATAGTTGAAAGCAATACATCATTTAAAGAAAGAATAGGTATCTCGTTTATTGATTTAAAATCCAAATAAACTAATGGGTTGTTGTCTAAATCTAATTCTTTAATTATTTGGACATCTCCTACAGAAAAAGTCGTGAATGCATTGGATCTTAAATTCAAAATATCTATTGATTTAATACCTGACAAATCTATAGTGCTAAGATTATTCCTTTCCAACCTTAATGAACTCAGATGGTTAATCTCTTTTGCTTCAAAGTAATTAACATTATTGACATAGATGGAAACATCATTGAGCATAGGAAGATTCTTTAAAGTAACCTTTTCTAGATTGTAATTACGATAAAGCGAAATTGTCTTTAACTTTGTTTTGTCAGTAATATTAAATGATGATAAATTGCTATCTGTAACATCTATATATTCTAGGTTTGGATTCTCTCCAAATGTAATCTCCTTTAGGTCTTCCCCTCCACAACCTACAATCCTCAGTGCTGAAAAATCAATCAGATTAAGATTCTGAGCTTTTATATCTGAACAATATAATACTTGTAGCCTAGGGAACTGTCTCGCATCAAGTTCTTCAATATCGTTGCCACTAATGTTAAGTTGTTTTAAGTTAACAAATGTTTGGTAAAAATTACTAATGCTATTGTCACTAATATTTAAAATTTCCAGACTATCTAGATTTGTTAGTTCTATACTGTTGAGTCCATTATAGGAAGCATTAATATACTTTAATCTAGGCAAATCAGAAATTTTTAAAACTTTACCAAACCAGTTAAAACTGAGATTTAGTGTTTCTAATAACTGATTATTTGACAAATCTATAGATGCTATATTGCAACTTGATATATCCAAATATTTCAATTTTGGATTCTCATAGAGATTTAGAGTAGATAAAGTAGAATGACTAACTGTCAAACTTCTCAATTCGAAGTTATCTGAAAAATCGAAATGCGAAACTTTACATTTACCAAGAATAAATACCTCAATATTGGGCAGATGTGAAAGATTGAAATTATCAACGTTAAGTAGTTTGGTGAAATATTTATTAATAACTTCAAAATAATGAAGATTTGGCAATGTGTCGAATTCAATCCATTTAACTGGTGATTTTAGCGTAAATGACTCTAATTTAGGAAGCCCTTCAATAACAAATGAGATTGCTTTTTCTGCCCCTAAAGTATTCTCAAGGTAAAAGGATCGAAGGTTTTGGAAATTCTTCAATTCAATAGTTTCAATTTCTAAGAGTCTAGATGATCTAAATACTTCTAAGTTTTGAAAATGGTTTAAGTCATCTAATGACCTAATTCCAAGATTTCTGAGTTCTAAAGCTTTTACAAGTTTGGCTTCAGAAACAGATACTTCTTTATCTCCATTTGTATCGAAACCTTGTGCAATAACTTGTGATTTAAACTCTGCTTCTAAGAAAGTTATATTCTGTGCATCAGATAGCAGTATAAATGTGAAGTTTAAGAGAATTGATGTTGCATAAGTTAACTTTTTTAGTTTCATACCTTAATAATTTAGTTACGTATTATCAAAAATAATTATTCAAAATAGAATTTAAATTGTTTTAATCATCAACAATTCCTATTGCACATAACGTCCAACACTAGCGACAGACGCCCAATAAGAAGTCTGTTAGTCCAGTGCATTGTTGAGTGTCGGATTTATATTTTTCAGAAATTCGATATAATTTGTATCTTCTCATCCTTTAAAACCAAATCACACATTACTTCACACCCCATACCCCTCCAATCCTTCAATGCAGACAAAAGCCTATCAATCAAATCCATAATCAAACACTTATGCTACATCTGCTTACATCTATCCTCCCACCTTCCCACCACAAATATAAAAAGCAATGCAATACTGAGCTAGCTTTTCAGAAAAAGAAATTCATTTTGTATACAAAAAAAGCTGCCCTTTCGTCTGTCACTGTTTGATGAATTTCAGGATTTGTGTCGGGAACTTTAAATTTCTTACAAAATATATTCCATTTGTCAGTGTTGAGATGTCTATTTGAGTTGAATGATTTGTTTCAATTTCTTTTACAATAATACCAAGTGAATTATATATTTGAATTATGGTTTTTTCAGTATTTGGTATTCCAACTGTAATTAAATTGCTCGTTGGGTTAGGATAAATTTTAAATTGCTGTTTCATCGGCAAATAATCCACGGTTGTCAGGACGCTTCCCGAACTTGGGTTTATGTAAATAATGCAGGCATCACCATCAACAAAACCATTAAGATTTACTACTGCAGAATCACCTAAAAATGTCAAAGTGCTTGAAATTGTAGTTATTGGAGATGTTAATGGAATTGAATACGAAACACTATTGCTTGGTATTTTTTGAACAACAAGTGGGACTGTACAATTTGAACAATATGGATAATTTAATATTTTAACTTCCACATTTGATGTTGTATTATGCTGTCCTAAATTCGGATTGTCATATCGTCCTACTAATATTTTCATTCCTTGATTAGTATTGTTTATCCCTGCCAGTGCAATAGTTTTAAGGTTGGTAGAGTTTGACACCAATCTTATTGAATCCAATTCTGCATATGCTCTGTGAACCCAGTAATTTGGTTGTGGCGTGGAATTATCCCACATAAATAATCCATTTAAACCATATTCACAGTTTGACCAACCATTTGTACCATCTGTTTCGTCCCAACAACCATGAGAAACCCAATCAACTTTTGATTTTTCGAAGTAATACAACCAGCCAACATTCCATCCAGGTATAGTATGGTTTGCCGGCCCTGCATACTCAGGAATTAAAATATCTAAATTACCTAACCATGGTCTTAAGGCTAACGAATCTCTAACCTGTTGAACATGCGAAGGCACATCATGAGGATTACAGAACTCATGCCATGAAACACCTGAAAGGGTTGTGCCCACTGAATATAAGCTGTCTAGAAACTGCAGAATAGGAACGACATTGAAATTGCAAGTAGCAAATCCAAATTCAGGACCGATAATTTTTGCATTGGGTATAATGGAAGTAATTATGCTATCCGTTCTTCTATACATTTCAATCCATTGGCTATAATTACCAGTCCAAAAATTATCGGGTTCGCCCCATAAATCCCATTCATCAACAGGTTCGTTGTTGGTAACCGAATTATTTGCAATCATTGCAACAAGATTGTCCCATGCAGCCCAATTTCCGACCCAAGGTTGGCTTTGTGATTGTGATGGGATATTATTTACAATCATATATAAATCGTTAATATTTACGATTATCTTTGGATTAAATCGTTTTGTTTCTTGGTATCCACTTCCTGCCAAAAAGTATGCTCCAATTCTCCAAAATTCAGGTTTAAGTTTAGCTACTTTTACAGAATCCAAGTAGCCTGGACCACCATGTAAAAAACCTTGCATGAATTTAGTATTTGTGTCTATTTGTTGGTTGGCAATAATTGTAATTTTGTCCTGTGCAATTAAAGTCTGGCTGGTTGAAGTAATAACCAATATCAAAATTAATTTTAAATAATTCTTCATAGTTGTAGTTTGTTATAGGGTTGCTCGTAACTTCTTGTTATACGCCTCTCCATTTTTTTACTGATTTACAACTTATCGATTTGCAATTCACATTAAATATATCAATATAAAAAAGCCTATCAATCAAATCCAGAATAAAACACTTATACCACATCTGCACACTTCCATACTCTAACCTTCCCACCACAAATATAAAAAGCAATGCAATACCGTGATAGCTTTTCAGAAAAAGAAATCATAATTCATATTAAATACACAACAAAGTGGTTCAGTTTGCTCCGGAAATACACATTAGTCCGCTAGTTTTGATCACTAATCTGTTTCTATGGCATCATCAAATAAAAATATTTCATGATAGGCACTTCGTACCCAATGAAAACTTAGTTATTACAACCAGTTTTTCTATTTGTAGTTTCTGTTGTTAAAAATACTTGGGTTCAAAACCTTCTCAAGATCACCCGTTTTTAGCAAATCACCAATAGCTTGTTCAATACATTGTCTCGTTAATTCTTTTACAAACAAGTCCGGTGGTTTTTGATAAAGCCCGCTTAAATTTTGACCTGATTTTTTGTCTTCGTTAACTGCTGTTTCTAGGTATTTGTATGTCCAAACAGTTATTCCATAACGCCTTCCGTCTTCTACATTAACGTGAATATTGCAAAATTCGTTTTCAATGTCCCAATTAGCAGGGTCAACTTCTTCAAATTCTAACCACAGTTTAAATGTTAGTTGTCTACTCATAAATTTTTGCGTCTTTAAAATGGTTTGCAAATGTTTACCAGTCTGGTTTGATAGCCCATCACCAGCGAAGGACGCAGCGTTAGCAAGTCTGTCCGTCCAGTGCAATGTTAGTCATTTTTTTTAAATTGTTTCTTTTTGAATAATCTCATTTAATTCTTTAAAAATTCCGCTTATGTTTAAAAATTCTTCATTCCAACTTTTCAATAATAATTCTTTATAACTTCTATTTTGCATATCACAGTTATAGGGATCTGCTCCAAATTTTAGCAATTGAATAATTAGTGATTTATGTCTTTCCATTTCTTCTAAATGCACTAAAATCCTTCTCTCATCCCTATCTATTTGAAATTCAAAATTTTGTTTTGCGATCGAAAATTTATAAATTTCACTAAACAAAGATGTAACACCATTATGATTTAGCTCATCAATATTAGCATTGTTTTTAAGTAAAAACTCCAAAGTTTCTAAGTTATGAAGACTGCTTGGAATTGATTTTCCCAAATCCCATCCTTTTGATATGAAATATTTTAAAATTTTATGTTTACCTACACTGGCCGCATATTCAGTTATTGTTAAGCAGTCCATTTTTTCATTTGTTTTTATTTTTCCTTGATCTATTAATGTAATAAGCTCCCTATTGTTTTCACTATTGATTAGGCACCTTATGTAATTCCAGTTTGCTTCCTGTTTCCAAGGCTTATTTTTACCAAATTTTTCGTCTATTTCATAAAATTTATTCATGGGTTTTGAATACCAAATTTCAGCCTTCTTTTTATACTGTTGATCACTTACTAATCCCTGATATGAAAGCATGCTTTTTTCATCATGTCTTAGAAATTTATCCCTATTAAAAACCATTGAAAGGCCATTTTCATAATTTCCATCAAATTCAAAATTTATTGTGAAAAGAGCATAATCTGCATCATAAAAATTAGTAATTGTTATATCGTTAATACCTAAATGATTTGGTAGTTGCTCAATTCTTTCAATCAGATGAAAAGTTTGGCCGTCAAGAAGTAAAAAAGGGTAGCTTATAAAATCTTCTACAATTTTGTTTTTAAAGCTTTCGAAAACCTTATTATAAATTTCTTCCTCATTGTTTAGAATATAATTTATTGTATTAAGTTGTTCCGGTTCTGGGTCAATATTATCATTTCTTTCATCACAGATTATTAACTTAATTTTTCTATTTTGAAGTAATTGATATTTGATTCGTCTTGATTCGATTCCAGAATCTAAACGAAAAAAAAATTCTGAATTTAATTGCCAAAAATAATCTGACTCAATTGAAGTTTCCCAGTCCCCTTTAAATTCAAATTTCTTCATTCACTTTAATTTTGACTAACGGTTAGTGTAGCCGTCTGTGGCTGCGAAAGCAGGCATGACGTGCTAAACGTAATTAGATTCCATCTTTTATTTTCATCCGTTCATATAAATTATAATATTGAACACTTCTCAATTCGATATCTACCGTTTCATCACCTTCAATGGGATAAATAGTTATGCAGTATCCAATATCTGCTTGTCTTATTTGATTAGTTATTCTATGTATTTCTCTCAATGCTTCTGAAAGTTCCATGATTATATTACCTTCAATACTAAAACGAGGCTTTTTCATTGGAAATTCGTTAGTAGGATCAAATGTGCTTACATAAAGCTCGTAACTCTCATCAAAAATCCTAAATTCATCGCCAAAAATTCTTGTTTTATACTCAACTCGATTACCAGCAAATATTTTGTTTAGAAGTTGTTTTAAATCTTCCAATTCTATGAAATCAATGGAGCCATTTATTCTCATCAATTAATATTTATTTCCAAGTAAATGTATTCTGTTTTATAAATTTATTCTTTTTTACCATGAACATAATATTCATAAATGTTGTAAAGATCTTGTTCTGATATTCCATTTGTTTGAGCCAAAGCTAATGGGTGATTTGTTGGTTCAAGTTCAATGTAAGGTCTAATTCCATGGTTGCGAAAATGAATTCTTGATTTAATATTTTCGGTGTCTTCATAATACGGCCAAACCCACGATGAAAACCATCCAAACATGGGTGTTTCATTTTCTCTAATTTCTTGATCAAAAAGTTCTTCGAACTTAATAAAATTTCCTTCGCTAAGAGAGACACAAGCTCCAAAACTAGATTTTTCCAAATACCCGATTACAGGAAGTTCAAGACAAGCTCGTATAAAGAAATTTTCATGATCAATAACACATGTGTCTGTTGTTAAAAAAACTCTTTCTGATATCTCGTTTTTTGGAATACTAAAATAATAGTTTGGGGCTTTAGTTCCAATACTTGGCATGCCTTTATGGATTTCATCACATATGGAACACTTAAATTCAAATTGATCAAGATTTCTCATTTATTTACTTGAATTGATATTTCTAAGTTTGTTTATGATGTATATTATCAAATCGTTTCTTTATTAATTTGCGTTTAGATTTTCCTTCAATTTTTTATTTAATGAATCAAAACCTTATGTGTTATCCCACAAATATAAAAAGCAATGCAATACTGTGGTAGCTTTTTAGAAAAAGAAATAATAATTCATAATTTATACCATACAAAGTGGTTCAGTTTTGACAGGTTTGGGGTGCGTTGGAACAGACACCTTCTTTGCCGAGCTTTGGCTTGGGCGACTTGGCAATTTAGTGACTGCTGCATGTTTTCTTTACAGCTGATTCTTCTTAAAGTTTTCTGCTTGTTCAAAAATCTCAACATATACTTCGTCTCTCTCCACTGGTGGATACCCAAACTCGTCAAGCAAAAGAATGAGTCCAACTTTTAAAGCTGATTTGATATCGTCTCGTTTGTTCCAGTCGGGGAATTTGGCTTGCCCGTCAACTAGGTCTTTTACGGCTTTAGCCAATTCAATCATTTTGTCGTCAGGATATTTGAAGTCGTATTTGATGCAAAGTTCTTTTAGGATGTCGTAAAATGCTTTTTCCTGAAAGTCGATTCCTAATTCATCACCTGCCGAAAACTCTTTGTGGACTTCCCAAATCAAGTCTGTCAAGGCATTTGCCATTTCTTCATATACTTCACTTCTCAAAATGTCGTTGGCATCACGGTTGTTGTATCGTTCAACTAAGGCTTGCATTTTCTTAGAAAAGTCAACGCCTTTTACTCGGTTTACTTTTCTGATTTCTGCAATCACTTTAGCCAATAGCTGTTGAAGCAATTTGATTTTCGTATTGGGCAATTTGATTTTCTCAATCTTCGCCAAATAATCTTCATCAAAAATGTCTTGTTCTGTTTCTGCTTCGGCTCCGAGTTTAAAAATTTCTTCTACACCTTCACTTTGCAAAGCTTCTTTGATCATTTCACGTACTTTGGCGTTCATCTGCGCTGTATCTGGTGCATTTCCTTTAGTGAGTTTGAATATAATGGAACGAACTGCTAAATAAAAATGGATATAATCTCTTTCAGACTGTGTTAATTGCTCGCTTCCTGAACAAATATCGTATGCGGCTTTCAGTCGCTTTACCAAGCCCATAAATCGGGTCTCAAATTCTTTGGTTTGCTGTACAAATTCGGCAGCAAGATTCAACGTATTTAATTGCTGAATGTTAGTACCACTGAAATATTTGGAACTATCAAAGGTGTGAAACAATTTGGCCAATAGGTCTACATGATTTCTCACAATGATGATGGACTCTGCAATGTCTTCAAAATTATCTTTGTCGCCTTCGCTGTATTGCTTCAACGCTAAATTCATTTGGTTTTTGATGCCGATGTAATCCACTACCAAACCTTTGTTCTTTCCTTCAAACTTTCGGTTTACTCTAGAAATAGTTTGTATTAAGTTGTGCCGCTGAATGGGTTTATCAATGTAAATACTATCTAAGAAAGGTACATCAAAACCTGTCAGCCACATATCCACCACAATAGCAATTTTGAAATTTGATTTTTCATTTTTGAATTGGCGGTCAAGTTCTTTGCGTTGGTCTTTTGTGCCTAACAAATCATACATTTCTTTAGGGTCGTCTTGCCCTCTAGTAGCAATAAGCTTTATCTGGGTGGGATGAAGCTCCTGGGTGGAATGTAGCTCCAGCTGCATTCCTCTATATAAATAAGCTATATGATCCTTTCCTAAATCAGCTTTCACCGGGTTGTTGATGATATACCTTACTGCATTATTAAAGTGATCTTCGTCTCTTATGAATCTATCCCAATATTCGGGCATCCAAAACTGAGTTGCGTCTTTATCTATACCTAAGTTATATTTCTTGTTATTTGCAAAAGCCCATTTTCCTGTGAATGATTTCCAAGACTGCACAATTCTAACCAAATCACCTTTAGTTTTAATCAAAACGTGAACATGATTTGGCATGATGCTCCAGGCCAACAAATCATATTTTTCGCCATTATGGTGTAGCAATGCTTCCTGCATCACTTGTGCCATTTCTCTATGTGCTAATGCACAACAACCTAAGCCTTTGTCAAGCCAATATTCATACTTTTTTCTTTTTTCTATATCCCTTTTTTCACCTGAAAGATGTTTTAGCTCTTCTTCGAGTGTGGCTAATACACTTTGTGGTAAGCTATCTGCTAGTCTAAAAGTAATAGATTGGATCAACCCTTCTTTGTTTCTATGTGGAAGGTTTCTTTTATACCATTCTTCGGGATAGCCAAAGTTAGTGGTGAAATGTTGTGCGAAGTTTGTTGTTTCTATCTTTTCGAAGCTAGAGCTTCGTTCACCCAGAAGTGCGATGATGTTTTTATACAACTCGTAAGCAATTTCTCTTGTGCTACACACAAACATGGCTTTGCCTTTTACGGTTGCACCTTCAGAAACCCGCTTTTCATAATGGTTTACAAAGTCTTCCGCTACAGCCTTTAAACGAGCAGGGTCGCCAATGATGGCATGCATTTGTACCATTTCTTTTTTGCTTTGCTCTATCTGATTTTCGTTGCTTCCTATCTCGGCACACTTCGCATAATACTCTTCAATCTCTTTGAGTTTGGAATTATTCAACAACACTTTGGCGGCTCTACCTTTATACACAATCCGCACAGTGATTTCATCTTTCACCGATTCCGTCATGGTATAGGCATCCACTACTTTTCCAAACACATCAAGCGTTGCATCTATGGGCGTTCCTGTGAAACCTACAAACGTGGCATTGGGTAATGAATCATGTAAATACTTGGCAAAGCCATACGTTTTGGTGACGCCTTTTTCGGTCACTTTTACTTTTTGATCCAGGTTTACTTGGCTTCTGTGCGCTTCGTCCGAAATGCAAATTACATTCGGTCTATCGGTAAGCAGTAGTGTATCTTCTGTAAACTTGTGTATAGTGGTTAAGAAAACGCCTCCACTTTGTCTGCCTTGCATTAATTCTCTCAGGTTGGCTCTGCTCTCTACACTAACCACTGTATTGTCGCCAATGAAATTTTTAGCATTGGTAAATTGCCCAGAAAGTTGATCATCTAAGTCGGTGCGATCTGTAATTAAAACTATAGTCGGGCTTCCAAAGTATTCACTTTTCATCAACAACCTTGTCAAATAAAGCATGGTAAAACTCTTTCCACAACCGGTGGCCCCAAAGTAAGTTCCTCCTTTTCCGTTGCCTTCGGGCTTTTGGGCTAGTTTGATATTGTCATACAATGCCCTTGCCGCATAGTATTGCGGATAGCGACAAACTATCTTTTCGTTTTTCTTTGAGCTGTCAGGTATGTAAATGAAGTTGCGAATGATATCTCTCACCGTTTGTTTGTTAAACATGCCGTGAATCATTGTATACATAGAGTTAATACCCTGGGCTTCATTCTGGGTGGCGACCTGGGCTGCGACAAGCTCCTGCTTGTCGAAATTATCGTCGGTAATACTACGCGGAAGCGGGAGCTTCCTTTCACCCAGGCGGCGCCAAGCATAATAAAACTCATAAGGTGCAAAAAACGAACCTGCCTTATTGTTGACACCATCACTGATAACACAGAAAGCATTATATTTAAACAATTCCGGAATGTCTCTTTGATATCGAACGGTTAATTGCTTGTAAGCATCGTATATGGTTGCATCTTCACGGATGGCAGATTTAAACTCAAACACCACCAAAGGCAAACCGTTGATATACATTATACCATCGGGAATGCGTATTTCAGACCCTGTGATTTCTAGTTGATTGACAAACTTATAGATATTATGGTCTTCCCCATATGCTTCTTGCTCTTCTGCAGCTATGGATATCAGTTGATCAGCTTCAGGTTGCTTTTGTTTGTGTAACCCACTATAATCTATGAGCTGAATGTATATGTCTTTTTGGTTGCGATCTTCACGTTTGAGAATAAACCCATCCGAAAGCATGCGCATAAATTTTTTGTTGCTTTCGTAAAGATCAGATGATGGTAAGGATTTGAGTTGAAGAATAATAGATCTGATTTCGTTTACGGTGATACCGTGATGGGCATATTGACTTAAAAGGAAGTTTTGCAAATCTTCTTCTATCAATACTTCTTCGGGTTTACGGGCAACCACAAGGGATGCGCCGACGTGGTGTGGAAATCCTTCTTGCCCCATCAATTCGATAAACGCCTTTTCTAATTTTTCTTCGGTGAATTTCATTGTTGATAAAATTTATCATCCTCCCATTTTGCAGGATTGTTGATTATGTAATTCGATATAGTGTGAACAATTTCCTCAAACAAACATACCCTATCCTGACAATAAATCGTCACAAAACATCTATCTCCGAAAGGCTGGTATAATCCCGCCTTCAAATAACCATATCCTTTTAATCGGATGGATCTTCGTTGGTGGATTCGTGGGTTATAAGGCATAAATTAATAATTATGGTATTAATTTGACGGAATGATTAAACATATCTGTGATCTGATTAATTATTTCTTTTGAAACAGATTCCTCAATCATTTTGTCGCCTGTGACACTAAATACTTTTCCATAAGCCAATTGAAACCAGGTCTTTTTGCCCAGATTAAAATGATTCTTTAAGGATTCTATTTCGTTAAATAATATTTCTTGCCCTAAACCTTGATTATTCAAGCGATCTAATATTTCATTTAATTTACCGTGTAAAGAAGTCTCTTCTTCTACAGTAAATTCATCATCAGATTTAGGAATGAAAATATAGGTTTCATTGATGTAATCTATTTCTTGTTCAATCAAGAAAACACCAATTCTTTTTTCCTTATCATATTCACAATCTTTTGTTTTACAATTTGCTTGATGATTTGTTATATCATCTTGAATTACTACTATTAATGTTTTTAAAAAATCTAGTTTAAATCTGTTATTTCTAAAAATTAACAACTTGATATCTAGTCTTTTTTTAATATCCTCCATACTATTAATCAGATCGTGAGGAAATAACTCTTCTAAAAATAAATTTGCTTGCGCTTCAATAATATTCATTTCTTATTTGTTTTGAGTTTCTTTTAATAATTCCCAATGCATTTTTGAGTTATCAATAATGTGCTGTGCAACATCAGGTCTATTCTTATAAACAACATCATTTAATAAATCGTTTGCAATAGAAGATACCCAATTCAACGCTTCTTCTGGTGGCGTTAGTTCAGCGTCCAAATAATCAATATAATCGCTTGATCTGAAGAAATCTTCTCTGACACTGACCAATAAAGCAAAATATCTTATAAAATAATGGGTAAGATCAGACTCCAATTTATTTAAAATTTTAGAAGTTATAACTTTATCAAGATTTCTTATCGAAAACACGGTTTTAAACTGATTAAAATGAGTATATCTGTTTCCGGTAATATTTCTATTTTCTATGTATTTAAAATTTGATTCAAGAAGATCCATCATATTTCCTATCTGGGATTCTCTAATAAATTTATTTAAATTTTCAAAGGACTTTGTTTTAAAATCTTTATCATTTGATACCCAATTGTTTAGTTCATCTATAATCCAAGGCCAATCATCTATTTTTTGATTTTCGTTAAATATCGTTTCTTCCTTCAAACATTGATAAATTGAAATTATAGTTAAATCTTCATATTTTCGAAGTAATGTAAAGCTATCGCCAAGATTTCCAATACTTATAATCCTATTTATTGATTCTAATTGTAAAGCCAGAAAGTTAGAAATTTCTGAGTGGATATTTACAAAGCCTTCTATACCGTTAGTTTTGCTACCAAAAAGATTATAACTTATACTCTCATGAAAACATTTGATATTTTCCAATGTATTGAAAAATGAATGGTCTTTGATATTCAACTCAGTATATTCGTACATCTCTTTTTTATTTTTCAACTGTCGCCAACCTAGAAAGCAACAACTCTTTCAGTTCCGTTAGCTTTTGATTTTCAATAATTTTATAATCGATGTAATTGTTTATTTGCATGAAAAATGCATTCAAACTTTCAACATTTGGCACTAACACTCTAAATTTAAAAGTGTGTGCTAAGGTAATAGATGCTTGGTTTGCACTCCCTTGTGCCCCTGAAATTAAGTAATCAGAAAAAGCTTTTTGAATAAGTTGAAGATAGATTATTTCATTTATTCCATTTTCAGGCCTTATCCTAACCATATTTTGATTTAAATAAAATCCATTAGCAAAAGAAGGAACTCTTACAAGCTTTCCAACAACAGACAAAGGGTTTGATGGCCAAGATCCGACAGTTGTAATTATCAAATCCGAATATGAAACCTTATACCCGTCAAAATTATTATTGAAATTTGTCTTAAAAAATTCAGAATTTTCAACATACTTTTGGCCTAAATCGGAAACTCTTATTATTGAATTACCTTTTTGTGTATAGTCATCTGATTTAAAGGCGTAACCTTTTTTATATTGAATTACGTTGCCCAAATCTTTTACTTCCCACCCCAACGGAATCTCCTTCCCCAACTCCTCACACCATACCATCTCACCACCATTACTTTTATATGGCTTCCCATCTTTATCAGGAAATTCAAACTCCACAAACCACTCCCTATAAATCGCCTGTGCCGTTTCTTCGAGTTTTTGTATCAGTTGTTGATTTAGGGCAATGCGGTTTTGTATGGTGTTGTATTCTTTTACGATTTTTCGTTGTTTTTCTATGGATGGGATGGGTAGTTGAGTATCGCACATGTCTTCCCATGCAAATATCTCTCTCGCACTTCCATGGCTTTTGAACCTTGCATATCTATCAAATTCTGGTCTGCGAAACCACATCATCAGATATTCTGGCATTAATTTATCCACATCAGTCACTTCAAAAGGGATGTAAGCCTGTGATATCAAGGCTTTATCATAATCATCAAATAGGGCAATGGTTATTTTTTCTCCATTTCTAGATGTTACAGGACCATAAGCAAATTGATTTCTTTCAATGATTCTGTAAGTTGACATGTCTGTACCGATTGTGTTGGCAATAGATGCTATAAACTTTTTCTGAATACTCAAACCCACCAAAGGCAAATCACCCAATTCATTGTTTCGTCCGACCACTGGCTTTATGTACTCACCTAAGCACCTATAATTCGATTTCATATCCCAACTCTTTAAATACGGTCAGCAAATCATTTTTACTTTGAGCTTCGGCTTTCAGCAAGTCGGCAAATTCACTTTTTAAGGTTTTCATTTTCTCGTCAAAGTCTATGTTCTCGTCACGGTTTACAAACTCAATGTATTTACTGGGTACGAGCGAAAAGTCTTTTTTGATTACTTCTTCTATTGTTGCGGCGTAGCAGAATTCTGGGATGTTTTGATAGACTGGGTTGGATAAAGCTCCAGCTTTATCATTAGCAATGGATGAAGCTGGAGTGTTAGTTTGGTTATTTATCGGTGAAGCTGGAGCTTCAACCGACCCAGGAGCTTCAACCGACCCAGGAGCTTCACCGTGCCCAGGGGATTGCCATTGGTGGTAGGTACTTACTACTTTTTGTATATCTGCATCAGAAAATTGGGTGTATTTCTTTTCAAATGGTTCTCCCATTTGTCGCAAGTCCATAAATAGGATTTCTTTTTCTCTGTCACGGTAGTAGCGGGTTTCATCACCGACTTTTTTGCTCTGTGCTTTCTTGTTTTTGTTTACAATCCAAAGTGTAACACTGATATCTGTGGTATAAAACAAATTTCGTGGCAATACTAAAATGGCTTCAACCAAATTATTTTCAATCAGCTTTCTGCGTATTTTGTATTCTTCGCCACCGCCACTCAATGCACCGTTCGCTAAAATAAAACCTGCAATGCCATTGTCGGAGAGTTTAGAAACCATATTCAATATCCAACCATAATTGGCGTTGCTTTTGGGAGGCACATCATAGCCTCTCCACCTTGGGTCATCTGTCAACTCATTTTCGGCACGCCAGTCCTTTTGATTAAAAGGTGGGTTAGCCATAATAAAGTCGGCTTTCAGGTCTTTGTGTTGATCATCGGCAAAGGTGTCGGCTGCTTTTTCACCCAAGTTGCCACTGATTCCCCTTATGGCAAGGTTCATCTTGGCTAGCTTGTAGGTGGTGTTGGTATATTCCTGTCCGTAAATAGATATTTCTTTTTTGTTGCCGTGGTGTGCTTCTATAAACTTGATACTCTGCACAAACATACCGCCCGAGCCACAAGCAGGGTCATAAATAATGCCTTTGTAAGGTTCTATCATTTCGGCTATCAGGTTTACAATACTTTTGGGCGTGTAAAATTCTCCTTTGCCTTTTCCTTCTGCCAAAGCAAATTTGGACAAAAAGTATTCATACACTTTGCCCACCACATCTTGTTTGGGGTCTTTGGTGGTATCTATATCATTGATGGTGTCAAGCAACGAAGCCAGTTTGGTTACATCCAACCCCAAACGGGAGAAGTAATTATCGGGCAAAGCACCTTTCAAAGCTTTGTTATTTTTCTCAATGGTATGCAAAGCAGTGTCTATGAGTAGGGCAATGTCGTTTTGTTTGGCTCTTTTAATCAGATAACTCCATCGACTTGTTTCTTCCAAGAAAAACACATTGTTCATATTGTAAAACTCAGGCATTTCTATGTACTTCTCCTTGCCGTCGGCTATCAATTGCGCTCTATGATCTTCAAACTTGTCACTGGCAAACTTTAAGAATATCAATCCTAACACCACGTGCTTATATTCGGCAGGCTCTACGCTACCTCTGAGTTTATTCGCTGCATCCCACAGGGTTACTTCGATTGCTTTTTCTTTTATTTGCTCACGCTTCGTTTTTGTTTTCAAAGGTGTTTGCAAATCTCCGTTGTCTGTTTCCTTCTGCTTCGCCATCGTATGGTGTTATTTTTTTATATTATTTCTGTTTGCAAAGTTACATAATATATATTCAATATCATTGGAAGTTTATTGAAAATTAATGGCTCTAATAGTTTTACGAAGAGTCAGCAATGAGTGTTGGCACAGTTGCTTTCCAGTTGGCATATGGCCTATATGTTGTTGGTTACCTTATAATCCTTAATTTCACTTTCATCTCTCCACCTTCCCACCCACAAATATAAATAGCAAATCAATATTATGTTCGCTTTTCAGAAAAAGAAATTCATTTTTTATACAAAATAAAATGGTTTAGCTTTGACCAGAATAATTGTTTCAGTTTGAACGGAATATCATCTTTAAAAATTACTGCGCAAACATACTACTATGATTACTTTCAAAATAGCGTAGAAATACGTATATAAAATGTAGGTATAAATACGGTATTATATATTCCAAATGCGTAGATTATACTTATCTATTCAAATTGAACAGACAAGTCTGTCCAACGGGCAGAACCTTGCGCCACCAAAGGCGGATGGATTTCCATGCTGAATACCTCCATTCCACCTATTTCACAGTACACACCACACGAAACACCCCATTTTAGCCATAATTTTAAGACTTTTTTAACGGAACTACCGACCCGACTGATAGAACTCGCGACCCGACTGATAGAATTAGGGCCTGAAAAAACATTTTTTAGACAATTTTTGACAAAATTACCGCCCAGTTTGATATTTTTCACGTATGCTCCAATAAAATGACCAAAAAGAGCTCATTTTGTTAAGACTTTTTTAACAGAACTACCGACCCGACTGATAGAACTACCGACAAGACTGATAGAACTACCGACCCGACTGATAGAATTAGCGACCCGACTGATAGAACTCTCGCTCCGTCTGATAGAATTAGCGACATGACTGATAGAACTCCCGACATGACTGATAGAATTAGCGACCCGACTGATAGAATTGGCGCCATGACTGATAGAACTAGCGACATGACTAATAGAACTCTCGTCGTGACTGATAGAACGCGCCACTAATTTGATATATTAACTTTGTGCTCGATAACATGTGCTATGTCTCCCACAACATCCACTATTTTTCCTTCATCATACCTCCACACATACCAAAAAAGGCCGTACCATCTCTAGTACGACCCACATTTCCCCAAAAACCAGGCGTTTGGGTACACCTATTGTATTCACATCACCATCATTCACATAACAGCATATCCATCCTCACCATAATCACTCCCAAAAACCCATAGACTTCCCCTACAATTTCATTATTCTAAAAGATTGACTATACATAGTATTACCCAATGACAAGATATATACCCCTGATTGTACACCCGACAGGTCCACACTAGAGTCATCAGATGTCACATCTTGTCTATACACCAATCTCCCCGTCAAATCTCTGATCTCTAAAGCACTGTTTTGATACAAGGTACTGGCCCCATCAAAAGTAATCCGCACATGGCTAGTGACCGGATTGGGATATACTTCCAAGGCAAACAATGCACCATCCACATCCACTACAGCACTGGAGAAAGGACAATCTGGCGCTTTCACCAATTGACCACGTACTTCACCACCAGGATTATTTGCGGTATGAATATTGACATAAGCATTTCCACTTTGTATAATAGTAGCTAAGTCTGATGTAAATGCTTCAGTGATGTAGAAAAAGGCACCATTATTCGTCCATTGTTGGGTAAAATCAAATACCACTGGACCATTGGCACCTACGGCACCGTTGTGAATGTGGGCTCCTTGGAAAGTAGAACTCAACTGATTGACCACCGCCATAAGGTGTGCTTCGTCATAGTCTCTATTGAATGCAAACATACCCGACCCACTGGCATTTCCTGCATTGACGGGATCAGTTACTTCTTGCTCTTGACAAAGATCATAGACATATCCATCACGAGCCACCCTGTACACTTGCCCCCTCACTTCTCCATTGGGTGATGCTGCGGTATGAACATTGAAGTACAAATCTCCGCGCAGATAGTCAGCCAAAAACTCAGGGGTAATCGCTACGCCTTCATTAGATAAATACGATCCTGCAATATCGTCATCCAGATCTAAGACCACGCCGCCACCTACACCTAGTGGAGCTTTATGTATATGTGCCGCTGTCAGTGGACCAGTAGGATTGTCTACCAGCAATGCATAACTCAGGGTACTTAAATCCGAAGAAATAGTGCCCATAGCCAGTCCAATGGCATCGTTGCTCACTGATGGCACTTCTTGCTTTCCATTCATCCAGGTGTCAAAATACAATCCATCGTTGCGTGTCAGTTGTCCACGAATTTCTCCATTGGGATACGCTTCAGTATGAATATTGACATAGATATCACCGTTTCTCAAGGCAGCTATATAATCGCCCGCTTTGAGTTTAACGATAACAGTATTGCCCACCACATAAGATTCCAAATTTTGAACCACTGGACCTGTGCTACCTACAGCGCCACGGTGCAAGTGAAAACCAGTAATCGGGCCTGAGAGATTTGTTGCTAAGATGTTCAACTCCAACACATTGGTATTGGCTGTATAGATGGCACTGGCCAGACCTTTAGCAATCGTATTTGCCGCAGGTATTTCCTGGCTACCCTCAAGAATGGCCGAAAAAGTTTCACTAGACTCGAGTGCTAATTGTGCTCTCAACTCACCGTTGGGATGATTGGCAGTGTGCACATTCAGATAATAATCACCATCGATCAATGCAGCCACATCCGCCTTAGTCACGGCAAAAGTAGCGGTACTTCTCCCTGAAGCAAAGGTGGTGGTAAAGTCAAAAATGACAGGACCGTTTTCACCTGCCATACCTTTATGAATATGCAATCCTGTGAAAGCTGATGAAAGATTAGACACCGTAACATTTAAGGTTGCTTCTGTATAAGTATCGTTGAATGTCACCGTAGCCACACCCAAAGCATTGGTCACAACCGCAGGCACTTCATTACTACCCAATAATCTGGAAGCTACTAAGATATCATCAGAAAAATGGGGATCAAAAACGGCTATATCGGGCTGTATCACGTCTTTTACCCTTTGACTTCCCAGATAAATAGCGGACGCACCTGCGAATACTTCATTAAATACAGGTGCTGCATCTCCTGAAACGGTGGGCATATTGAAGCCTAAGACTCTACCGCCATCTTTTGCTCTTTCGGCAATGTAAATGCGATTGCTCGGTCTGTCAAAAGCGATATCCACTGGATTGCCCAATAAAGATAAAGGACCTTCTACGATGATTTGTTCTGCCGTAGTGATAAAATTATCAGCCGCTTTAGTATGGTAATTGCGAATCACCGTAAAAGCACCGTCAGTTGCTGAAGCGGCAGCTGCTACATCTGTTAAGATCATCACATCACCTTGTCTATCATAAGTGATTCCATGGGTACGTACCATACTTTCGATAGTTACCACTTGGTCAGGGGTGATAGCACCTGCTGCACGATCAAAAAATTGGTCAAATCTCAATACTCTGTCTGATACGTCTTCTACAGCATACAAGGTATTTCCATCTAAATGGATACCCCAAAGTGCTCTGTTGACCTCATAAGTTTTCTCTAGCTTGATGGATGTGGGACTAATGGTATAAATGAGAAATTTATCCACACTACCATTGGACGCATCCGCATCTTGTGCCACTACGAGTTTATTTCCCAAAACCGCAATTTCTCTACCATTGGTAAAATCAGATGTTGATGTGGCGGTCAATACCGGAGATAGATTGATGTCCAGATTTTCTTTGACTTTACTGAAAGCATGGATGACATTTTTGCTTCTGCTCAGTTGATACAAAACATCCGCAGCCTGATCATAATATATGCCATCTGCATCGGCACCGGGTACATCAAAGGTTCTTACGGAAGATGTATTGTCTGTTGCAAAATTGAACATACCCACCTTACCAGAGGTATTGCTAGATACAAAAAGTTGATAATCTGGTTGGTCAATATAATCTGATTCAATGACTTCTCCACTGCAGTCGCCAGTACCACTATGCGGCATAGCCAAATAAGGGAAGGTAGCTTGGAATGCCAAATCATTTTTTTCTACTCCTGTGGTATAGGTCAATACATTCAATAATTGTGGGGTCACTGGACTAGGCGATGTGGATGGATTATAATCATCATACCAAAGGCCCACAGCGGCAAGCACCACACCCGCCACGGCTTGCAATTCTATCCTGGTGACATCGTCTTCGAGCCTTCTACCATTGGGAAATCCATCCATATTCGGGATAAACTCCAAGTTAGTAGTGGTATTGTAAGGCGCTACCGTAAGACCAATAGCTGCGGCTTGGATGAGACCCAATGAACTGAAGTTGGGATCATTTCTAGGGGTGACAGGCACCGCCATATTCAGTCTCAACATATCACCACCATTGGGCAAAAAGTTATTGACAAAAGGTTTTCCTGCTGCCAGTGGGTTGCCATTTTTTCCTATCGCCAATTGATAAGGAATCACATTGGGCACACCAGTGTGGAAAGCAGGCCAAAGGTCTACCGATCTAGGCATACCCGGACCAGGCAGTAACAACGTTCCAAAAACGGCATCATCTAAAGCCGTACCTGCTAAAGCTGCATTGCCTTTCAACCCAAATAAACCATCGGCACCATTGGTAAAATCAAAGGCACCCAATGATTTTTTCTGAATACGCAAAGGACCAAAAGCAGGAACCGCACCACCAAAAAGATCGTCGTCCATGTACAAGGCCAATTCGGGATTATAGAAGTACTTGTCTAAGGTGGTCTCTGCAATTTCATCATAAGGGGTGATGCTATTCCAAAAATCTTTATCACCCACCGGAATCACAGCTTCATTGGTCAAAGGCATACCCAAACGAGATACCTGAACCCAATCACCCGAGTAAGTAGGCTCACCCGTACTGCTCAAAGTAGTCACTGCTTGTCTGCTAGCAGAAGCCCACACACCGATTACATAATCGGAATCCAGAATATTTTTAGGCGTAGCAGGTGCGCCTTTTTTAAGTAAGGTCTGTATAGGTACTTGTATGGCAATGGCACTTACATTATAACAAGCCAAACCATCTACGGCTTTGCCACCTTGTCTGGGTGCGTCACCTAAGTCAAATATACCACCCAAATCTACAAAAAAGGGATCGTCTGTTGGTCCGGCAAATATTTTTTCGCCTGTACTAGCGGTAGTAATGCCTTTTTGAAACAAAGCCCCGTATGTAGTATTTAATCCGGCACCACCTGTGATGGATCTTTCACCGATATTATTAGGTGGGACCACGCCATTTGCAACGATAGTCTCAAAACTCAAGCCACCATCTATACTTCTTTCGAGTTTATAGGTTGTCTTTTGGTTTTGTTTGCCTAGTCTGATGTTGAAAAAAGTCGTTGGGTCTTCATTCACCACATCAAAGGTAAATCTATATACAATTTCGTCACCGGGTTTGGATGCATCATTGTCCACATGGACTTCGTATCTGATGTTTTTACCAAAAGAATAATAATTAGGTCCGCCGTGTGGCAATTGCATAGGTACATAGGTAGCTATTAATGTCACGGTATTCGGATTATCTGGACTGCGGAATGCATAAACATCCACATTATCTGCCAAAGGATCACTGGAGATCAAAGGTGCTTCTCTATGGCTTGACGCCAATAAGGCATTGGTCAAGGCCAACAAAAATATCAGAGAGAGCACAGATACTATAAAATTACTTTTAAGTCTCATGTTATATTGTTTTATAATGATTAAATTATTGTCTTACTTCGGTACCACTCCAGGGCATCGCTACGTAAGGAAATGTTTTTTGAAAGGGTCTGTCATTCTTTTCCACACCCGTGGAGTAGCTCAATACCTTCAACAATTGTGGTGTCACAGGACTAGGTGAAGTGGCAGGATCATAATCATCATACCAAAGACCCACAGCTGCCAAAACAACGCCCGCCACTGCTTGAAGTTCGATTCTAGTTACGTCATCTTCAAGTCTTCTACCATTCGGAAATCCATCCATATTCGGTATAAATTCAAGATTTGCAGTCGTGTTGAATGGTGCTACCGTAAGACCTATAGCCGCTGCTTGTACCAATCCCAAAGAACTAAAATTAGGATCGTCTCTCGGTGTAGGTGGCACCGCCATATTTAATCGCAACATATCACCACCATTAGGTAAAAAGTTATTGACAAAAGGTTTTCCTGCAGCAAGTGGATTGCCTTTTTTGCCTGTCGCCAATTGATAAGGAATCACATTAGGTACTCCGGTATGAAAAGCAGGCCAAAGGTCAACAGATCTAGGCATGCCCGGACCAGGCAATAGAAGGGTGCCAAAAACAGCATCATCTAGCGCAGTACCCGCCAAAGCAGCATTGCCTTTTAATCCATAAAGTCCATCAGCACCATTGGAAAAGTCAAACGCACCCAAAGATTTGGTCTGAATACGAAGTGGTGCCAATGCAGGAACGGCGCCGCCAAATAAATCATCATCCATATATAAAGCTAGTTCAGGATTAAAGAAATATTTGTCCAAAGTGGTTTCACTGATTTCATCATAAGGTGTCAATCGATTCCAAAGATCCTTATCACCCACTGCAATTACCGCTTCATTAGTCAATGGCATACCTAGTCTAGATACTTGTATCCAATCTCCACTATAGGCCACAGTATTACTGGTAGAAAGGGTCTTGATAGCAGGTCTGCTGGCAGAAGCCCACACACCAATCACATAATCACTATCCAAAATATTCCTAGGTTGTGCAGGTGCGCCTTTTTTAAGTAAGGTCGCTATGGGAATTTGTATGGCAATGGTATGCACATTGTATTTAGCCAGTCCATCTCGAGATGCAGCGCCTTGTCTAGGTGCATTTCCTAAATCAAATATACCACCCAGATCCACAAAAAATGGATCATCTACTGGACCAGCAAATACTTTTTCGCCAGTAGTAGTGGTAGCAATAGCCCCTTTAAATAGTGCGTCATAAGTAGTACCCATGCCTACACCTGATTGGATAGACCTCGGTCCGATATTGGGTGGTGGCACGATACCATTCGCCAATATTACAGCAAAACTAGCCCCACCATCCATACTTCTTTCGAGGGTGTAGGTAGTTTTAAGGTTTTGCTTGCCCAGTCTGATGTTAAAAAACGTGGAAGGATCTTCATTTACCTTGTTGAAAGTGAGTCGGTACACGATTTCATCACCAGGCTTGGAAGCATCATTGTCCACATGGATTTCATACCTGATATGCTCCCCAAAAGAATAATAATTGGGTCCACCGTAAGGGAGTTCACCCGGTATATAATTGGCGATAATCGTAATGGTATTCGGATCATCAGGACTACGGAAGGCATACAAATCTGAATTGTCTGCCAATGGATCATTAGAAATTAAAGGGGCTTCGCGATGACTGGATGCCATCACTATTCCAGCCATAAGCCATAAAAAGAGGAAGGAGCATAATTTCCTACTACTCATTCCACCTGACCAAACAGGTAATAATGTGTTCATTTTTAAAAATTTTGGATTAAATAAATATCCCGAGCATGGTTTTTAGAGAAAAATCATCCACAGGGTTGCCCAACGCAGGCTAAAAAGTAAAGGTTATAATTTCACTGCCAATGCTTCCAATTCAGGATGTTTGGAATTGGTGACACTGGCGGCCATTGCATATTTCTGAGTCAGGGTTTGATCAGAAGTAGCTTTGTATATTCTGGCCATCATTCTATTGACATCAATATTTGCAGGTCTTTTGTCAAACTCTTTCTGAGCATAAACGAGTGCTTGTTCTGGTTTTTCGAGCAGGTCCAGATAAATATGAGCATATTCCAGATTCATATTGTGACCGCTATCTTCATCATCTTTGAGCATGGCAAATACTTCTTCCATGATTTTGGCCATTTCTTCGGTTCTACCTTGGATTTTATAAATCTCAGCGAGTTGGGTATAAAATCCTACTTCCGGGATGATAGCAATGGCTTTAAGCGTAGTTTCTTCTGCTTTTTTGATATCTTTATTTTTTAAATGGATGGCTCCCAATGCTCCTATCGCAAAAGGATAATCAGGTCGCTCAGCCAATATTTCTTCATACAACAACTTTGCCTTGTCAGGTTCGCCATATCTTTCATAAAGCTCGCCTAAAGTCAACATAGCCCAAGCGGTATCTTCGTAACCTGGCACACCGGCTTCCACCGCCATTTTCATAGCTTCGATCGCTTCGGGGATCTGTCCATGGATCTCACGGAGATAAGATATTCTTGCATATGATCTCAAGTCAGGTTTGATAGATATCATGATGTCGGCCATCTCCACGGCCTTGTCATACTGCCCCAGCTCAACATAACAGTCGGTAAGCACACCATATATCTGTGCATTTTTGTTGTTAAGTTGAATAGCTTTCTGACCTGTCTCCAATGCCCCCTTAAATTCGTGCAAAGACAATTGTACACCCGCCTTAGTCACCAAAGCGAGAAACTCCATATTGTTGACTTTGGTCGTACTATTGATGATTCTGTCGGTCATGGCAAGTGCTGCGGGATAATAATGTCCATGTTCGCCTGTCACTCTAGCTTCGCGGATAAAAAGATTGGCCATTTTGATTTTAGCTTCGTGGTCCGCTTCATTTTTTTGAATGGCAAGCTTGAGTGTTTGATAGTTGTTGCTCACATCATCCCACTCTTTGCCGTATCTGATTTTTTCGTTTCTATCGAGCAATGCAGGGATGTCAGTGTTACTCGTGATGGTAGATTGTTTTGCTTTGGCATCGCCACAAGATGTTAATAATAATAGCGTAAAGCTATACATAAGGGTAATTAAGATAAAAGAAAGGTTCCTATTTTTCATTTTGGGAAATTTAAAATAATGAGTGAATAAATAAATAACTACTGGTTTGATATCACATACGAGAGAGAAGTCGGACTTGGATTTGTAATTTTTATTTTTTTGTGATAAAAGTTAAATAAAGGTGTAATTAGGTTTGGGATTACTTAGAATGTAGAAGAATGTTGGGACTGGTATATTTTTTTTTGGACGCTAATTCTCGCTAATTTCGCTAATTATATGTGATCTTATGGGCAAGAAAAGATGTACTTTTTGTCTTAATTTTTTTAACAGAATCTTATCCGTAATTTACGGTTAATTACAAATAAATTTTCTAAATTTGAAAATAAATTATACCGTACCCAGCTTAATAACGAGAAGATCATATAAAGATACTCTTTGAATATTTGATAAATGACGCAAATTTGATCAGTAAAAATGTCGTTTCATATGCTTATCACAAGATCAATATATTTAAACTTTATTAACCTAAACAAACACGCTACTAGTTATCCATAAACAATCTAGTAAAAAAATCATACAAAACACTAGATTTCAATTCATTAAAGTACAATCCAAATGACCATTAATCATATTTAGAAATTTTTCTTACTTCCATAAAATCCAATATGTCCCCTTCCACCGTATATGTATTTGTAGTTCGATAAATCTTACGAATGTCATCAATTTTAAAAAATGTAGAAATTTATCCAAACAGTATAGTTAAATATATTTACCTTTGATCATTGGTATTTTACAATACCCACAAATCAAAACATAGACCATAGAATTACAAGCTGTCATATTATCTATAAAACAAGGGGAAGAATCCGGCCTCAAGTTGTTATATCATCACTATGCTGATGCAATATTTGGTATTATACACCGCATACTGAGAAGGCAAGAAGAATCAGAAGAAGTACTCCAATCTGTTTTCTTAAAAATATGGAATAATATTGATTCTTACAATGAATCTAAGGCAACCTTATTTACTTGGATGGCACAAATAGCCAGAAATGCAGCCATAGACATGAAGCGTTTGAAGTCATTCGAGATGGCGTCCAATACGACTTCTTTTGACAATACAGAATACGGCATGGCATCAGAGTCATCCGAAAAAAATGTAGATATCCAGGCATTGATCAAAAAAATGCCCGAGAAATACAAAATATTATTAGACAAGATGTTTTTGGAAGGTTATACACAGCAAGAAATATCGGACGAGTTGGAAATTCCACTCGGTACGGTCAAAACAAGGTTGAGAGATGCCATCCAAACATTAAGAGAAACGTTGAAAGACGAAAAACATTTATTATATCTATTATCATTATTGAGTTAAAATTTTGGACATAAAATCATACATATCATCAGGAATTCTAGAGCTTTATGTGCTCGGCCAACTCTCTCCAGAAGAGATGAGAGAAGTCGAAATCATGCAAGAAAAGCACATAGAAATCAAAAGAGAAATCTATGAGATCTCTATAGGACTGGAGAAGTATGGTCAACTGTCAGGTATAAAAGCACCTGAATCTGTAGGTACCAAACTATTTGACAACTTACCTAAAAAATCTCCAACAGTACAAAGTACATCTAAAGACAACCTTGGAAGTAATCATGGTTTGCCATGGAATCTATGGACAAGTTTGTTTGCATTGATTGGCGTATTGGGCTTTACACTTTATTATCTGCAAGTATCTAAAAACAAAGCTACTATCCAACAATATGAGAATCAAATAAGAATTTGTGACTCGATCACCAATCAACAAGAACAACAATTTGCATTACTTAATCAAATCAATGATCCGAACAATAAGATTGTAGACATGACACCAACAGCAGGATATGCAAGTATCTCCGTTTATCTTCACCACAATAAGGTCAGTAAAAAGAACTTCCTCCAATTGGTAAATCTTCCTGAGATCACATCAGATCAAGCATTCCAATTATGGTCACTAAAAGACGGAGCAGATCCTATGCCGCTCAATGTCTTTGCGGATAAAAACACCATTATTCCGGTAGACTTTATAGACCAAACCGCCACCTATGCCATCACTATCGAACCCAAAGGTGGAAGTCAATCTCCTTCTTTGGATAAGTTGATCGGTACGATGGGCGTTCTTTAATGATTTTATTTGATCGAGGCAAATGATGTCAGACAAAGAACCCATCATTCAAGGAAAATTCACTATGCAAAAGATGCCCATGAAAGGAGGGTGGACATATGTGCTACTTCCTCCAAAACATCACAATACAGGATTGCCATTCGGTTGGTTTGTGGTTAAAGGAAGCATTGATGATGTTGAATTAAATCAATATAAACTTTGGCCTACCGCAGACAATAAATTGTTTTTACCCATCAATGCTCAAATCCGTAAAAAAATCAAAAAGGGTGAAGGAGATACTGTCGAAATCGTCCTATATGAAGATCAAAGCGAAGTGATGATTCCAGATGATTTTTTACTATGTCTTAATGAAAGCCCACTAGCAAAACATCATTTTGAAATGATGTCATCTACCAATCAAAAACAATACATAGATTACGTTTTTAGCGCCAAAAGCATGAAAACTAAAGCCAATATAGACTGACCAAAACTATACAAAAATTGGAGAAAGGACTGAAATACCACGAAAAAGATGAAAACCCTTGGTGAATGGAATTATTACATTCTTCAAAAAATCACCATAAGTCAAATATAGTAGTGTTTTTAATACATATGGTTGAAGTGAAGTCCAAAGAATAATTTTAAGATTATGTCGATAATTCAATACATTTGCATCACAGATTAATCAACCTCATCATGCAAAAGTATATATTCCTCTATTTCCTGATCCTAGTCCAACTTTCATGTACCCAAAAGGAAAATAAAATTTTATTATTTACCAAAACCCAAGGCTTTAGACATGCCTCTATACCTGCAGGAGTACAAGCTATTTATAAAATGGGACAAGAAAACGGAATGGAAGTAGATACGACCTCAGATGCCCGCAAATTTACAGAAGAAAATCTAAAACAATACAGCACTTTAGTCTTTCTGCACACTACAGGTGACTTATTTGATGCTGCACAGAAAAATGCCTTGCAACGATATATCCAAGCCGGTGGTGGTTGGGTGGGTATTCATGCAGCATGTGACGCCGAATATCACTGGCCATGGTACAACAAAATGGCCGGAGCCTACTTTATGAGTCATCCACACCCACAGCAGGCAAAACTCAAAGTAATAGACCAAAATCATCCTAGTACCCAACATTTAGATAAAGAATGGGTTCGCTTTGATGAATGGTATGATTTTAAGTCTCTCCATCCGGAAGTCAAAGTACTGCTCGAAATAGATGAATCGTCTTATGAAGGTGGCAAAAACAGCCCAAAACATCCCATGGCTTGGTACCACGACTATGATGGTGGCCAAGCTTGGTACACAGGATTGGGACACACCGAAGAATCCTTTCAAGAAGAAGCCGTTTTAAAACACATTTGGGGTGGCATCCAATGGAGCATGGGCAATAATGTAAGAGATTATAAAAAAGCTAAAACTCCTTTGCGACCTGAAGACAACCGCTTTACCTTAGAACGATTGGTCAAAGGACAACTATACGAACCGACAGAAATGACCATTTTGCCCAATAAAGATGTTTTGATAGCCCAAAGAAGAGGAGAACTCATGCTGTACAGCGAATCCCAAAAGAAGCTTAGAGAAGTGGCCAAACTTGATGTGTATCACACCACCAGTAAAAAAGATGTCAATGCCGAGGAAGGATTGATGGGTTTACAAAAAGATCCTGATTTTGCCCAAAACAATTATATCTATCTTTTTTATGCCGCCATAGACAGTCCCGTAAATCGCTTGTCTAGATTTGTCTTCAAAGACGATTCACTACATATGAAATCCGAAATGGTGGTCATAGAAGTAGCTTCACAAAGGGACATTTGCTGCCACACCGGTGGCTCTATAGCTTTTTCTGGTGATGGCAAATATTTGTTTCTCAGCACAGGGGATAATGCCACGCCTTTTGATGTTCCTGACGAAAAATATGTCAATAAAGGATATGCACCCCAAGACGAAAGACCTGGATATGAACAATATGACGCCAAAAGAACTTCTGCCAATACTAATGATCTTCGTGGTAAAATCATCAGACTAAAAAGGAATGAAGATGCCACATTTACCATCCCTGAAGATAATTTGTTCAAACCCGGTACACCCAAAGCAAGACCAGAGATCTATGTCATGGGCAATAGAAATCCATACAGAATATCAGTAGACAAAAAGAACGGTTACTTGTATTGGGGAGAAGTGGGACCTGACGCAGGAACAAATAACGAAACGCGCGGGCCAAGAGGTTATGATGAAATCAATCAGGCCAAAGCTCCTGGAAATTTTGGTTGGCCTCTTTTTGTGGGCAATAATTTTGCATATCATCGATACAACTACAACACCGGTCAATCAGGTGAAAAATACAATCCTGAAAAACCAATCAACGACTCTAAAAACAATACCGGCCTGACAGAACTTCCACCTGCAATGGCTGCCATGATCTATTATCCTTATGATAAATCAGATGAATTTCCCATGTTGGAAAGTGGTGGTCGCAATGCTATGGCAGGACCTGTATATTATGAAGATCTTTACGAAAGTAAAACAAAGATACCTGCATACTATCATGGAAAATTACTTATTTATGATTGGATCAGAAACTGGATCAAATGGGTACACGTAGATTCTGATCATTATATCGAACCCTTTTTAGAAGAATATCAATTCTCCAACATCATAGATATGGAAATTAGTGACGATGGGCAGATTTATATCTTGGAGTACGGCAAAGGTTGGTTTTCAAAGAATAGTGATTCCGGCTTATCGAGAGTCAATTATGCTCCAGACAATCGAGTTCCCAGAATCAAAGAAATTAAAGTAGATAAAGAAGCCGATGTATTACCTCATACCTTTGTAGCAACGGTCACAGCATTTGACTATGATCAGGATCAACTAACATATACTTGGTATCTCAATGGAGAAAAATTTGAAACCCAAGATGCTACTTTTTCTAAAACTATAGATAAAATCTCTCAATCTATCTTAAAATGTGAAGTCTCAGATCCTAGTGGAAATAGGGTAACCTCAGAAACGATAGTGTTAAATTCTGGAAATGCAGCCCCGGAAATTGACATCACCATCGATGGTAATCAAACATTCTATTTTGACAAACCTATTGCATATGCAGTGAAAATCAAAGATGATCAGGACATCATCCAAGCCAATAGTTTGATATCTAAAGAAATGAACAGCCCTTGGGACCAGGTAGGCCATGTAAATTTGGTCAATGGTGCTATCGGAGAAAACCTAATCGCGGCTTCAGATTGCCAATCTTGTCATAAAAAAGATACCGTATCCATAGGTCCATCATACATAGCCATTGCAAAAAGGTATCAAAATGACAAAATAGCTAAATCCTTTTTATCTGAAAAGATCAGGTTGGGTGGGTCTGGCAATTGGGGCGAAGGCGCTATGGCTGCACATCCAACCATCACCGAGCAAGATGCCAACTTAATCGTGGATTGGATACTAAGTCTTGTAAAATCAACAACGGCTCAGAAGAGTTTACCCTTCACAGGCCGCTTGAACATAAAACCGGACCCAAAAGAAAATTATAAAACCATGATGTTTTTAAAAGCAACCTACACCGATGCTCCCAAAAACAATTCAAAACCCATTACTGCATCCAAAGTATTTAAACTGCAATACCCTGAAATAGAAGCTAATCGCCTTCCCATGAAAGATGGTTTTGAAAAATTGACCGGTACATCCAAAGAATACCGTAAAATACCCGCCAATGGTGGAAAGATGGATTTAGAAAATATAGACTTATACTCGATTAGTCAACTAGCATTGTATATTGAAGGAAAAAAGGCAAATCCCGATATTCTCTTTGAAGTACAACTGATAGAAAAGCAAAGCAAAAAAGTAGTAGGAAAAGGCACTATAAATACTTTAGGTAAAAACATAGTAAATATCTCTCCATCCCAAAAGGGACCAAAAGATTATCTATTAGAAGTGAAACCCAAAGGAAATTGGGAGCCTGATTTATTATTGGAAAAATTGGTATTTATGGAGTAAAGGTGAAGTAAATCAAAATCGAACCATTAATCTTCAAACTAAAAAAGCCCGAACCACTGACACCAATCAGCAATTCGGGCTTTTATATTTTTGATAAAAATTAAGATACTACCTTACACTTCCTCACCACTAAATACTGCCTTAAGATATGATCTATTCATGAATGCGATATTCTCTAGTTTGATTTCTTTTGGACATTCTGCCTCACATGCACCTATGTTGCTACACATACCAAAACCTTCCTTATCCATTTGTGCTACCATAGCTTGGGCGCGCTTGTTGGACTCGACTTCTCCTTGCGGCAAGTGACCTAAGTGTGCTATTTTTGCTGAAGTAAATAACATGGCTGAGCCATTAGGGCATGCTGCTACACAAGCTCCACAGCCGATACAAGCTGCTGCTTCAAAAGACTGTCCTGCCCTACCCTTTTCTATCGGAATGGCATTACCATCCGGTGCTTGACCGGCATTGACAGAAATATATCCGCCTGCTTGTATGATGCGATCAAAAGCTGATCTATCTACTGCCAAATCCTTTAATACAGGAAATGCACTGGCTCTGTAAGGTTCAACCACTATGATATCCCCATCTTTAAACTTCCTCATATGCAACTGACAAGTGGTAGTGCCAGAACTCGGTCCATGCGGCTGGCCATTGATCACCATGCTACACGTACCGCATATACCTTCGCGACAATCGTGTTCGAAAACTACAGGCTCCTTTTGCTTACTGACCAGATTTTCATTGAGTACATCCAGCATCTCCAGGAAGGACATGTGCTCATTGGCTACAACATCGTACGTTTCAAAACTTCCTGATGTCTTACTATTTTTCTGTCTCCAGACTTTTAATTTTAAATTCATCTCTGCGCTCATAATGGATATTTTTATCAGGATTATTTATAACTTCTTGTTTTCAATTCTACATTTTCAAATACCAAAGGCTCTTTGTGTAACACTGGATTATGGTCGTCCCATTCCCAAGCTGCTACATAGGCAAACTCATCATCTTTACGCATCGCTTCACCATCTTCGGTAACGGATTCTTCGCGGAAGTGTCCACCACAAGACTCATTTCTGTTGAGTGCATCTACCATCATCAGTTCTCCGTGTTCCATCAAATCTGCTACTCTGATGGCTTTTTCCAATTCTGGATTATATTCTTCATTGGTTCCAGGCACAAATACGTCACTATAAAACTCCGCTCTTAGCTCACGAATCATTTGACGGCCCTTGATCAGACCCGCTTCATTACGCGCCATACCACAATATTCCCAAACTATTTTACCCAACCTTCTATGGAAACTTTCCACGGACTGCTTACCTTTAATTCCCAACAATTTATCGATTAGTGCTTTAGTTGCTTTTTCAGCTTCCAAAAACTCTGGTAAATCATTCTTAATTTTTGGTGTGGATATCTCATTAGCTAAGAAAGTACCGATAGTATAAGGGATTACAAAGTATCCATCAGCCAAACCTTGCATCAAAGCCGAAGCACCTAATCTATTGGCACCGTGATCAGAGAAATTACACTCACCCAAAGCAAATAAACCGGGTACATTGGTCTCCAAGTTATAATCCACCCAAATACCACCCATAGTATAATGGACAGCCGGGTAAATTTTCATGGGTTCTTTATACGGATTTTCTCCTGTGATCTTTTCGTACATTTCGAAAAGGTTACCATATTTAGCAGATACTACTTGCTCACCCAATGCAATAATCTGTGCATCAGAAAGTCCAGTCAATCCTTTTTTATTGGCTTCAGTCTTACCATATCTAAATATAGCATCTGAGAAGTCAAGAAAAACAGCCAAACCTGTCGGGCTAACACCGTGTCCTTTATCACATTCTACCTTAGCTGCTCTTGACGCCACATCACGAGGCACCAAATTACCAAAGGCAGGATATCTTCTCTCTAAGAAATAATCTCTATCTTCTTCTTTAATATTGACACCTTTAAGTTTACCTTTTTGAATCGCCTCAGCATCTTCTTTCTTTTTGGGTACCCAAACACGTCCATCATTACGAAGGGACTCAGACATTAAGGTAAGTTTAGACTGATATTCTCCTGATACTGGAATACAAGTGGGATGTATTTGTGTAAAACAAGGATTGGCCATGAGCGCACCTTTTTTGACAGACTTCCAAGCCGCAGTAACGTTGCACATCATCGCATTAGTAGACAGATAAAATACATTTCCGTAACCACCTGTAGCCAACACAACTGCATGTGCTGCATGCCTTTCCAACTCACCAGTCAAAAGATTTCTAGCAATAATACCTCTTGCTTTACCATCTACTTTTACCAAATCTAGCATTTCATGTCGATTGTACATTTGTACAGTTCCCAAAGCTATTTGGCGTGAAAGTGATTGATATGCACCAATCAACAACTGTTGACCTGTTTGGCCTCTAGCATAGAAAGTACGGGAGACTTGCACACCTCCGAAAGATCTGTTTTCAAGCAATCCACCATATTCACGAGCGAAGGGTACTCCTTGCGCCACACATTGGTCGATGATGTCAACACTACATTCAGCAAGTCTATGTACATTGGCTTCCCGTGCACGATAGTCACCACCTTTGATGGTATCGTAAAACAGTCTGAAGATGCTATCACCATCATTGGCATAATTTTTTGCTGCATTGATACCTCCTTGAGCGGCAATACTGTGTGCTCTACGTGGACTGTCATGGAAGGTAAAACATTTTACTGCATATCCAAGCTCTCCCAATGATGAAGCTGCGGCAGCACCTGCAAGTCCGGTACCTACCACGATAATTTCAAGCTTTCTTTTATTATTTGGAGCTACTATCGGCATAGTGGATTTGTACTTTGTCCACTTTTCTGCCAATGGCCCCGCTGGTATTTTTGAATTTAAACTCATTTTATTTGATTTTAGTAACCAACTATTTGTGATTATTAAATAATGTTGTTTTAATAACAGATTACATCGATTTGAAGAAAAAATACCAAATCGGAATAATTGCGAATCCCAATGGAATCAAAATTGCGTAAGCTTGACCTACAGATTTGATTAATGGGGTGTACTTTTTATGGTTAAGTCCCAAAGTCTGGAATGCACTTTGAAATCCATGCCATAAGTGAAATGACAAAACCAACAAGCCTACTAAGTACACTATTACAATCCACAACTGACTGAATGCAGTAGAAACTCGGGTATACAGATCTTTTACTTCAGGAAACCCTTCATAACTCACCATAGCTAATTCGTCGGTAAACTTCATCTTAAACCAAAAGTCACCCATATGTATGAGTATAAAAGCAAGAATCAAAGTCCCCAAAAGTGCCATATTCTTGGAAGCCCAAGTGGTTTTGTTGGAATTAGGTACGGCATATTTCTGCCCCTTGGCTTGCCTGTTGTACAAAGCGATCGATATACCAACGAAAGCATGGAGTACTATAAAAAAATAATTGCCATAAGCCACAATTTTGATCAACGGATTGTGTGTCATCATGTAGGCATAGGTATTGAATGATTCACCGCCGTCATCTTTGAGCAACTGAAGGTTGCCGATGAGATGGACTACGAGAAACAAAATCAGAAAAAGCCCGGTCAGGCTCATCAGTAGTTTTTTACCAATACTGGAACTAAAAAAGGTAACTATCCACTTCATTTGGTCATTTTTTGATATATTGCACAAAACTAAGGATAGTAACACATTTACTAAAATTATGCTTTTACAAAATTCTTATTTAGAATACTTCTTAATTATTTTAATACTTATAATGTTAAGTTATTTTATAATTTTGTGAATCTAAAGTTTAAATACGACCATGTTTAGCAAAAAAGAAGTAGCCCGAAAAGAAAAATACAAAACCATCTGTGGTGCTCTGGAATTAAAATTTCTGGACACTGACGAATTTGGTACTAAGGCTTATCTGAAAAGTTTCAAACTTTTTAAACATGGCCATGGGAAAATCAGAAATTTGAGTCAAAAAAAATCGCACAGTCTTGATGAAGAGATTTCACTTTTTGACTACAAATATACCATATCTACTGGCAAGAGCTCGGTAACCTATGATCAAACCGTATTTTTTGTAAACAGTAAGAATCTTGGTTTACCTGATTTCATTTTAAAGCCAGAAAACATAGGTCATAAAATTGCGGCATTTTTAGGTTGGGAAGATATAGATTTTGAAGAATACCCTGCATTTTCAGAAAAATATCACTTAAAAGGCGAAGATGAAGATTATATCAGACACCATTTTAACGATGATGTACTCAAATTCTTTTCCAAAACATCCGGTTGGACGGTAGAAGCGGTAAACTACTATTTAGTGTTTTATGCGCACAATAGTGTGGTACCTGAGAATATTCTTGCTGATTTTTATAGATTAGGATATGGCGTGTACGATTTATTTAAACAAAAAGCATAGGTTACTACAATTTTATTTTTGACTTGTATCTTTAAACATTTAAAATATATGATCTCAAGAATATCCATTATACTTTCATTATTCGTGGTGTGTTTTAAAAGCTATACCCAGGATAAAATTCTGATGTTTGTTTCTCATGAAGAAACTTACTATTCCGAATACATAGTGATGCGAGAAGCTCTAACTCATGCTGGATATCAGTTAGAAGTGAGAAGTGCATCTGCTATGGATGCCAGTACATATATGATACCTGCTAATACTACAATAGACGCTACCGCAAATACCTTGAGTGGAAGCTCGTACGCACAATTTCAAAATCAATACCAAAATTATTTTGGAAATACGTGGAATGCTTCATTAAATGCTACTCCTGCTACCATACCTGTGGTTGGGAGTATCTTAGATGTTAGCACCTTGGATATGTACGTAGCCATGGTCATTGTAGGTGGTCTGGGCGCGCAAGCATACAATGTAGACGGCATCTACAACAGCCAAGGAACTGGACAGAGATTTATTGCAGCTATTACGGTCCAAAATGTAGCAGAAAAACTCAATAGCCTTGCGATTGAAGCTATTATATCAGGCAAACCTGTATTAGGCCAATGTCATGGTGCTGGCATACCCGCGCATTGGAGATATCCGGTGCCCAATATGACACCTCCTACAAATTTAGGTATAAGTGTACTTTCAGGAAGTCAAGCCACAGGCTTTCCAGAGCCCAATACGAGTAATACTTTAAGTAGTCTAGGAATAACATATCTCCCCAATAGTCCAGTTGTGCTTGGTAATCCCCACCCATCTATTCCAGACAATAATGTAGGAAGTCATAAAATTATAACCACCAGAGATTGGTATCCACAGACCGTAGCCCATGCTGCATTGACACTTATCAATATAATACAAACTTTCCCGCCATCACCAGATACGAATGTTGATGTTCTGATTCTGCATGGAGGTGCTGTAAATCCTAATAATTGTCACTTTAGCAATAGAAGTAATGATATACCTTGTAATTATGGCAATGGCAATAACGATTTACCTGCTGATTTTAGTCATTTGCAAAGTCTGCTACAGTCAGACAGCAACAACGATGATTTTACCTTTAATATAACTGAAGTAAACCTAACCGCCACAACTTTACCTTTTGTAAATACGGACGAGTGTTCTATCATTACTTATTTCAATCAGTTTGACGTGATTATTTTTTATAAACATTGGAGTACTGGTGTTACATCTGCGCTCCAAAATGCCATAGTAAGCTTTGCGGACCACGGCGGCGGTGTGGTGGCTTTACATCATGGCTTGTACAATGACATAGATCCACCCACAGGTTTTAACAAAAATATATTGGTAAACCAACTTTTTAATGCACAATCAGCGCAATCAGGTTGGGGTGCCAGTAGAATAAATTATAATTTTATCAATACCAACTTAGGACATTTTATTACCACGAATGGACTTAATTACGCCAATAATCTTCCCGCACCTGGATCATGGGCAAATACCATTCCGTTGGCAGTAAATACTGGATTTTCCCATTATTTTAGTAATACTATTTTTGATGAGATTTACACCAATATGGCTTTTGTAGGCAATCCGACCATAGGTAGGAATACTAATCAAATCGTACCATTGCTTGGAATTGGGCAACTCAGTGGATTGCAAAATTTCACTTCCGGTTTTGCTAAATCTGTAGATATCAATAATGATAACCTTGTTGGAAAAATCGTCTACTTACAAGCTGGCGAAACGAGAGCAAATTATGCAATTACACATTCTATAGGTCAAATCATCAGAAATGCGGTGTACTGGGCTGGCTATGGCAATGAAGTACAATTCCCAACGGTAAGATGGAATACCGCGTCAGGCAACTGGAACCAAACTTCCAATTGGATGCCACAACGCTTGCCCAGAAGTTGTGACAACGTTCTCTTCCCTGCTGCTCCAAATACACCTTATAGTGTGACCATACCGAACAATTCAAGTTATGAGATTAAGTCTTTGACTTTAGAGCAAAATGCTACATTGATTATACCTCCAAGTAGTACTTTGATTTCAAACGACTAAGGGTATTAATTATGTCAAAGTGTTTTTGTGCATAATGAAATGGAAGTGAAATGGCTTAAAGGTTGTAGATTTAAGTTGATTAATGATCAATGGAAAGATGGAGAAGAAATATCCTACCGCTTACTAATCTTATTATGCGTAATTGTTCGCTGCAACTTACATTTAAAACGAGTGATATCTTCGCTTCGTAACTTTGCATGTTTTTGGCTGATGCCACTATGGACGCGCTTTCGCCAAAGATTGAAGCTACTTCGCTTTAGCTCTTTGCGCATGATATCAATCACTTGAGACTCACTGAGACCAAATTGAAATTGGATCGCTTCAAAAGGGGTGCGATCTTCCCATGCCATCTCTACTACCCTATCCAAATCTTTTAAATCCATAAAATCTTAGTGTTAAACTTTATTTAGTTGCTTCAAACATTCTTTGGACAATCTTGTTTAAAATCTTTATTTCATTTATTTAAAAAAACAAAAATATGAGTTTACAAATTGGGGACAAAGCGCCTGACTTTACATTAAAAGCAAGTGATAAATCTGATGTTACATTAAGTAGCTACGCAGGTAAGAATGTAGTTGTATTATTTTTTCCATTAGCTTTTACGGGTGTTTGCACTACAGAATTGTGTTCTATCAGAGACAATAAAGCTGATTATGAAGCTTTGGATGCTGAGGTTCTGGCTATTTCAGTGGATTCACTATTTACTTTAGACAAATTCAAAAGTGAGCAAGGATACAATTTCCCGCTTTTATCTGACTGGAATAAAGAAACGGCCAAAGCATATGGGGCACTTTATGATGAGTTTGTGCTAGGTATGAAGGGTGTTGCCAAAAGATCTGCTTTCGTTGTAGATAAAGATGGAATAATAAGATATGCAGAAGTTTTGGAAAATGCCGGAGAACTTCCTAATTTTGCAGCGATAAATGAAACTTTAAAATCCATTTAATAGTTATCATTTTCGAATCTAAGGTTTAACATAATTTTTTGCAAGATTTGACCATGAATACAGGAACAAAATTTGATGAAGATGACGATGTAATGGTGCTCGAAGACACCACTATAGGTGAGCGATCCCAACTCATCGTTTACAATGATGATTATAATACATTTGACTGGGTGATCAAGTGTTT
The DNA here is from genome assembly GCA_964526715.1 of uncultured Aureispira sp. Classification (GTDB taxonomy): domain Bacteria; phylum Bacteroidota; class Bacteroidia; order Chitinophagales; family Saprospiraceae; genus OLB9. Next base: position 35,753 of record CAZGMB010000021.1, on the reverse strand, counting down.
TATGGAAGTTTGCAATCATACTCATGAGCAATCAGAGCAACTCTCTATATTAGTGCATTTCAAAGGTAAGGCAACAGTAAAGACAGGAAGTCTTGAAAAACTCAAGCCTATGAAAGATGCATTGGTAGACCGGGGCCTTTCAGCAGTTATAGAAACTTTAGTGGAAGATTAATCTTTCCATTTACAATAAAATTTTAGGAAAGGTGGTACAGGATAATGTATCACCTTTTGTTTTTATAAAAATACGGCTTTATATCAAATGTATTACTACTTAGACAAAGGCATCACTTTTCCACATCCTGATGTGGTCAAACCTTCTGGTATATTAGCTATATCGGGTGATTTGTCTATTGATCGATTGATGCTTGCCTATCATTATGGTATATTTCCTTGGTACAACACCAATGAACCCATCATTTGGTGGTGCCCAAGACCCAGGTACGTCATCTTTCCCGAAAAGGTCAAAGTAGCCAAAAGCATGAACTCGTACTTTAATCAAAATAAATTTCAGGTCACCTATAATCAGCATTTCGCTACCGTCATGAGATATTGTCAGCATATACCGAGATATGACCAAGATGGTACCTGGATCAATGACGACATCGTAGCCGCTTACACGCTACTCCATGAGCAAGGTTACGCTATGAGTGTGGAAGTGTGGGATGGTGATGAGTTGGCAGGCGGACTTTATGGAGTGATGCTAGGCAAAGTTTTTTACGGTGAGTCCATGTTTAGCCTGAAAAGCAATGCTTCAAAATATGGTTTCATTACCTTAGCTAGAAGATTGGCCTCCGAAGGATTTGAAGTGATCGATTGCCAACAGCCCAATCCGTACCTGGCAAGCTTAGGTGGTGAGTTTATTTCAGGTCAAGATTTCCAAAGGATATTATATAAAAACCGGATGCTCTTTTTGAAGGAATTTTAATGTAATTTTCCAAAAAACAAAGTCACATCAAAAGATTAATTTTCAGTTGATATGACTCCATTTTTTTAAAACTACAAATTACTTTTTACCAGTAAAAACACAAGTGTACGAATCACTTCCTTCGAAAATTGTAAAGGATACTGTTAAAGTATTATCTGAAAGTGTGCCAGTTCCTGAAAGAAAGGTCTCAAATTCAACATTCGTCTTATCAAAAACAATACTTGAACCTGAGACATTCCCAGTAAGCTGGATAATATCACCGTCCGAATCTAAAACTGCGTTTATAGCAGTTTCAGAATCTCCTTTGGCAGTAATATCGATGGTAGTCACAATACCTTCTTCGCCATCTGGGCAATCAACAACCCCGACATACTTACCAATAAATTTTTTATTTTCTTCATCTTTACTACAAGACGAAAAAATAAATAACAAACATAACATTGAAACTAAAATTCTCATAAATTTTGTTTTTTAATCAAATAATATAAATCCTTCAATACAAAGTTAGTAAAAAATATTAAACCCAAAATATTTGCTCAAAAATAATGTAAAAAATTATTTTCCTTAAACTCACTAAGTATTGATAGCCAAATGAATAAGCCTACCCGTACTTTCAACAACTTGAATAAAAGGATCAAAATCTTCCGCTGTTGCATCTTTGGGATACATCTTTAGATCAATGCTTTTGTATTTCCTTAAAATAGGTCGTATCAGTTCCATATCTAAAAGTCCGTGCCCTGTAAACTTATCGCTCCAAACCGCTATATCGATATCACTATATTCATGAACTTTTCCATTTAAATATGACCCAAAGAGCATGATCTTTTCAGGTTGAATGTGTAAACCTATCATATCAGCGAATAAGCTACTTAAAAATGTTTCTAAAGACCTTCTAGTAAGCATGATTTTAAGGATATAAGTTTTTCGAATTTTTTATGAGTATATTCATGTGTTGCCAATTTGTACAAACTAAACTTAAAATCAGGATATATGCTTTCTATGTTCCACCTATTGATCGTATCTAAAAAGTCTACAAATTCCGCATCAAGTTCAAGGTCAGTTTGGGAATAAATGGACTGCAAATCTTGTATTCTAGGTGGGATGTCATCTATGTTATCATTAACCCAATTGGCTTTTAGATATTTTTCAATAGCTACAAAACATGAAAAGTGCTTCCACATTTTTTTGGCCTTCAAGCAAAAGCATCGCTGCATCCCAGCTTTCATTGCCAGACCTTAACCAAAAACCAATATGATCTTTTTTATTCATTTAGTAAAAATAGGATAAATTTTACCAATACAACAAATAAAATGTACTTATTTAATGTAACTATGCTATATTTTTTGATCTACTAATCAGACTATAACTTCCTTTTCATAAAACAAAAAGCCCAGAATGCAATATCCCAGGCTTTTTGAAAATGTGACTATGTTTTTCGCTTTATATTAGAACTTAAAGTTTAATGCTAAATTAAATAAAGTACCTAATTGACTGAAGTGGCTACCATCGTATGCTGTTACAGGATATCTACCATTGAAAGTAATGTTAGATATCTCAGTTTTTAATTTGGCAGGATCATTTACAATAGCTTCGCCCGCAGGAGTGAGACCCACCACTTTAAACTCAGGAAGCACATTCAATATGTTGCCAATATTTAAAGTGAAAGTCGTTTTGTCGTTCATATTATAAATAATTCCAAGATCTGTCACTACTTTGGGTTGGAATTGCTGCTCCAAGTCCGTAGTAGTAGAAAAGTCAGCTAATCTAAATTTAGTAGGTCCAAACAAAGTATTATTCAAACTCAATCCGAACTTACCAACCGTATAATCCAGACCCAAAATGGCTTTGTATTGTGGTCTAGAAGTCAACATCAACGCTTCTTGTGTTGGGTCAAATATAGATTTTTTAGCATCAGAAATTATTTTAGGTTCATTCAATTCCAGTTTTTCATTCTCCAAGGTATAGTTTCCTGAAATATTGACATTAAGTGGTTTGCCAGCTAACTCGATACCTCGGTAACCCAATACTAAGTCGATACCTGAAGTTCTTGTGTTGATACCATTGGTAAAGAACTGAATACCTGCCACATCATTGGTTGTTAGTATTTTGTCTAACGGATTGTTGACGTCACCTGTAGGTCTGATTACTGAAGAAAGAAGAATTCTGTCATTTACGGTAATATTGTAATAATCAATGGTCAATGAAATATTGGAAGTAGGCTTTAAACCCACCCCAGCAGTAAAGTTAAATGATTTTTCTGGTGTTAATGTAGGTACTCCCAATTGTTTAATCTGAGCAGAACCGTTTCTAAAGATACCGGTCTCCTTGATGACACCATCCACAAACGATGCCTGAGTCGTCTGAAGATTTAGTTGGTGTAGTGTAGGCGCTCTGAAGCCAGTAGATGCAGAAACCCTAAGTGTCACTTTATCGTCATTGAATTTGTATCTGGTGGACGCTTTCCATACAAAGGCATTCCCGAAGTCCGAATAGTTTTCAAGACGACCAGTTAAGGCTACCAAGAAGTCATCTGTCAAATCAAAATTGAAATCTGCATAAGCACCTAAATTAAATCTAGTAAATAAACCAGCATTTTCTGGTCTTGTGCCTGGAAAAGAGTTAGCACCAGCAGGAGCATCCAAAGGGCCTTTTACCCAAGAAGCTTCATCGCCTGCAAGAATTTCAAAATTTTCAACTCTAACTTCAGAACCAATAGCAAAGGACACTTTATCGCTCAAAACTTTGGAAATATCAATATTACCTACATTATGATTAAACTTGTACCCTCCCGGTTTGAATTCAATAGGTGATGCTGCGCCCAAAGACCTGTTGTATGTATTTACTACGTTGTACACTTGAGAATTGCCCCCTGTAGTAAAACTTACATCTGTCTTCCACCCATTTTTTTCGTTAATAAATCCAATGGTTCCATTATAATCATTTAAGTCACCATCAAAAGTTGGAACATATCCTACATATTCTTGCCCTGGAGGAGTTAGTAACCCAAAATCTGTAGTTATCCAGTATGGTGCTCTATAATTGGCAAAACTATTTACTCTTTTATAAACATAAGCAGCATTGGCATACATTTTTGTATTTGCATTTAAATCAGTGCCACCGTTTACAGAAAATTTAGCCGATTTAGTCTCTGGGGCACCATTTACATGTCCACCGTCAGGAAATTTATCTAGAAACTTTTTAGTCTCATCTTCTGATACACCCCAATAAGTTGCTTCATCCTGAACGCTTAATATTCCTGGCCTATTGGCCAACCCTACTCTTCCAAAATTAGCGGTATAATTGATAAATCCATTAGAACCTATTTTTGCGCCTTGATTTAAGGTAATACCTAAAGCTTCTCCGTCACCTGTATGGGTTATTCCAGAGTTTAAGGTCACAGACCCACCTTCATAATCATCCTTTAAAATAATGTTCATAACACCAGCAATAGCATCAGAGCCATACTGTGCTGAAGCACCATCCCTAAGAATTTCTACTCTCTTTATGGCATCTGCTGGAATCGCGGATATGTCTGCCCCTGTCTCACCACGTCCCGGAGAAGTCTGTGTGTACACGAGCGCAGACATATTTTTTCTCTTACCATTGATCAAAATTAAGGTTCTGCTCGGCCCCATATTCCTGATTTCATATGGATCGAGGAGTGATGTCGCATCGTTTACGGGTGTTTGTACCGTATTGAACGAAGGGACTCTGTACTGCAGGGCCTTATCAAAAGTGGTTTGCCCTGTAGTCAATAGATCTTTACCAGAAAATACATCCACAGGAAGTGGGCTTGTCGTGTTTGATCTCGGAGCCGTTCGGGTACCTACTACTACAATGTCACTCAAGGTCACGGCATCATCACTCAGGGTAAAGTCCAAAGTAATGGTCTGATTTTCATCAAGGGTAACTCCCAAAGACTGCGATGTCATACCTACAAATGATGCTGTAATGGTGTAAACACCAGCGTTCAATTTTAATGAGTAACTTCCATCAACGTCGGTGATGGTACCCATATCTCCTGTACTTGTAGCCACATTGGCTCCGATTACAGCCTCGCCGGATGCATCTTTCACCATGCCCTTTACTGTAGCCTTCTGTGCATCCAATGACACATATGCTGCAAAACAAAGAAAAAACAAAATGATTTTTCGCATAAAAATTGATTTAAATGATTTGAATTGTTAATTAATTGATGTCGCAAATTTAATAACAATATCATCATATCAAAATTTTTTATATTAATTTTATCTTAATATTAAACTTAAAATACTTTAATGTGCAAAAACATACCTTAAGATGCATGATTTGAAGTGTAGTTGTTTGATAATTGGGCATCCTAAATGGATAAAATTTAGTTTCACTCAATGCTCTCCAAACTAATTATACATACATTTCGATATCCGGTGATCAGGTAAAAGAGATAAACGCCATACCCAAACTAAAAACGCTACAAAAGTAATTTTTTGGACTACCGGCAGATATTGGATCCCACTTACTGAATAATAGAGAATATTATTGATACCCACCAACAAAATGATAAAACAGCCGAAATAAAATAAGGTGTACTTCTTGTTTTTAAAGATAACTATCATCGTAGCAATTAAGGCCACCACACCAAAAAAAGAACCAAAATTAGTGACCATATCGTGATCCATAGTTGTAAAAAGCAACATACAAAAAAGCATTGAAACTATTCCAGAAACCCTAATGATGCGACCAAGCTTAGTGTTTGTCTTTAGCCGGATAGGGATAAGGTACCAAAAATGCATCAAAGAAATACACAAAACAAACATAGCTCCTATTGCTATGGGCTGCACGATATTTACTTGCCCATTTTTGGCATGTGTGGACAGCAGGTCGCACCAATAATTGTGCAACCAACTAAATCCTGTGGCATGAGTATCAAAATTGGACCCTCCTGGATAAAACAAACTAGCCAATATATACAACGCCAAAAAGATCCCAATAGCTACTTGGGTAGAATAATTGATGATGTACTTCATAATAACATCAGCAGCAACCACCACCGGGAGTACAAGCCATTGCTTTTTCTCCCTTTTCAGCATATACGGTTATACTTCTGATAGCCGTTTCCTTAGATTGGTATTCAGTTATTTCATCATCATTCAAATAATTGACCAAAATATCATCTGGGATAATGATGGGCTTATTTTTTTGTACTATGATATTTTGAAATCCAGCTTCTTTGATAAGGTCCAAATACGCTTCCATTTGGATAGCTCCGGCCACGCAACCTGCATACATCTCAGCAGTTGTTTGAAGTTTTTGCGGCAATACATCGGTCAATACAATATCCGAAATACTAAAATGACCACCGGGCTTTAAAACTCTAAATATCTCGGCAAAAACGGCCTTTTTATTGGGTACCAAATTGAGTACACAATTACTGACGACTACATTTGCCATATTACCACCAACCGGCATCTTCTCGATGTCTCCCTGACGAAACTCCACATTATTGTAGCCCATTTTGTCTGCGTTTTCTCTGGCTTTATCTATCATAGCAGGTGTAAAGTCTACACCAATCACTTTACCGGTTGGCCCTGTCTCTGCCCTTGCAATAAAACAATCATTTCCGGCGCCACTTCCTAAATCTATGACGGTATCTCCTTCTTTAATCTTGGCAAAAACGGTAGGTAAGCCACAGCCCAAGCCTAAATCTGCATCTTTAGTATATCCATCTAAAGGCTCGTAATCCTCACTCATGATATTGTACACTTCCGTACTGCAACCACCTGCACCACAACAGGATGCAGCATTGGTATCTTTGTCTTGCAAGGCTATATCACTATATTTTTGCCTTACCATTTCTTTGATTTCGTTTTCAGTTTGCATATTATTTTTGTTTAAGGTTTATCAGTTTAAGGTTTATTGTTTAAGGTTTATTGTTTAAGGTTTAAGGTTTATTGTTTAAGGTTTATTTCAAACTATATCTCACGCCCAAATAAAACTCCCTACCCTTGGTGGGTCCCCAATTGAAAGCAGGATCAAAAAATTGGCCAAAAGGCTGATCGTAACCCAATATCGGAAACTCTTGACGGAAATCAAAGATATTCTCTATACCACCGTATATCTGAAATACCTTCCATCTCCTTGTGATCTGAAAATCTATCTGCGAATAAGGTTGTGAAGTAGCAGGCAAGCGGTATTGCTCAGGATAATTTAATGTGGAAGGCAATCTCTTAGACCCAATCCATCGGTAAGTCATGTCAAACTGCCATTGGTCATTGGGTAGTGAATAAGATGTATTAGCCGTCCATTTGTGTGTGGGTACAAAAGGTAAATGCTCTCTTACACCTTCATTGACCCGATATACTTGCAGATAATTGTATGCTACCTTTACATCAAATTGCTGAGAAAAAATCCATTTATTTTCTATTTGATAACTATTAGACACACTGCGACCGAAAAAATTACTGACAATAGCCGTATTGACACTCTTGTCGAAGTCCGGGAAAATTTGATTTTGAAAATAGGTCAGATATGCATCTCCTGACAAAGTAATACTGATCTCATTCCACTTAAAATTTCTAATAAAATTGAGTCCTGTATTGATGGCTTCTTCAGGTGCAAGATCATGGGCAATCTCAAGGCTTCTGTTGCCTGCTAACAAACTACTGTTTTCGGCAAAAATTTGGGCTATTCGGTATCCCTTTCCAATATTGAATCGGATATCTGTATTTTCATTGAGTTGCGCCCTTACTAATAACCGGGGAGTTAACTTCCACCCAAAACTACCAAAATGATCATATCTTAGTCCTGTTAAAATGGTAAATTTGGAAAAAGTGATCTTATTTTCTGCAAACAAACCCGGTATATCATAATCGGTAAAGTATCTACCTTCGTAATCCAAAAAAGGCAATGGCTCTAAGAATTGAATATCTTCCTGCAATCTATTGTGCCGATGACTGATACCAGCTTTTAGATTATGATTTTGACTTCCATAGTAATAATCTGCATACATGGTGGAAGTCAGATTGAACTGTTTTCCCAAATAGTATTTTACACCAAAGTAGCTTTCCTGGTGGTGCAAAAATGCACTGTTTAGCATAATGATAGATGTCTTATCATTTAAAATAAAGTTGGTTTTTGTAGTGATATCACCATGATTCATAAACACATTCTGGCCATATACCTGAGATGTACCTTTATGTATATGATGATCAAATGAAGTGAGTCCTCCTTCTCTGTTTTCTCGGAGATATCTGGCTGCAATGTAGTGTCGCCACTTGGGCTTTTCTGGATTGTCATAGGCCCATCTATTGTAAAATGAAACCCTGTTAGTGCGTACGATATCTCTGAATCCATCCTGATCTCGATCAATATTGGTAGCAGGTGTAGTCAGATGTGCTATGGATAGATTGCTCCACTTTGGTTTTTTAACCATGTAATTTACATTGTATTGTGTCTCTCCAAAGGAATTGGCAAAAGCATTTAAAAATAATGTGGGAGCCGTCTCCGGTTGGTGAAATTCCATATTGATCTGTCCACTGATACTTTCAAAGCCTTGCAATACTGAATTAGCGCCTTTAGTCACAAATATCTTTTCGATCATCGTACCTGGATAACTATTGGGTCCGTAAGGATATGCTAGTCCCTGTATCAAAGGTAATCCATCTACCAAAACCTGGTTATACACACCTGAAAGTCCGAGAATGCGCAGTTCTTTGGCATCAGTCACGACATTGGTGACATTGGCTTCTACATTACTATTGGTAGAAAAACATCCTGCCAAACTACAGCAAGCAGCCCGCTGTATCTCTCGGACACCGAGTACTTCCACCTTGGCTACGTCATTGGCAAATCTGGTAGCTGACCCTTTGGCTTCTACTTGTATTTCTGTCAACGTAGCATCTTCTATCAGTTGTACTTCCCAATGTTTTAAAGCCCCAACCTTTATTTTTTCAGTGGTATAACCCACAAATGAGATATGCAAAACCCTAATACTGTCTGATATGTCCGCTATACTAAAAGTACCTTGCTCATTGGTCACGGTACCGCTAGTTTGGTTTTCCCAAATGATATGAGCACCAACGAGCGGTTTGCCCATGATATCAGTGACGTTGCCTGTGATGGATTGAGCAAAAACTGTAGTGTGGGAAAGTATTAAAACTAGAAATATAACAAAGCGGAAGATCATGCCATTCAAAATTTTATCCTTAAAAAACAAAGATGCTTGGATACTATACAATGCAAATTATTCGCAAATGTACGAATAAAAATTTATTTCGCAATATTACGAACAATTTTGTTAGGCAAGATTTAATATGATTTTAGTCATGCAGTATGCATGACCCTTCTTTATGATATCTAAAGTTTTATAACTATTTTAATGTGAATAATGTTTAAGCAGCAGATAAGAGTACAGTAAATCCTTTTTGTAATTCATGCCTTATTCTTATACTTGGCTTTTTTTCAAATGTTTGATATGCTATCAGCGCTAAAATTGCATTATTAAAAAAGCCTTGTAAGGATCTATGTCGGGTGTGTTGAACGGAACTGATATTTTCTACTCACTCCATTTTCAAATATTCTGACTAGTGTTTTGAATGATTCCTACAAATATGTCTATTAGCGTGGCTTCGAAAACTTAAGTTAATCTTGAAAACACTTAAGTAATTATTAAAAACACTTAAGCATTTATAAGAAACACTTCAATATTTGCCCTGCAAAAATTCAAAAACTACCCTAAAATGGCAGGATTGTATGGTTTTATTCTGGTTTATTTTATGTGATTTTGCAGTTTGTGCCCAGATAGGAAACTGCCCATTGTACCCAAATACATAGGGTTTGGCTACAAAGACAGAGATAAAGATTTGAAATTTAATGTCGTAATGATCTTAGATTTTGAGCCTAGAAAAAAATATTCATCACCTTAATAATAAATCCATCTATAAAAAATTAGCATATTTCTTACAATTCAACCCGTTTTTTATTCAACCCAACCACCAGAGTGTACCATGTTGGGGCGTTTACAGGTTACTTTCGCAATTCAATCATCAATACAATGCGATTTACTCACCTTTTCCAAGTTATAATTTTTGCTTTAGGTTTCCTACCATTGGCACTACATGCTCAGAATAATTTACAAAATATCCGTGGCACTGTAGTGGATAAACTTTTGCAATCCGCACTCATAGGAGCATCTATACAAATTTCTGACATTTCAGAAAATAAAGGTACTATTACGGATGAAAACGGACAATATACCTTGTCTGATCTCGCTCCTGGGAGATACGAAGTTAAAGTATCCTATGTGGGATATAAAGACGTTATCGTACCTAATGTGATAGTGACGTCTGGCAAAGAAGTCATACTGGACATTCAAATGGAAGAAGACCTAAAAATACTAGATGAAGTAGTCATCAAAGCTTACAGCAAAAACAAAACCATCAATGATCTGGCCACGATTAGTGCCCGTACCTTCTCCATGGAAGAAGTGAATAGATATGCGGGTGGCAGAGGTGATCCAGCGAGATTAGCATCCAATTTTGCAGGCGTGAGTGCACCTGATGACTCTCGCAATGACATCGTGATACGTGGCAATTCTCCAGTAGGCGTTTTGTGGCGGATAGATGGCATGAATGTGACCAATCCCAATCATTTTGCTACTGTAGGCACCACGGGTGGAGCAGTCAGTGCATTGAATACGAATCTATTAAAAAGTTCTGATTTTTTCACATCGGCTTTCCCTTCAGAATATGGCAATGCCATTTCTGGTGTATTTGACTTAGGATTCAGGAGTGGAAATACCCAAAAACGAGAGACGACCGTACAAGCAGGCGTCATTACAGGGCTCGAAGTGACCACAGAAGGACCTATCAGCAAAAAGAACCATTCTTCTTATGTTGCTGGATATAGATACGCTCTTGCAGGTGTAGCACAGGCAGTGGGAGTCGATATAGGTACGACCGCCACACCGAGTTATCAGGATTTGTCCTTCAAGGTAAATAGTGGCAACACCCGATGGGGCAAATTCACGACATTCGGGATATTGGCGACCAGCGATATCAATATTTCTGGTGATAATGCGGGCTCGCTTTTCGGTGGTAAGGATGGCAATGACTTGGCTAGTAAAATTGGCATCGTAGGTGTGAATCACTTCAAACAGTTGACAGAAAAATCTTATTTGTCATCCATCATCGGCGTGAATTATAGCAAAACGGATCAAATCAACTATGCTACCGATCGTGCAACAGAGACCTCCTACGAACAAGAAGAAAGCAATGTAGCCAAAACAGGATACCATATCGGTACTACTTATAATGCTAAAATTAATTCTAAAGCTTTCCTAAAGGTAGGTCTGCAGAATGAATTTATGGGTTTGAATTTGTATTACAGAACGAAAAGAAACATCAATGACGAATGGACACAAATATGGGATTATGATAGCTATACCAGTCTGTCGCAGGGATTTGCACACTTGAAATATAGTTTTAATGATCGCTTGACTCTCCATGCTGGATTGCATGCGCAGTATTTTTTCTTAAATTCATCCAAGGCCGTGGAGCCCAGATTGGGACTGAAATATGACTTGAACACTAAATCGAGTCTGAATTTTGGTTATGGACTACACGCTCAGATGCAGCCGATCAATGTATATTTTCTACAAACCCAAAATGATGATGGTACCACATCATATAATAATGAAGGATTGGATTTTACCAAAAGTCATCACTTTGTGGTGGGATATGATGTAAATCCATTCAAGGATTGGCGGATTAAAGCAGAATTGTATTATCAGTATTTATATGATGTACCTGTCAATACTTTTTCAAGTAGCTATTCTATGCTAAATACGGGAGCGAGTTTCAAAACCGAATTGGAAGATTTATTAATCAATGCGGGTACCGGACAAAATTATGGTGTAGAACTCACCCTAGAAAAATTCTTTAGCAATGGCTATTACGGTCTCTTCACTTCGTCACTCTATAGCTCAACATATACGGGCAGTGATGGCGTAGAGCGCAACACCGCATTTAATGGACAGTATGTATATAATATCTTAGCGGGTAAAGAATGGAGCATCGGGAAAACCAAAAGAAACAGATTCAGCGTAGACTTTAAACTCACGAATGCCGGTGGTAGGGCTTACACGCCTATCGATCTAGCGGCCTCCCAAGCCACAGGAAGAGAAGTGCTGAATTCGGAGGCATATTCAGGTTTTTATGACGATTATCTGAGAATGGACGTGAAGCTCAATTTTACATTCAACAGCAAAAAAAGAAAATTGTCACAAACACTTTCGCTTGACGTACAAAATGTTACCAATAATGATAATGTTTTTTCTCAGAAATACGACCAACAAACCTCAAGTATCAGGACCACATATCAGTTAGGACTGTTTCCAAATGTGGTGTACAGAGTACAGTTTTAAGAAAATACACTTATTAAACTATCTATTAGTTTTTACACAGATTACTCACTAATTCAAATAAAATGAAAACATTAAAATTTTTAGTATGCGGAATCCTTATCTTTCTATTGTCGCAATGCACAGAAACAGAGACAGATGATGGGGGCACTACTACTCCAGAATGTACCTCCGACAAAGTAGTGGACAAATCTAGAGGAGCATGTAATGAAACCTTGACCATAGTACCATCGGTCAAAATTGAAATCGTAGGAACCAACAGAGTCATCACGGCCAATAGTATCCCCAATCACAAAGTAGGCCTTTTCGGTAATGTGGCGGGTAGTCTCAATCCGAATGCGATCAGAGCGCAAAACAAAACATACACCATCACCAATCAACCTATCAAAGCCACTCAGTTCTTTCCTTTGACTAATGCAACTACCAATAGCTTGTGGTCTTTTGGTGTTTTGCTCAATGGTGTCGAACTCGACCCTATCGCTGCAGAACCTTGGCCACATCAAGGATTAATGGCAACCAATGTCAATTGGGAATGGAACCTCGAAGCCACCAATGTGAAGATTGGCTTGGATTGTAATAATGCCCATGTGCAGCCTACTGGAAAATACCACTATCACGGCTCACCTACCCTTTATCTCCAAAATGCCAATATTCCATCCAACACTATGACCCTTGTAGGATATGCTGCTGATGGATTTCCAGTTTATTATAAATATGCTTACACCAATGCAACTGATGCAAACTCCGCTGTGATTGCCATGACATCTAGCTACAGACTGAAATCTGGCAAAAGACCGGGCGACGGGGTCACTGCTCCTTGTGGGTCTTACGATGGCGTCTACAGCAATGATTATGAATTTGTAAATGGATTGGGCACTCTTGATCAGGCCAATGGAAGAGAAGGTGTGACACCTGAATATCCTTCAGGAACGTATTATTATGTCATTACGGATGATTTTCCGAACATCCCACGATATTTCAGAGGTACACCAGCCCCAGAATTTAAAGTGAATTAACCTACCTAAATAACATTTATTAACAATTCCAAAATTTTAAACAATGACATTCAAATTCATTTTAATTCCACTAGCATTATTAGGACTTTTAGCATGCGATAAGGAAGATACCGCTGCCCCTGATAGCACAGACACTGTAGTAAAAGTAGATGGTAGTAAATTTTTATCCGGTGGCCTAGCCGAGCCTATCAGTATTGTGTCCAAAACACTATCTACAGGTGTAACGGCAGATTGTTATAAAATCGTGACCAAAAGTACGCCACCAGACCATGATATGGGGCCTTGGTGTCCGTCCAATATCACAGATGATGCATCTAAAGGTGGTATCTGGCTGGAAGGTGGCAAAGTGTATGATGTAGATGGAGCTTTTATTAAAAATCTCGCTACTTTTTATAACAATACCACTTGGCAAATGTACAATACAAGTACTGGTGCTATCACAAAAACACTCACTCAAGCAGACTGTCAAGCCGCTGCAAATCCAAATGTAGGTGTACAATACAAGAACTATTGTGTAGAATGTCTACCTTCTTATGTGTCCACGTTGACAAAGACCATTTACATTCCAGTGACACCTGTCAAATTAACATCGCCTGTTAGTTTCGGAGCCGGACCCATGGCCGGACCATCTGTAAGAGGGATCGCGTTTAATGGAGTAGTGTTTGATGCACCTGCTCCTGCCAGTATCATTTTAGCGGCATATACTTTGGCACCATTTGATGATGCGGGTGGGCACATAAATCTCGGCGCTGGTTACCACTATCATGCAGCAACGGGTAAAACAACTAAAATTATGCAAACAGATGGACATGCAGCAATGATAGGTTATGCACTAGATGGGTTTGGGATTTTTGAAAATCTAAATACAGCTGGCGTAGAAGACACAGATCTCGACGCTAGTCGCGGACACTATGATAGCATTAGAGGCTATCATTACCACGTAGCAAAAGCCGGTACCAATAGTTTTATCAATAGTCTCGCAGGTGCTTATGTCAAGTAAAATGCCAGTTTTCGGGAGATATGCTTCTATTATAATTTTGATTTTCAATGCAATAGTGGCACATGCTCACCAACCAGATTTGTCCAGTCTGATGATCTATGAGCAAAATGGAAAATCATTCTTAGCGATAAAAAGTGCCTTATCCGCTTTTGAAAGCGAAATTGAGTACTTGTATCCCAAAGGCGCTTACAAAACACCTGCGGAATTTCAGGAATTGGTAATCCAGCATTTTCACAAAAAAAGTCTTTTAGTGATTAATGGTGATACGATCAAATTTCTAAATCCTCAGGTGAGTTTAGGACATGAAACCACCTTGTTTGCAGAGCTGTCGGAGATTCCAATAGATATTAAGTCAATGCACATTAAAAACACCATTTTCGGTGATATTTCCCATAGTATTTGTGAGGTCATCATCGCTTTAAAAGGCAAACTACAGAAACAATTTTTGTTAACTTCTGAAAATAAGCATGAAGCGACATTAAGATTAGAAAACGGCCATTGGATCTTAATAGAAGACGAACATCCCTTATTTACCCATTTAACGCTTACTTTATCAGGTATCTTCGTAGTGGCTATAATATGGGTGCTAGGTATGATATTTCTAAAACGCAAAACTTCAAAAGCATCTTTTGGGTTCTAACACATTTAAAATAAATAAAATGTATAATATATATTATATCAATAAAAAATGAACTTAAAATATCAATACCTGCTATTAACATTGGTCTTAACGTGTATTCAAAATTTGGGTTTTGCACATAGCTCGCATGAATGTTTTTTTCATATCAATATAGAAAACAAAGGGTGTACCATCAAAGCAGAGTTTCCGTGGACACTTAGAAATGCGCTCTTAGCTTATGAACCTAGATTAAAAAATGCACAAACACCGCTGGCTTTCGAACAAGCATTTGAAAAGTATATCAGTGCTCATCTTATCTTAAAAGACTCAGGTGGTAAAGCGTTGGTTTTTAAGGGATTTGAAGCCTTAGAAAGTAGTGGTCATTCACACCAAAATGAATATACTCTAAGTTATGCAGGTGGCAACGTACACCAAGTGACTAACACCATCATGTTTGAGATGTCCAAAAAACAAAGTAATTACCATAGTTTAAGGGTAGATGGTTCAGAAAAAACCTTCGAAACTTATTGGGGGAAAGACAGTTTTATTTTAGATGATATATCGGTTAATTATACGCAGTATTACGTTTACAGCTTTTTAGCTATTGGTATTATTGGGCTTGTAGTCTATACATTTTGGGTTACTTCTAAAGCAAAAGTCAAAGAAAATATTATTAAAAACTAGCTTTCAATCCAGTGCGAATATATACCCTTCATTATAAATTGAAGAAATATTTTATATGGATAAGCTTTCGATTGTATCTCCTTTGATTTCGCCAAACACACATAACATATTGCTATTTTGAAAAATAAACAATGGAGTTGGGTACTCATTTATGCAATAGGCATGTCGCTCCTATTTAAATTGGCATTTTTCCGTTTGGAAGAATTTTGGCATTGGGACTTAATCTTTATTATGCTCATCATTCTGATCTTGTGGTTTGGCAATTTTCATATAGATCAACAGCTAAATAAACGTATCCCGTGGATAAATCAACCTAAACGCAGACTTCTTTTACAAATTGTTTATAACACGCTTTTTACCACCGTAACACTTTTTGTGCTTATGTACATCGTGCATCAAATCAAATTTGGAGATGGTCGCATCATCAATCGTAAAATGGTGGAGACATTTTTGCCTGCACTGAGCATTACCTATGTAGTTTTAGCTATCCAAGTGAGTTGGCAATTTTTCAGTGCATTAAAGGATAGTATGTTGCAAGTGGAAAAATATAAATCGGAAAGCATTGCAGCTCAAATGCAGAATCTAAAAAATCAACTCAATCCACACTTTTTATTCAATAATTTGAGTGTACTCAGTTCTTTAGTATACAAAGACCAGGATAAAGCTGTAGAATTCATCAACGAATTGTCACAAGTATATCGGTATACACTAGATACAAAGTCGTCTGAATTGGTCACTCTGGAAGAAGAGTTGTTGTTTTTGCATCATTATATTTATCTATTAAAAATCAGATTTGAGCATAGTTTTTCAATACACATTGACATAGATGAAGGACTAAATCGAACCATGCTACCGCCAATGTGCCTTCAGATGATAGTAGAAAATACCATTCAACATAATGAAGCATCAAAAGCATCACCATTAAATGTACATGTGTATAGTGAAGCCCAAACATTAATTATTGAAAACGCCATATTGCCTAGAATAACCAAAACGGTGAGTTCCAATATGGGCCTAAAAAACATCCAATCCAGATATGCCTATTTTACGGACAAAAAAGTAGTCATTTCCGATGATGGGCAAATTTTTAAAGTTACCTTGCCTCTTCTTAATCAGGTTTACCATCATCAAATCATGTAATCTCTTGACATCTCTTAGCCTCTGTAATAAAAAATCTTATTAGAATTTATGAAAGTCATCATCATAGAAGACGAGCCATTATCCGCAGAACATCTAACTTCTTTGCTTCGGAAAACGAAAAGAGATATAGAAGTTATCCAATATCTAGATACGGTAAAAGCCGCTGTTCAGGCTTTTGAAGATGGAATCTCCGCTGATTTATTATTTTTAGATATTCATTTAGCTGACGGCAACAGTTTTGAGATTTTCTCTAGGTTCCCCATCAAAACACCCGTCATATTTACCACTGCATATGACCATTATGCTATCAAAGCTTTTAAACAAAACAGCATTGATTATCTCTTAAAACCAATCAGTCTATCAGACATTATATTTGCATTGGACAAACTTGATGGGCAGCATCAAGGCCTACAAGCTAGTGCGTCGGAAAACCTGAAGCAGTCTTATCATATGATCCATAAAAACCACAAGACCCGCTTTATGGTTAAACTTGGGCAAAATATAGAGACGGTTACCACTGACCAAATCCATCATTTTGACACCAAAGAAAGTATGTCATTTTTGATCACTACTAATGGGCAAAGATTTCCCATAGACTACACCTTAGACCAACTAGAAACTTTGCTTCATCCCAAAGATTTTTTCCGTATTAATAGAAAAGTGATCATCCACTTTAATGCCATAGGTAAGATAAACACCTATCTCAACCAAAGACTCGCCATCAACACTAAATTTTTGGAAGGCGATGCACGTGTCGTCAGCAGAGAACGAGTCCCTGAGTTTAAACTTTGGCTGGACGATAAAATTTAAATTACATAAAAGACCCCGTCTTTTTTAGCAAAAAAACTATGATGTTGTATAAAGTACAAGTTGCCATCTTTTATTAAGAAGCAAAAGACTGAGCCATACGGAATGTAAATTATTTAAAAAAGTACGGATCAATATATATAAAGATTTGTATCTTAACGAAGATGATTAGATTACATCTATATTTTAAATCATACAATCTTTAGTTTCAAATCCCTGATTTCGGGTTTTACTTTTCATAATCGTTACATAAGAGAAATCCTAAACCAAAAAAGATTTTTATGTTGGCTATTCTTCCATATTTTAGATCAATGCTATTCAAACTATTATTTGCTTTCGCCATTGTCTTACTATCTGCCCCATCCAGCTATGCGCAAACCAATATCGTTACTTATGCGGGCAATTTGGGCAAAGAGACATTTTATGATATCACTCAAATCACAGATGGCACCTTTTTAGTAACTGGATATACAGATAGTTTGACATGGATTCCAGCGGGTGTGCCTGCTACAGAATTGACTTATGCCGGAACGATCCCCAATTCACAGGGTACCAATAGGTATGGATTTATTTTGCACTTATCGGCTGACCTGCAGTCCGTGATTCGGGTAGTACATTTTCCTCGTGGCGCTGTTGAAGACATTAGATTTATCAAAACCACCACACCATCGCATACAGCTACAGGAGACTTGTTTATAAGTTGCAATACCGCTGCGCCTTACGCCAATAATGGTGGATACTTGTTAGCCAAGCTAAACAATAATTTTGTAGATGGACCACCTACGGCTTTGGTTTGGCATTATGCAGTACCTGCTCAATCTGGCATCAAAGATTATCATCCGTGGGATGTGACCAATGATGGTAAAACGTTTTTTATTATGGGCGAACATTATGGCCCCAATTGGAGTGCGGTATATTGTCTTAATAATGCCGGTCAAAGAACAGTCGTAGAAAACTGGCGCACACACTGGCTGCAAAACGGATCAGAATGGAGAGGAACACCCGCATCTTCCCATCCACAGGGCATAGGCAACGTCAATCACAGCGGTATCGTCCTGAAAACTTGGGGAAGATGTGAACTAAGATCCTGGAATAGTACAGACTACAACCTTATGCATGCAGATGAAAATGGCGGTACCAAAAAGGGAAAATGGCCTCTAGATATATTATTTAATGGACCATGCAATCCCGCCAGCCCTACAACCACATCACCTGGTTATACTGGCTATTCTACAGGCAGTAACCCTGTATATGGTGGTACATCTATCGTAGTAGACAAAAGAAATAATGATCTATATATTGGCCTTAATTTCCAAAGTAAACTTCCAGATAACAATCCAGATTTTGAGCCGGCTGTGATCAGTATGACATCTGATGGCACCCTAAAATGGTGGTCAAGATTATACCATGAAATAACACCTTCAGGGATGTATGTTAACTCGAGTCCAGATCAATATGTCGATGCATTAGCCATTGATTATGCCAATGATAGACTAGCTGTAGGCGCTAGATGTCACGGTAATAATGTCGAAAACTTTTGGGAAGGAAATACCGTTGCTTCCGACCCTAGCACCTTTGGATTTCAAAATAGATTTACGGGTACGAGTGGCAACATTCATATCACTTGGTTGGGCAAATTAGCTTTGGAAGATGGTGTATTGACCAATTCCACCTATATGGCAGAATATGCAGAAGGAACGGGCAGTTTGGGTTCGCCCCATCCTGATCCCAACTTAGATGGATGGCCCAATCCCAATAGTGGATGGCCCAATGTGAACACTACAAGATTGGCAAGAAACAACATCAAAGTGTCGAGTAGTGGAGACCTTTGTGTCCTGGCGAATGGACGTAGGACCATCACCACTGCCAATGCTTATCAAAAAATGGTCAAACCAGCTTATGGTGGTAAAAGTTGCTGGAATAATTTTGTAAGGGTGTATGGGACAGATTTAAAAGTACCGAAATATTCGTCTTTGGTCGTTGGTGTTTGGGATACTATCACCCAAGCAGGTGGTGACAATATTGAACTATTTGGCGTGTACAAAACTGGTTTAGGTGTGATTTGTGTAGGGAGACAAAAAGCAGTGAATGGTGTACCATCCGGAAACAATCTACCGACCACCAATGTCTTGCCTTGGGGAAAAAATATCCCTCAAAATGAAAGCGGTGTCTTGGTCTATTATCAAGCCAATAATCTCATCAACCCTGAAGATGACATCTCTTCATCGATATGGACAGGAGAAGAAAACACCACATGGGAAAACCCATCCAACTGGTCAAACAATACCGTCCCATCATCCGCAAGTAAGGTGATCATTCCTTCTTTGGCACCACATTTTCCCGTTCTCAACAGTAATGCAACAATCAAAAAAATAGAATTAAAATCGGGTAGTTCGCTGATATTACAGTCTTCTTCGATTTTAAATGTTGAGGATTGATGGGAAATGAATTTTAGTTGTTACCAAAGCTAAGCATAACTAATAACAAATGGAAATTTGGCCTGCTGTGGTATTGCGAAATTAGTAATAGGCTTATTATTTTCTTTTAAACATAAATAATAAAACGATCAAAGTAAATATGAGTGGTAACCAATTAATCAAATTATACTTTTGAAATGTATTGTAACTTAATTTTATGGTTTGAGGAAACTTTTCATCTAAAATAAATATATCAGCATTAACCGTATTTTTAGTAAAACTATTTATAACACTAGTTCTAGAACAACTCACCAATGTTAACATTTTTGGGTCATTAATCGCTTCGATATCTACATTTCGCCATCCAGTAAACTCATCGTGGGCAAAAACTAAATAAATATTTTCTGATTCAAATAAATAGTAGCCACAGGAATTCCCACCTATTATCAAGTTCATTTTAGATTCTTTAGATCCTTTCCATTTCTTTAAAACTTCAAATTCCGCATTCAAGAAGTTTCTTTCCTTATTTTTAAATTTATGAAGAAGTTCTAATGACACTAATTTCCCAATAAATATTTCATCAGCAGATTTCATGGCTTCATTGATATCCATAGTTACGCATGTACAAGCAAAAAATATGCCTGATGGATAAAAGAATAAAAATATTAATATGAAATATTTCCAAACCATTGATTTATATTATTATTCAGATTTTTATTTCAGGAAGAGTCCTTAAACTATAACTATTTTTTCACTTTTATATTATCACCAACTTACTTATTTCCAAAACCAACCTGTACAAAGCTTATGTTTTTTCCAAATTTACATTAGAAAAATGTTCCAAATACTTCTAGTTCAATATCTCCTTCTAAATCAATCTCAAACATAAAAGATATTGAGAAGCCAAAGAATCTCAGGCATAAATTGTTCCTTTGCACTAAGACATGAACACATTGTATAATAGTACAAGTTCAGCAAGCTATATCTTGGCAATTCATGCAAAACGACAATATAATTGTCATTTGTAGTTCTCTACTCATACTTTTTCATTATTTGCTTCAACGCAGGTTCAACAGCCACAAAATGTGCACCTCCAAACAATACCATGATTCGGTCGTATTTTGTGAGTGCTTCTTCTATTGTTTTCAGTAAATGTTTATCTCTCACCATTTTTGAACTTCTGCCTATTTCACAAAGTTTACCATTGTCTTTTAAGAAATCGTGCTTCTCTGTAGGAATATTATATATATCAATCTCGGTACCGAAGAAATTTTCATATGCCTTGGTCATAAAACTGTACTCTTTTTCATGGGTATTCAAGTTTACATTTTCGCTTTCCAAATATTGTACAAAGTCTTTTTGATAAGCTATTTCAATACCTTCCGTCGTGTCTATCCAATTATTTTTATACAGGGCAAAAAATCTTTCACAGCACGTGTAAAGTAAAACTTCCTCTCTATTGTAGATTTTGAATAATTCGTTAAACTCATCATCAGTTACTAAATCACCATTCACCATTTCAATATTTTGCTTGTCACATAAATATTTTAATTGTCCAATTTCGGCATCTGCCATTATTGCGTCATTTCTACTATTATAATGTTTATCTTTAGCTACTTGCCCTCCTTCATTAAAAGCTATTTGTGGTTGTAATTGGTTAAAATAAAAATCAATACTATCGGCTTGCTTGGTAATTTCTCTGGTATGTGCTGTGCCAATAAAAATCAGTTGCTTTTTACCTGAATTCAATTTCAATACAAATGGAAAATGGTCAGCAGGGTTGCTTTCCAAAAATTGGGCTACTTCTAAGTAATCTTTTGTCTGATAAGAGCCATCTGTTGTCGATTTTGTATGACAACTAAATATTAGAAGTCCCATTAAAATATATACTAACTGTTTCATCAATATCTCATTTTGTTAAGGTGTCAAAAAATGGCACAAGGCCTACCCATATCTAAAACAAAACTACAACACACTTACAGTTTTTCCAAACTAATACCAGAAAATCTAAGAAAAACTCATCCAGCATCATTTTCTTCTTTGTCAATCTATGAGAAAGAAGATCAAAAGCAATCGATAACAATAATTTACTTCCTTTAACCAATTATCATTTACATCTCAACCCGTTACATCTATGCATTCACCGGCGTACAAATCTCTAATAAAAAGCCATCTAAATCTTGGATATAGCCTACAGTTTGTCCCCATGGTTTTTCCTTCGGTTCTTCAACGATGATTGCGCCTAATTCTATGGCTTTTTCCATAACTTGAAGTACATTTTCTGTTACCAATCCCAGTTCTATCCCGAAAGGTTTGTTGGCTTGTTTACTGACCAAAAATCCATTACGTAAGTTTGAGTTAGATAATTCTAGGGATGCAAACGAAATCGTGGTTTCACCTGTAAGTAACTCACCGTAGTCATTTTCAGGTGTTATAAATTTTCTCTGAAACCCAAATGCAGATTCATAAAATTCAATAGACTTTGTTACATCTGCCACATATAAAATTGTATATCCTAACTTTACCATTTTTTATCTTATTTAAAATTATAAAACCAATTTTGTCACGATTTTTGCAACTTTCAGGCAAAAATAGCGCCAAAATAGTATTCCCTTTCCACTTGTACCACGGATTTACATCCGTGGTTACTATCATTACACCCCTTCGGGGTTATTGCAAATTCTTAAAATAAATAACTGAAAAACCAGTTTTTCAATAACCTTGCTTTTTATCATCATCACATTGTCCAAGGTTCAAGTGCTAAAGCATTCACAAATTTTTCACCATCAAAAATGCAAAGGCCTTGCCAAGTGCCGAACCAAAGTTGACCTTTGTTATCTTCATACATGCTAAGCACAAGATTTGCAGTTAATCCGTCTTTTGTTGTGAATTGAGTGAAATTTTCGCCATCATATCGGTATACACCATACCCTTCTGCTGTAAACCAAATATTCCCCTTGCTATCTTCATAAAAACTACCCGTTTCTTCTCCTTTTATATTGCCATCTTTTGTGAAGTTAGTGTAATTTTTGCCATCAAATTTACTAACGCCACCATAAAAAGTTGACACCCAAATATGCCCTTTTTTATCTTCCAAAATACCATTAGTATTATTGTCAGTAAGTCCATTTTTAGTGGTCAAATGAGTAAACTCCCCGTTCTTATATTTGAAAATTCCATTTCCATCCGTAACAATCCAAATAGTTCCACTTTTGTCTTCGATAATTTTAAAAACCAACTGATCAGATAGCATGCGCTGCCGATTTTCGACCTTTGAAGCTGGTAATGAAAAAGGTCTAAATTTCTCTCCATCAAAATGACATACTCCTCCTATCGATCCAACCCAAATGAGTCCGTTTTTATCAATGGTTAAACCCCAAATTTCAGGGTCATCACCTGGTAAACCTTCTTTTTTTGAAAAGCATGTAAATTGTTTGCCATCGTATTTTATGAGCCCCTCACACGTTCCAAACCATATATTTCCGGCTTTATCTTCTACAATCGACAGCACCCTAATCCTTGTATTGATTCCTTCGATGTTCATTTTTTCAAGTAATTGACCATCGTAGCGTATAATACCATCTCCATTTGTCCCAAACCAATAGTTCCCTTTTGTATCTTGATACATAGATCGTACAAATTCCCTGACCATGCCATTGAGATTGGTATGAATCTGTGGAAATGTTGTATTAGTATTGTATATCAAGGGATTTTTTGTCACTATTTCTATGGGATCATTGGCAGATTTTTCTTTGGTTTGTCCATGGCAGGAAGACCATTGAAATGATACCAATAAAAATATTAGTATCCTATGACAGGTTAAAAAATGGCTTTGATGGACATGCATATTTTTGAAATTTATTAATTCGAATAATAATGGTTTTAGAAATCAATATGTATTGCGAACTACTTTTTGTCTTTAAATTCGTTTGCGTCAAACGAAAAATTAATTCTATCAAGCTTAAAACTTAAAGTACTGTCAATTTTAATATCCTGCTGAGAATCACTCAAAAGCCGAATTTCGAACTTGTCAAACTGATCTTTATTTTTTAAATTATCATAAACTAGTTTAGTAAATTTTCGGCTCCTTTGTTTTAATAATGAATCTGCCAAATTGATTTTAACATTTGGAAAAGTATATCTTAATACTGAATAATTTTGATCATTTCTATGTTTAATACCAACGTGAAAATCATACTTTTCAGATTTGAAAGTATCTTGATATGAAAGACAAAGTTCATCTATTTTCCTGCTATCATAAAAATAATTGGAAACATCAACTCTACAGCTTAAAATAATTAGTAATAAAAGCAAAGTACTTGATTTGTATAATTTGCTATTTCTCATAAAATAAATCTTTAATTTGAATACAAAGCACAAAATCTATCTATTTCCACCATACCGCAAGAATAACTACGCAAAGATATATAAATAAATCATAAGGTAAAGATTTTTACATCAACCATAAAGGTGTAGTCATCGAAGCTTTCATAATTGCAAAAAGTACTAAATTCATAAAGTAATCATCAAAGACCTCCAACTTTTTAAGTGTGGGATTTGGTGATTAATTAGAATCAACAACTAAATTTATTAGGCTTAAAACAGACCGAAACTGCCGCTTTTAAATGTACATAGTTAAAGTCTTATTCGCTTTGATACTTGATTAAATGAATATTTGTAAACGCCAGAAACACTGGAAAAAGTTATATCGAAAAAAATGGGCCATCAGACCTAAACCTGACTGCCCATTTCATCATAGGCTTTACTTTTTAAGCTCTCTTACTTACCTGGTGTAGTATCATTTCTTTCCACTTTCGTGGTAGTGGTTTGGTCTGTCGCGTCTGTAGTACAACAATTAGTGACAGCTGCGCAACAGTTACTAGTGGTCGTACAGCAAGTACTCAAATCGCAACAACTGGCATCACTTCCCTGACAACATGCCGTTACATCGCAACACGCAGCATCACCATCCAATCCCAATACAGATAATAGACTGCTTTTTTTAGGACCACTCTCTGCCATTAAGGTTACTAAACCTAATAATCCGAAAATCAATAACAAATGCTTCTTCATTTTAATGATATTTATAAATCCAAACAACATCGTTTGTAATGAATAGACGCAGATGTCGCAAAAAGATGCAAAGTGAGTGCAGGAGTGAATGACTATATATTGAAATAATCTAACCTTCTTATCATAATTTGCATCCAAAACCATATTATTGCGTCACCTTACATAACTAAATGTTTGACATGTCAGCGATCACGGAAAGCCTTTATCAACAATTCCACCAAGAGTTGGAATATTTTATAATTCATAGGGTAAAACATCATGCTTTGGCAAAAGATATTTTGCAAGATGTTTTTATCAAAATCCATTTAAACTTACATTCCCTCAAGGATCATTCAAAACTCAAAGCCTGGATGTATCAACTGACACGAAATACGATTGCAGATTATTATAGAAAACACAAAATTACCGATGATACCTCAGAAATTCCGGATGATATCGATGTGCCCAATGCATCCGTTGAGCAAGGATTGGAAAGCTGTATAACGCCATTTATACAACAGTTGCCCGCCAAATACCAAGAAGCGCTGACACTTTCAGATATCCAAGGTTTGTCTCAAATGCAACTGGCAGATCAACTAAATATCTCCTACTCTGCCGCAAAATCAAGGGTGCAAAGAGCGAGGCAAAAACTGAAAACCCTTTTTACCGACTGTTGCCGCATACATACCGATAAATATGGCAATGTGCTTTCTTATGAAAAATTGGGTTGTGCCCGCGATTGTACGTAAAAGTAAAGATCACCCTTGCTAGCGCAAGTTTCTGCCCGAAATAAGGCAGCTTAATGTATTTAAAATAAACACCTATTGCACTGGCGTTGCTGCCGGTTTCACTGGAAACCCTGCTTTACGGTTCATCTTTACCTGCATATTATTATCAGCGTAAATGACATGCCCTTGCAAAACCAAGCCATCACCATTGTTTAAAACCTTAAACTCCTGTGGTTTAATCCTGCTATCTGCATCTATAAAAAGCAGTAAGTTGGTATCTGTGCCGTAATGGTACTTGCCACTACCAAGGGTCTTGTCAAAACTTCCATATTGATAGTTATTTTTTTCTTGAAAATCTATCCAAAATCCTTTTACATCGGAGCCAAACGACATGTTGCTTCCTTTTAAAAAGGCTTCTATGTGCCAATTATCTTTTTCCAAAACATTAGTGGTATTACTAGCGGATTCCTTGATTCTATTGTTGATGATGGCTTCTGCTGCCCTTCTATGTACTTGAACCAAGCTATCATTCATACTTTCTTGGTTACTGAGTATAAATTGGTCATTTACTGGTAATGAAGGCGCTTCTTTACCTTTACCTAAGCCCAAGCCTCCTTCTTTACAAGCTAGTAAACTCACAGAAATCATCAAAATAATAAAAAACAACTTGTTCATATAAATAAAATACGATGTGATTAAAAAAAAATAAGTAAAGGTTTCACTTTGGTTGCTGGACTTCTTCAAGTAAAATTAACACAAGTTTTACGCACCACCATTAAAACCATTACATTTGTGGCACAATTTGAATTCAATCCTAATTAAGTGCAAATATAATGATTGATAAGTTTTTATCATATATTCAGGACAAAAATTTAATAATTCAGGATACGCCTACCCTACTGGCTGTATCTGGTGGCAAGGATTCTATGGTCATGGCAGACCTTTACCTCCGGTCCGATTTGATTTTTGGAATAGGCCACATACAGCACCATCTCAGGGGTCAAGAGTCAGAAGATGACGCCTTATTTGTAGAAAATTATGCTCAAAAGCACGGTATCCCATTTTTCAGATACGACATTGATCCTAAGTTGTTTAACACAGGTAATATGCATCATACGGCCAGACAACTCAGATATGAGTGGTTGAGCAAAATAGCCCAAACTCATGGTTATGGTCAGATAGCCACAGCTCATCATAAAAACGATTGGCGCGAAACGTTTATCATTCAGTTACTTCGTGGCTCTGGTTTGGATGGTTTGTCTTCGATACAGCCCAAAAATAAAAACATCGTTCGACCTTTACTTTGGGCTACCCGAAACGAAATCGACTTTTATGTAGAAAAGCACCATATTTCTTTTAGAGAAGATAGTAGCAATGCCAAAGACGACTATCTCAGAAATCAAATCAGACACCATGTCATGCCTGCTATCAGTGCCGTAGACGATAGATTTTTTAAAGGGTTAGATACTTCCATTCAAAATGTAACGGATACAGCAGATGTATTGCAGTGGTTAATAGAAAAGAGCAAAAAAGAATATATCACCGATGATGGTGTACGTGTCACCGTACAGTTAAGTGGACTGAAAGACTCTGGCAGCGGCATTTCCTTTTTGTACTTTATCATCAAAGCATTTGGATTCCACAAAGAACACGCCATCGATATCCTAAAGTCTGAACAAGGCAGTATATTTTATTCGCAAACTCATGAAGCGGCTATCCATCAAGGTCAATTGATCATACAACCACAATCGAAGGAAACGGATGTAATCATAAAAACATTCAACACCTTGGAATCATTACGAAATTTTGAAGGTCCGTTGGCCATGGAGATCTTAGAAAAAAAGTCTTTGAGTGATTTTGAACCTAATACGTTGTATTTGGATACGGCAAAAATAATATTTCCAGTGACACTTCGCCCTAGAAAAAACGGCGACACATACACACCATTAGGCATGCCCGGGAAATCTCAGAAAATCAAAGACTTATTGATCAATAAAAAGTTGTCCCTATTTGAAAAAAACAAGGTAACCATCCTGGAAGACAGTCAAAAAATCATCGCCATATCTCCCCTAGCTATTTCAGATGATGTCAAAATTACAGAAACTACCCTTGAGATACTCTGTATAAAAGTCTAGAACTGATAGCCAATCATCCCTCCTATCGTAATTTGATATGGGCGCCATACCGTAACATCGGTCAATAATTGATTTTGTAATGCTCTAGAAAACCTAAATTGAGTACCTATATATATGTTTTGTCCAAAGTAGTATTTGACCTTGGCTTGTGATTCCAAATTCAAATCCCATGCTGCCTGCCATAGCGGATGCTTACCGTTGTACTCAGCAACTTCGTTTTGGGCAATAGTAGTTCCAGTATGATGGCTAAACAAATTTACAGACAAGCCTGCGCCACATTGAAAAGACCAATTTCGGTAAGCTAGTTGATAACCTGCTATGATGGGAAGGCTGATGATATGATCTACATTATTCTTTCTAAACTTCCTTTCTGTGGTCGTTTTGACACTACTACTTCCACGCGTTACAGACTCCATTCCTGTGAGCAAGTTCTTTTCGATTTTGATGATTTGATCAGGTTCCAGTGCATTGGTTACCAAAAGGCCTTCGTATGATATGGCACTGTATCTTTTTTGGTAATCCAGACCCGATGACAAATAAAAACCATTGTTCCATAGCATATCTGTTTGTAAAAAAATATGATACCCGTGGTTTGTGGTTAATTGTGTTTTACCATTGTGGTTTGGCTGTAAGATGTCTGAAGGAAACGTATTTTGGGCTTGCCACGTTAAAAATCCACCACCTCCAGCCAACTCCCATTGAACAGCAGCAGACTTTTTTAAAGGTATGATGGTTTCAGGGCCAGAAATGCTTATTTTACTATGGTCAAACGTCAATGATTGCATCGTGATCAGAGGCAATTTATCCAGAAGGAGAAACGCTTGCTGATGAGTATTATCGTTGATTGAAGGCTCGTGATCACGCAACGCTGGTTGGCTTCCAATCTGTTTTTCATCAGAAAGAGTAGCCATCCTATCTGATGGTAATGCTAAAGAAGTCATTTCTGCGTCACTGTTCAAAACATGCTTTACTTTGGTTTCCTTGGTCAAATCTGCTTTGTTTTGTGTTGAGCGGTTCATTTCTTGCCAACCCAATGTCAAGTCTTTGCTCAGGTTGTTTGCAGCATTTGATGCATTGTTTTTTGATTGACCCGTCATTTTATCTGACCGTTCGTTTTTGTCCAAAGATGTAGAGATTTCGGATTTCAATATATCATCAGATGGCTTTTGTGAAGTTGCTGCAACTGTTTTTGAATGATCCATTAGGGTGGAAGGTGGTAATACAACAGGATTTGTTTTTGTAACAGCAGTACTCTGTTGAAATATATACACGGCTCCCAAAGACAATACACACATGGGTATCAACCACCAAAAAATGAAAAATCGCCTTTTCTTTTTCTCTTCTTTGGGCATACGGGCATAGATCCCTTCTTGCAGGTCGTCAAATCCAAAACCTTCTGGCAACGGTGCTTCTTGTCTGAGATTATTTTTTATTTTATTGTAGGCCATACTGAACCATTTTAGCGTCTGTAAAAATATTGTTTTTTATCCATTTTATACCTCGGAACAACTGTGATCGAGAAGTCTCCGGCGTTATCCCCAACAATTCGCCAATTTCTTTGTGAGAATATTCTTCGATGACGGACAGTAAGAATATAGTCTTGTATCCTTGTGGCATCAAGGCCAACATTTTGTCCAAATCTTGAGTAGAAAATTGTTCTAAATACAAAAGTGTCGTATCAGGTATTTGGTCTTCTATTTCAGCAGCATATGTCACTTGCAAATTGTTTGATTTCTTGATCAAAGAGATGCACTGATACACCACAAGTCTTGACAGCCAGGATTTAAAAACACCCTTGGTTTTGTCAAAATTTTTTAAACTCGTGAATAAACTAGCAAATACTTCTTGCATAGCATCTTTTCGATCGTCATCAGTATTGAAATAATTTTTCACTATAGCAAACACATAGGGTGCGCAAGTTTCATAAACCTTACGATGGGTTCGTTGGTCACCTTTTATGCAAGCCTGAATGGTGTGATTATCTAACATGAATGATCTTAATTGCAGTCTGTCAGTAATCCGATGACATCAAATACATCCCTTAATGTTATCCGGTTGTTATTTTGTTTCAACACAACGTCCATTGGATACACTACCTGATACGAGGTACTTAATGAGTCAGCTAGTATGGGTTGGAACTGAGTTAAATTTTGATAAGTGCTCACCACACCCGCAGGAGACTTTGCCCGCATGGGAAATACGATGTCATAGCAAGGTGTATTAGATATCAGTTCTGTTCCCGTCAATAGCAAAATCAAATCTCCAAAAATATAACAATTATTGACAGCACTGTCCAATTCTGCTGCATTCTGGACAACCAAAATACTGCCATCCTGATTTTCTAATCGTAGTGGGAAGATAAACTCAACAAATTTACCCTGATAAAATACCTGACTCATCATATCCGCTCCACTTACGATCAAAGGATCTGGAGAATTTAAGACTTTTATGCTTAAAGGATACACCAATTTGTAGCAAGCCAAGTATTCATAATTAAATACAGTGTCAACGGCTATATTATTGTTGCAGTCAAACAATGCTTGCTCTAAATCAGCGGGCGAAGTAATGATTTTTTCTACCTGAAACATATCCAAGAGCGAAAACGGAAATACGAATAACAAATCTTTTTGCGAAAGTAAGATTATAAAATCATTGTCTGATGCAATCGTGTAGACATTGTTGGCTCCATCTTTTAACGTTATCGGGTATTTTACCGTGTAACAAGAACTATTTTCATCAATCAAAAAGGCAGGAAACTCTTGATTACTTACGGATAAAGAATCTGGATAACAACCCGCAAAATAAGATGCCAATTCCCATAAACTTTGAACAGTATGAGATACACCTATATTATCCAAAATGACCAATGGATATTTAAAATCTATAATAAAGGCATTAGTTTGCTGCTCTAATTGTTGAAAATCAAAATTTGAATTGATTTGATGCACCACACTATCAGAAGTGATAACTTCAAAAGGATATGCCACCACAATGCAACCAATTTCCTGCCCTGCGTTGCCGATAGCTGGTTTAGATTTATTGACCATGTCATTGATGATCACTATTTCAGGTTCATCTGCTTCTGTACTGATGGTAGTGCTATTGTCAAATTCATCTACCGTGCAAGAAGCAAAAACCATAATAAAACTAAACACCCAAAATTTAAACCCTTTCATGAGCATGGATTTTAAATTAAAATTTAACTACAAAGTTACTACATAAGATTATACCTATGGCTAAAAAACGTTGCATGGATTGTTATTTTTTTTGCTCTCAATTGAAAGAAATACGAAAAACAAGCATAGATAAATTAGTTTCCAGTCATTTCAGCTACCCATCTGGAGATCATTTGTACGTAATCCACAACATATTTTAGTGAACTTAATCTTAACTCCTTGGTTTCCTATTGTTTTTGCTTTTGCAAGTTCATACCGATCATACTATAGAGTGCTAAAAAAGATGTGCACATGCATTTATGATTTAATATAGGTTCATTGACCAAAAAGAAAATATCAAAATCAACTAAAATAAAATGCTTTACATAATTTATAAAAATTAAAAGGCCTAAACGATACATTTCCAATGACTTAAAACAATAATGTAGAAACTCGAGTATTTTTTTTATGAAAGCAATGCAACGGAAAAAGGATGTTTTGATAATATTTTGGTGAATGCACTTTATTGTAAACTTTTAAACACAAATTTTATGAACGTAAAAAACACTTTTATTTTATTCTTCTTCATGACCTTGGGATTTAGATCTATGGCTCAAGACCCATGTGTATGTCCTGAAATCTATGCTCCTGTTTGCGGAGTGCAAGTCCTGCAAGGAGATACGTTATATCTAGAGCTTCCTAATGCTTGTTTTGCTCAATGCCTTGGATTTACTATCGTTTCGGATTCGACGTTGTGTGACAGTAGCAACCCTTGGGGCAATTGTGATTGTCCTGAGCCTGACAGTACTTTTGTATGTGCCACTGATAGTTTAGGCATTACTTATCAAGTGCCAAGTGCCTGCTATGCTGCTTGCTGGGGACTAACCGTAGTACCTGATAGCTTGTGCAATGGAAACCCTTGGGGCAATTGTGACTGTCCTGAGCCTGATGGTACTTTTGTATGTGCTTCCGATAGTTCAGGATTTACCTTCCAAGTGCCCAATGCTTGCTATGCAGCTTGTTGGGGATTAACAGTTGTTGCAGATAGTTTATGTAATGGCAATCCGTGGGGCAATTGTGATTGTCCTGAGCCTGATAGTACATTTGTATGTGCCACAGATAGTACAGGTTTTACCTTCCAGGTGCCCAATGCTTGTTTTGCTGCTTGTTGGGGTTTGACGGTAGTGCCTGACAGTTTGTGTAATGCCAACCCTTGGAGTGGATGTGATTGTACTATAGACAACAATGAACCATTTGTCTGTGCTGTGGATAGTTTGGGACATGCATGCCAAGTGCCTAATGCTTGCTTTGCTGCTTGTTGGGGTTTGACGGTAGTAGAAGATTCCATTTGTGGTGATATTGAGGTTATAGACCCAGAATTTGATTACGAATTGATGGCTTGTATAGATTCTCTAAATATTGGTGAAAATACTTTATTCCAAGAAGCCCTTTTACAACTACAATCTTGTGGTATTGAGCTTCCATCATGTATTATCAATGCTCCCCTATTTACTTCCGACTCAGCATTTATTACTTACATCATCAATAATTGCGATAGTCTAGGATTTAATGGAAATGAAGCATCGAATGTGATGAATAGCTATAACCTATTGAACAATAGTCTATCCAAAACAAAAAATACCAATGTTACCTTAAGCACATCCTTAAAACTGGCTGTAAACCCAACTTCAAACGATTTGACTTATTACATTGACAGTAAAAAGGCTGCTAATGCACAGATCACTTTGTTTGACATCCACGGAAAAGCGATATTGTCTTCAAACCATCAAATATCTGAAGGAAAACAAATGTTTAGGGAAGACATTTCAAGTATAAAGGCAGGCTTATATATGTTAAATCTGCGCACTAATGAAGGTCAACAAACCGTAAAAGTAATGATCGTAGATTAAGTCAAAAATGTAAAACACTTAAACATTCTTACAGGGCCTTCGGGCCCTTTTTTTTTTGCACAAACATGATATTATTTGCTGATCAACTTCAAGGCTTCTTTTTTGGTCAAACCAGAAAGTTGTGGATTTGCATCAATAAACTGATGGACCTTTTCGGGTGCGTATCTGCTATATTGTCTCAAAGCCCATCCTTGTGCTTTACGTACAAAAAATTCTTTGGACTGGTCATGAAGTAAAATAGTCTCACATAATAAATCCCAATCTGTATCCTTCCCATATTTCAATTGGAAAATAATGGCAGATCTTTGCAACCATAAGTTTGAACTTTCGGCCCATTTATAGATATAGGCGTTTCTGGTTTCTGGATACCGTTTTAGAATATTACCTACCAATGCAG
This sequence comes from uncultured Aureispira sp., assembly GCA_964526715.1. Taxonomy (GTDB): domain Bacteria; phylum Bacteroidota; class Bacteroidia; order Chitinophagales; family Saprospiraceae; genus OLB9. Next base: position 2,370 of record CAZGMB010000021.1, on the reverse strand, counting down.
GTGCAATGCCATCTACTGTATCCCACCAAGATTTGGTTAAGATCATGGTTTCTAATGTCGGCAACATATCGGGTCCATAATGCTTGATATAAGCTGCCCAAAGATCCAAAGCAATATACTGACTTTCTCTATGATCATCTTGCCACAACCACATTGAAAGCTCAGGTAAAGATGGAATGATGGATTTACCCCATTCTTTTTTCAGTTTGCTGACAAACACCTTTCTCGAGGGAGCATTGATGCCGTAAAAGTCAAAATGATTTTTCATATACGCTTTCATGGCAGATGCTGCTGTAGGATTAGCATGCTGGACGCACCATTCTTGTATGGATTGGAAAATGTCATTTGATGTCATTAGCTTTTGATTTTGATGGAGTGCCAAATATAACTTTTTTCCACAAATTAGGTATATGATTCCACAATTGGCCTATATTTGAGCTTCAAAAATTTGCCTAAATGTCTGCACAAAATAATCAGTTATTAAAATTGTTAGGAGTTGGATTTGGTATTGCTGTTACTGTAGGTGGCACTATTGGTACCGGTATCTTGCGCAAACCAGGTCCTATAGCCAGTATGATCGGCGAACCATGGATGATCCTTTTATTATGGTTGGCAGTGGGTATTTACGCTTTGTTGGGTGTGCTTTGTGCCATTGAACTTGCCATTTCTATGCCACAAGCAGGCGCTTGGTATGTGTATGCCAGGCGAGCTTTTGGCGACTATTTTGGATTTGTCACCGGGATTACGAGTTGGTTGGGTACGGTCTCGGCATTAGGTTTTGGGGCGTATACGATGAGCGAATACATAGCTTTATTAATACCGAAAACAGAATCCTTGATACCATCGATAGCGATCGGATTATTGATTTTACTCACCATATTCCATTGGTTGGGCACCAAAACTGCGGGAAAATCTCAGGAAGTCCTGGCTGTAATCAAAGCTGTGGGACTACTCATATTTGTGGTGGTATGTTTTGTTTTTGGGACTTCACCCAGTGGTAATGAACTCCAACAATCTGTGAGCAACACGGCGGTTCCATTGACTTTTTTGGGCATTATTGGAGCCTTGCAAGCTATATTTTACACCTATGATGGATGGCATACCGCTACCTATTTTACCGAAGAAAACACTGATCCAGCGAAGACCTTACCTAAATCTATGATTACTGGTGTCATCATGATTATCCTTATATATATGTTGGTCAATGCTGCCATTTTATACGCTTTGCCAACAGAAATCCTGATGTCGTCAAAACTTGCCGCAGCAGATACTATCAGTTATATTTTTGGTGATGGATATTCAAAAATGATAACCTTGTTTCTAATGATATCTATTTTGGGCATCGTCAATGCTCAAATCATGTTTGCACCCAGAGTTATTTTCAGTATGAGTAGAGATCACTTATTTTTCAAAGCTGCATCACAGGTCAATGCTTTGGGCACACCATCAGTAGCCATGCCCTTGACATCAGCCTTATCTATACTTTTAATCTTAAGTGGTAAGGATACCTGCGGCAAACTTTCAGATATTGCCACGTTCTTTTTTGTACTGAGCTATGCCGCCGGATTTGCTGCCTTAATCAAGCTCCGATATGCCGAACCAGAAATGCACAGACCATTTAAAGCACCTTGGTTTCCATTTTTACCTTATTTATTGATCATCATATCCGTATTATTTTTAGCAGGAGCTGTGTATAGCGATATGAATAGCAGCAAGTTTGCGCTAATATTTTTAGTCATTAGTTATCCCTTGTTTTTGATGGTAAAGCTCCAGAATAAAGATCGGGAAATGAATTAATTTTCTCCTAATATCCAGAATGCTTTATACTTAATTTTGTAATTTCGTTGGATAAAACTACGGATGTGCTCACAGGCTTCTTCATTGCTGTCGGTAAACAATAGTAGTTTTTCGTCTTCGGGAGCTATGGTTTTTTCTATTTTCATTTTTTCTACCATTTCCATCACATCTTTGTAATATTCCTTGCCAATGATGACCACCGGAAAGTTGTGTAAAATACCCGTTTGTATTAATGTAAGCGTTTCGAACAATTCGTCCAATGTCCCAAAACCACCGGGCATGACCACAAATCCATAAGAATATTTGGTAAGCAATACTTTTCTTATAAAAAAATAATCAAAGTGAGCCACTTTATTGATGAAGGGATTATTGGTTTGCTCATTGGGCAGTTTAATGGTACACCCTATAGAGATCCCTCCCGTATCATAAGCCCCACGATTAGCTGCTTCCATGATGCCCGGTCCACCACCCGTCATGACTGCAAAGCCCATTTCAGAGATCATTTTACCTAATTCTCTGGCCTGCTGATAGTATCGGTGAGTTTCAGTAAACCTTGCCGAACCAAATACAGTG
>CAZGMB010000020.1:0-78551 GCA_964526715.1 uncultured Aureispira sp. | reverse complement strand
TACAAGCTTCTCTGAGTACTTTACAAGCTTCTTCAAGTACTTTACAAGCTTCTTCGAGTACTTCATATGCTTCTTTAAATACCCTGCAAGGTCCTGAAGTATGAAGCAAGTTTCTACCAAAAGCATAAAAATTGTAACCTTATCCACCTTGAAGGATTTGAATACACAGTTCAACGCGCAATACATTTCCCGAGCACAAACCACGCTCAAACCCGGACAAATAGATGAAAAAAGATCTTTGATGCGCCAAGCTTACGAAGACTTGGTATTGGACACTATATCATACTCACGTATAGCTGGGGACAAAACTTTGTACTTGGAGATCATAGACAGCCTTAATGGCTTGATTGGTGATTACAATCAATCAGTCACATTACGACTCAGTGGTAGAGGTACCGATACAGATAAAGGAGACGAAGCGATGGAAAATAAGGAGCAGGAATAGGTAGGCATTTTTGTTATTGTAATATTGTTATATGATGTGGAAGGGTCTTTTGATGTATTTCAGAAGGCCTTTTCATTTGTGATGACACAAGTAAAAAAACTGACCTGAAACTCATCATTCCCCTTAAATTCTTCCTGACCCATAAAAACCCATCTTTTAAATCTATATTTTTCACATACAATAGCCCATCAAAATGTTGAAAGAATAATATTTTGTATAATTTTGCATTTTTAAAACTGAACTTTAATGTCAAGAGTCCCTTTACAAAATATAAATACATGGATTACACAGATCAATAACGATTATAAAGCCGCAGTATCAGTAGATTGTGTGATATTTGGTTATGATGACAATGCTCTGAAGATTTTGGTTTCTGACTGTGATATGCCGCCTTTTGAGCACGAATATTCTCTTTTGGGAGATATCGTACATCCTGATGAAACCACAGACGAAGCCGCCAAGAGAGTACTACTGAACAAGACCGGATTTACCGATGTGTTTTTGGAGCAGGTAGAAGTTTTTAGTGAAATCGGCAGACATCCTTTGGGTAGAGTGATCACAGTAGCCTACTATTCATTGATCAAAATAGATGATGACCATCTTGCCCATCTAGAAAAAGATGCTTATTTACATTGGATTCCGATCAATGATATTACTGCGATGGCATTTGACCATTTTACCATAATGCATAGTTGCCTTAGAAAAATGCAACGTCAGATTAGGACCCAACCTATTGGGTTTAATTTGTTGCCACCCAAATTTACTTTATTGCAATTACAAAGATTATATGAAGTGGTTTTACAGATTGAATTGGACAAACGCAATTTTAGAAGAAAACTAAATACCTTGGATATTCTTCATGATTTAAATGAAATAGAACAATCTGTTAGTCATAGACCTGCCAAATTATTTTCCTTTGACGAGAAGGTGTACGAAAAGAAAAAAGTGAGCGGATTTATTTTTGATTTATAGTTTTTGCCGAATTCTTGATCAGTTTAACCGAATTCTTGATAAAAATATTTTTCTTTACAATTGGGCTTATGTTTGTATTGGATTTGACCCTTTGATTATGTGACTTAAAACACGAATTGTAACCCCGAATCTTTAACCACACCCGTTGTAAAGCAAAAGAAAAGCCTGGATATGTCTCCGGGCTTTTCTTTTTTGTGGCCCCAACAGGGATCGAACCTGTATCAAAAGTTTAGGAAACTTCTATTCTATCCATTGAACTATGGGACCTGAAAATTACTTATCGGGGCGCAAATTTAAAAATAATTACCGAATTAAAACTCTAATGAAGCAAATTCCTTTCGCATAGTCATAAAACTATTTCAAAAGGTGTAATAAAATCTTATCGAATGGTCTTCCAAAAAGTGCATCACGACCAAAGGCATCATAAATTTTAACAAATTTAAACATTATACCTCAATATTTAGTAAGCATCTTATATTTTTTAAAGTTATATATTTTATTTTATTTGGTGTTTTATATTGAAAAGATGAGATTATACACTTTATATTTAATTTTAATATGAATTTAAGTATTTAAATGATCTTATTTTTTCAAAATTGGCATGATATTGGACTTAGATGTAGCAGTTCAGATTTATTTAAGGAATACTTAAGCAAATTGTTACTCGAGACCGGTTCAAGGGGAATTAGACCGGTCTCATTTTTTTTAGGCACTACTGAACTAATCCTTCCATAAAAATTACGTTTCAATCACTCCATTTTTTAAATTTTTTTTCACATTTGTACAAAATTGTGATAATATTTTTATTTTTGAGCGTAACTTACATAAAATGGAAAAAAGAGCATGCCTTGAATGCGGAGACCTTTTTGGTGGTCGGAAGGATAAAAAATTTTGCTGTGACCAATGTCGCACTTCACACTACAATAAGCAAAATACAGATCAAAATAAATTTATGCGCAATATCAATAATACGTTGCGCAAAAATCGGCGTATTTTGGAAATGCTCAATCCAACAGGTAAAGCTACAGTGACTAAGACTGATTTGCTGGACGAAGGTTTTAAATTCGCTTATTTTACTAATGAGTATAAAACCAAAACAGGAAAAGTGTATCGTTTTTGTTATGAACATGGTTATCTACAACTCGAAAATAATCTTTTCGCTCTGGTTTTCAGAAAGGAATATGTAGATTAGCGGCACTAGCTTTGGGTGAGAGAACAAGGTCCAAAAATGTTCCTTTTATTTTAAAACCACACTGTAATATTCGAAACGAGCCAAGTCATATTTTTGATTGGAATATTGTTGCGGTTGGTGTATACTAATTCATCAGAAAAAAAATGGCGCCCTTCAAGTCTGAACATTGCATTTTTGTCCACCTTGACATTTAGACAAAGCCCACCACTAAAGGTTTTGAAAGGACGATTTCCAGTTATCGGGCTGATTTGAATATTATGAATATCATTAAAATACTCCAACCTACCTGCAAGTGAATATTTTTCATGGAAAGCATACTGACCTATGATATTTCCTTGCCACCAAATATGGTTTTCTGATGTCGAAAATGGATTTTGTTTGGTTTGATTTCCCACATAAAAACAAGCCGTTGCAGTATATTTGTCTTTTTTGAATATCCAGTAAATATCACTAAAGTATCTCATTCTGAAATCCGGAGAAGCTTCAGACCTTTCATCGCCAATGTATGTATTCCAATTGATGAGATGGTTGGTATTGGGTCTGTATTCTATTTGTGTTCCAATAGATTTTCCTGCATTTTGATCTTGGATTTGCTGCCAGCCGTTGAGTAAAAACAGATATGCATTTATTTTACTATTTAAAACCACCGATAGTTTTATACCTGACAAATAATAGGGTACATACTCAGGGGCGAGACTTCTAGTGTACATGAGATGGTCTTTGGAAATAGCACTCTCATTGGTATATGGTGATCCTAAGATACCTGCATCCAGCCATATTTCCTTAGATTTTGATAATTTTATACCCGCAGAACATTCTACTAAATTTTTTAACGTGGCCGGCTCAGCATTGTAGTTTGCATTCATATAAGTACCAAATCCAGGTATCAATCTAGCTCGAAAGGATGGATTGTGATATCTCAAATCAATATAAGCAAGGTTTACATTGAATTCATTAGCTCGCGACATACTTACAAAATAAGGAACTTGATCATTGTCGGCATTAGAAAAGTGATTTCCATAATATAAATCTATGTAACCACCAATGGACAATTTCTCTATCTGTATCCCGCCTGTAGTGTCTGCAAGCCCCGTATTGGAAACTTGGCTATACAATGAGCGGAAAGATAAGCTCATTAAGACTAACGTAACGCATAGATATTTTTTTGAAATCATCATTCCTAATTAGGATTTAATCAACCATATTGCTTGCCAAAATTGTAATATTTATATCTACCTCAAATCTTTAGATGATTTAATTTTAACTGTTTTCCTCTATAAATTTATCTACGTTTTCTTTTTGACCAAAAATGAGCAGCAAGTCATCAGGTTCAAACTCGTACACAGAATGTAAAATACCAAATACCTTTCTTTCACTGTAAGCGCTACCTAGAAAATTTGTCATCGCCGTTTGTTTGATGACAGTGATGATATGAGCTTTGTACTTATTTTTGATGTCTAGGTCTTTGAGTGTTTTTCCTATGACCTTTGGTGGGATTTTGACTTCCACGATTTCATAATTACCGTGCAAATCCATGGACTTAATAGCACCTTTGACCATGAGTCGGTTAGCAAGTTCGTGAGCGTATTCGGCTTCTGGTTCAATAACTTCATCTATCTGCATGGCTTCTAGCACGGATTTATGTACCGGCGTCAGACATCGAGCTATGATTCTACCTTTAAAATGTTTTTTGATCAATGCAGTAGTGGTGATGGATGCACCCACATCTTCTCCTATGGCTATCACTACGATATCAGAGTCGTCCAATGGCAAGTGATTTACAGCGGTTTCATCGGTGGTGTTTAAGCCTATAGCATGTTGTATTTTCCTTTGCAAGGCTTCTACATTTACTGGGCTGAGATCTACGCCAAAAACTTCATGTCCATCTTCAGTAAGGGCCGTGGCCAAATTTCCCCCAAAATTACCTAATCCGATGATGATGATTTTCTTTTTCATTTCAATTTGTATATATGAAGTTAAGAGATATTGTGATGGAATAAAAATTAATTAATAAAAACATTTTCTTTGGGATAATATGGCGTACAACTCTTTTCTTGCTTGTTTAATCTTCCTAATATGGCTATTAAAAAAGTCAAAAAGCTAACTCTTCCTAAAAACATCAAAACAATAATGACAATCTGACTTCCATCTTGGAGACTAGCGGTGATACCTACACTGAGTCCTACCGTAGAATATGCTGAAATACATTCAAATAGTATGTCTTTAAATATTAGTTGACTTTCGAAAAATGAAATTAAAAAAGTGCCAAAGCTGATGGCAAAAATAGATAAAAGAATGACTGCATTTACCTGATTAATGACATAAAAGGGTATTTCTTTGAGTCTGACAATCATTTTTTCTTTGCCAGTGATTTGGTTCCACAAATTGAGTAATGCTACTGCAAATGTTGTCGTTTTGATACCACCACCCGTAGATCCAGGAGATGCCCCAATCCACATGAGCGCCATGGTCAGCATCACCGCAGGAATGCCCATTTCTGCCATATTTACATTATTAAAGCCGGCAGTTCTCGGTGTGATGGAATTAAAAATAGAAACAAATATCTTACCTGACAAGGTATGTTCCTTCAGCGTACCATCATATTCGCCCACAAAAAATAAAACCGTACCTATTACCAATAGTATAAATGTGGTCACTAATACCAACCAACTATTGGTAGTAGTCCTATTGATTCGATTTTTATAAGGAATCCTCAATACCGTTATTTTGGACAAGAACTTGATAAAGATGTTTTTTAATTGGTAGTAATGATTGATCATCACTGTATAGCCAAGGCCACCCGTGATAATCAGCCAGCCCACGATCATTTGCAGAGGATAATTGAATCTAACTGTGCTTTCGTACAATGAATTGGTCAATGTTGAAAAACCACCGTTGCAAAAAGCTGAAATGGAATGGAAAATAGAGAAAAAGATAGGGTCATTACTTACCGCATGATCGCCATATATCGAGATGAAAATGAGAATCGCTCCTGTCAACTCCACCAAGAAGGTGATCAATATAATCTTGAATAAGGTTTGAAAAGTATTGTTATTGTCCAGTTCTTTGATCATTTCACTGACCATCATTCTGTTTTTGAAGGTAGTAGATGACTTAAACAGTAAAGCAAATACATTGGTCACCGTCAAAACCCCCAAACCACCAAGTTGGATGAGTATAATGATGATGGATTGGCCAAATAATGTAAAATCTTTTCCTGTATCTAATACGGCCAGCCCCGTCACGGTAACTGCACTAGTGGATGTAAAGAGTGCGTCAAGAAAGCTGATATTCTTATACGAAGCTACCGGCAACATCAGTGTAAAGGTCCCAAATAAGATTAAAAAAATAAAACTGAGTACAAACAATAGTGCCGGATGAATTTGGGTATTGCCTAGACTAGAAATTTTAAATGATATGGCAATAAATCCCACTGCTAAGGCAAAAAACTGTCTAAATCCTTCGATGTCAATACTACTATTGAATATGCCCGTAATCCAAAAAATGGAGATCAAAAAGTATATTAGTGTAAAGGCACTTAGTATGACTCTGGCTATTCTGATGAATGTTTGCTTGGTTGCAAAAGTCAATGAAATACTCAACCCCAATGCATATCCACTAAATACAAGATTAGCACACTTGTAAAAAATCTCAAAATGGGCCTGCCTAAAAAATGGAAAACCAGTGTACAGAATTTGGAAAATGATTATGAATATAGCTAATCCAAAGATTAAATTGGAAAGTAACTTAAAGTATTTGTCTAAAATAGTAAGTAACTTTTGCATTATGAATACTTATATCAGTTGAGTTAAAATAAACTTCATGATAGCATTTTTTAATTTTGCGGGGCAAATGTAGTTATAATTCAAGTTTTTAAAACTTTTTTGAGAAATAGTTATTGTTTTTATTTTGGTGCAACACATATTTAGCCATAAAACGAGTAAAAGAATGGACATTTTAAGAAATATAGGTGGTTTGATATTAGGGATTATTATAGGTATGTTCGTCAACTATTCTATGATTGCGATTGGTAATATGATCATTGTCCCACCATTGACGGAAGATATTACCACACCTGAAGGACTGAAAGCATCCATGCCTTTTTTCGAATGGCAACATTTTGTGTTTCCGTTTTTAGCTCATGCCTTAGGAACTTTTGTCGGCGCATCTGCAGCAGCATTTGTAGCTGCTGATAGTAAGATGAAGTTTGCATTGACCATAGGATTTTTTTTTCTAATGGGAAGTGTTGCTAATATGGTATTGCTACCGGCACCAGTCTGGTTTTCAATTCTTGATTTTGTTTTGGCATATATACCTATGGCTTATCTTGGATGGCTGATGATCCATAAACTTATTCGAGTTTCTGAATAGAATTTATTTTTAATCAGTTTTATTTTTATTTTGGGTTGGATAGAAAAAAGAAAAAGGCGCTGCTATAAATTTATTTTTGATAGCAACAATGACATCATCCAATTGATCAAAGCGAATACCACGTGCTCTTAGGGCTAGTGATATAGACAAAGAAAAACTAACAATAAAATTTACAAAACCAATAATGCCAATTCCGACGATTCCCATAATGACTTGATAGAGCTCTAAGCTAAAATCGCTTCCATACAAGGCCAGCATAAAATTGCCTGCTGCAAATGTTATATGTCTGATATCTATGTCTATGCCCACAATGCTGCCCACGATACCTACACAGCCCATAAAAAATCCAAACCAAATATTGGAAATAATACCCGCCCAATATTGATCTACAAAATTAGCTATAGATTCAGTTCTTCTTTGTCCTATCCATACTAAAAGGAAAGGATGTCTTCTGATTCGTTCGGGAATTTTTTCTGTTTTTATTTTGTTGGCCACCGACCCTGCAATGAGTCCTGAAATAAATAAAAAAACTCCAGCTATTGCCGAATGCAAAATGACAGGTGTTTCAAAAATAATTAAATCTTGGATGAGGCCTTCCACCTTTGGTGTGGCTGCATTCTCCCCTGTAATGCTGGACCATAAAAATACGAGTAGTAATGCTACAGGCATGACCATCAATACGTTACCCACGAAAGCAATGAACTGACTTCTCCAAACTTGAGCAACTGTTTCACTGAGTTGGACAAAATTGGAATTCTTTGCCATGTCTTCTTCTATTTGTTTTGCCAATGCAGCAGCGGTCATAGCGGGTTGTTTGGTAGCTAAGCTTTGGTGTAGCAAATAGATCAATGTAAACGCCACACTATAGTTAATACTATATGATATGGCTTTGACAAATAAGCTGACATCCCACGAACCCATTTTCATTTTAATCAAACAAGCAAATGCTACAATAGCACCACCACCTAATGCTTTTTTAAGTAGATTCCAGTATTGGGCTTTGTCTGTGGTGATATAGTTTTCTCCTTTTAAAGCAATATTTCGGGTGATTTCTTTAGCATAAATCTGAGTAGATTTATTGACATATTCACCTATTTTAGATTGGCTATGGCTTAGGGAGAGTAACATCTTAAAAAGATACACTAATTTTTGTGGTTGTGTGTGTCCATTATGTTGATTTAAAAGGTGTACAATCATGTCCAATCTTTCCAATAATTTTTCAAGCAACAACATTTGTAGATGGACTTTATAGTTAATACCGTTTATACTGACGTTTTGGTAAGCTTTATATATGAAGTTTTGACATTGGGTAATTAAGGTGTTTATGTGTTCAAAAGATAATTTGTCTTGGGTGTTACTTGAAAAAAGTTTCTTTTCGATGCTGTATTGTAGTACCAAAAACGGATTTTGTTCTTTGGGAACCTCAGTAACCATTTTTAATATATTCTTGTCTATACCTAAGGTCCCAATTTTAACCACGATGATTTGCATGGCTTCATTGAGTTGTGTTTCAATTATGCTATCTTTCCCCCAAATATCGGGTTTGTCAAATTGGAGAATCTTTATCAAATGGACCAAAGTATCTTCTTGTAATGTATCTATCCACTGATCATCTCCATTTTGGTAAAAAAAATCTTGAAAAATGCGTTCAATACTATTTTCTTCGGTAAATAAAGGCAATAGTTTTTGTCCAATTCGTTTGAATAATTCTCCTAAAAACGCTTGGTCTAAAATCAAATCTGCGTCTGTGAGTATGGTAGTGAACTCCTTGTTTTGACAAAGTTGGCTTATTAATGATTTTATGCTGTGTTGGTACTCTTGAGATGTTTCCAATAAACTTACGAAGCATTCCAATCTCTCTTGCCTAAGATATTTATCATTTCTGAGTAAAGCAATGAGTTCGAGTACGTGGACTTTATTTTCTGGAAAGGAAGTCTCTGCAATCTGTTTTAATGCTTTTTCTATGCTAGTACAGTCATAAGTCATCATTTTATTTTTTACTTTTACTGACTCCATACTTATTACAATGGTTTTTTGCAGAAAATAGTTCTAGGCTTGGGTTTATTCTATTGATTTTTATAGAGTTCTAAATTGATTTTAACACTATATCATTAGATAAAAGTTCTGTATTTTGTTAATAAAATCATAAACATACTCCTCGTGACTATTTATATGACAACCTGAAATATTAAATTATGTTTTATTCTATAATTTTGCGCACATTTTTCATCGAACATTAAAACACTAATTTTTTAATATGGCTTTAATACAGAGATTTTTATTATTACTTCCTTTCGTAATCGCTACATCATGTGGTGCGATCAAAGGTACGGTCATCACAGGTACACTACAAGGTGCTGAAAATATGACTGTTTTTTTGGACGAGCTTTCCATCACGACACAACCCAAAATGCTGCTTCAAGAGAAAGTAGGAGCAGATGGTAAATTCAAGTTGAGTTTTCCTGATGGTGTAAAAAAGGGAATCTACAGACTTAGAATAGGAGAGCAGGTTGCTGACTTAATTATGGATGGCACGGAAAAAGAAGTGGTCATCGGTGGTTCTTTAGCAGGGCTTAATGAATTTAATTATACAGTGACAGGGTCAAAATTGTCTGAAAATTACTTGCAAACGGTAAGGAACTACATTGACAAAAAAATGGATGTGCCAGCTTTGACTACCTTTACAGGAAAGACTGCTGATCCTTTGGTTGGATTTCAAATCGCTGCCAGATTATTTACTTTCAGACCGGAATTTACAGACCTGCATAAAGAAGTATCTACCAGAATGACAGCAACGTATCCTGACCTAAACATTACAAAAGAGTATGCAAGCATTATAAGCCAATTGGAGCAACAAATGCAAGCTCAGATGGCAGCTCAAAAAATTAAAGTAGGTGAGCCAGCACCAGAAATCGCCCTACCTGATCCTAACGGTAAGATGAGAAAATTGTCTGATTACAAAGGTAAAGTGGTATTGATAGACTTTTGGGCTTCATGGTGTGGACCATGTAGAAAGGCAAATCCACATGTGGTAGAAGTATATCACAAGTACAAAGCTCAAGGTTTTGATGTATTAAGTGTATCTTTAGATGGTATTGATAGCCGTACAGCACAGCGTTTTACTGATGCAGCGCAACTTAACGAGCAAATGGCGGCTCAAAAACAAAGATGGGTTGAAGCTATCAAACAAGATCAGTTAGCATGGGATGGCCATGTGTCAGATTTGAAGAAGTGGGAATGTGCACCAGCAGGTGAGTATGGTGTCAGAAGTATACCTCAAACATTTTTAGTAGGAAGAGATGGTAAAATAGTTGCCGTTAATCCTAGAACTGACCTAGAAGAGCAAGTGAAGAAATTCCTATGATAGAGCAGTTTGTTTAAATACAAAATATAAAAAAAAGCCGGCTTCATGTCGGCTTTTTTTTTGGTTTGGCTTTATTGTACTTGCAAAATAGATTTCTGAATATTTAAAATTTGACGATTGAACATCTCTGCATATTATTGAATATTTAATTGATATAAAACTTTTGTAAGTAAAAAGGGCAATAAATGATTTGCTTAAAACTAAAATGTTTATCATTATTTATTAATTTTGCGTAAAATATACGCATAGTTTGGAGCCAAATCAAAAAATTAGAATTGCCGTAGATGCAATTGTCTTTGGTTATAGTCAAAATAAATTGTTTGTTTTGTTGATCAAGCAAAAGTATGGTGAATACAAAGATAAATGGGTTCTTCCGGGTGGGTTTGTTAAAAATGATGAACCACTGATAGAAGCAGTGCATAGAGAATTGCAGGAAGAAGCAGGGATAAAAGTTAATTTTCTCGAGCAGCTATATACCTTCGGGGATGATATCAGGAGAGACAAGAGATTCAGAGTAGTTTCTGTGGCTTATATGGCATTGGTTGATTCTACTAATCTTAGCCTTATTGCAGATACTGATGCTTCAGCGGCAGAGTGGTTTGATATCAATGCCATGCCAGAATTAGGTTATGATCATGAACTAATTATTCAAAAAGCCATCGAAAGATTGAAAAGTAAACTCACCTATCAGCCAATAGGATTTGATTTATTGCCAGATGAGTTTTTGTTTTCTGATGTTGAAAGCTTATATATGAGTATTTTGAACAAGGACATAGATAGAAGAAACTTTAGAAAAAAGATTTTGGGATTTGGATTTATTGAAGAAACGGATCGAGTTTCTAACCATAAAAGCGGTAGACCAGCAAAATATTACAGATTTAATGTAGAAAAATATTCGGCTTTAGAGAAAAAAGGATTTCACTTTGATTTGATGATTTGACGAATGTAAACGGTGGTTTTAAAGTTTTTTTATCTATTTGCGTATTTATTACACAAATTATTTGCGCATTAAAAAACAATCCTTTACCTTTGCGTAAAATTAACGCAAAATGACATTAAATCTTGATAAATCATTTTCTCCTCTAGGCGATCAACATACATTAGAGTATGAATCTTTTGTTTTTTCTGGAGGTGAACCACATATCAAAATAAAACCTTTCGATACCACTGAATTAGTCACCATCACACATAGGATTCGTTCATTTAATGATTTTGGAATGATCTGTGTAGCTGTAGATGCATTGCGAAGGATGGGAATTGAAAAAATAGCATTGTTTATACCTTACTTTCCTGCTGCCAGGCAAGATCGATTGATGATAGAAGGTGAGCCACTCACCGTCAAGATTTATGCGGATATGATCAATCAATTACAATTGACCAAAGTCACGATTTTTGATCCACATTCTGAAGTTACGCCTGCGCTAGTCAATCATTGTGAGACCATATCCAATCATGCTTTTATCGCCAAAGTTTGTGATAAAATAGGATCAGCAGTAAAGCTCATTTCACCTGACGGCGGAGCACTTAAAAAAATCTATAAAGTATCAGCACATTTGGGCGGCATGGAAGTAGTAGAATGTAGCAAAAGTAGAGATGTCAAAACAAGCCAATTGGCAGGGTTTAAGGTGTATGCGGATGATTTAGAAGGCAAAGATTGTCTGATAGTAGATGATATCTGCGATGGTGGAGGCACATTTATAGGATTGGCAGAAGAGTTGAAAAAGAAAAACGCTGGGAAGTTATATTTAGCAGTTAGTCATGGTATTTTTAGTAAGGGATTTGATGAATTAAATGTTTTTGAAAAGATTTTCACCACAAATTCTTTTAGAGATATTGATGATGAAAAAGTATCTGTCATAAATTTAAGTAAGATATTATAATGAAGTACGATATAAATTATTGTAAAAATAGGGGAGAAAACAAAGAATTCTTATTCTTTTGGGGTCATCGTCCTTCTAAAGATGGGCAAATATCTAAAACATGTTGTAGCCAATGGTGGCAAAGTTCATTTGAAGTAGACAACAAAGTTTTTAAAACAGCTGAACATTGGATGATGGCTCAAAAGGCTTTACTTTTTAACGATATGGAAATTTTTGATCAAATATTGAAATCAAACACTCCAGAAGAAGCAAAGAAGTTAGGTAGATTAGTGTCAAATTATAATGAAGATATTTGGGTGCAACACCGATATGATATAGTACTAAAGGGCAATCAATATAAATTCGAACAAAATCCTGATTTAAAAATATTTTTAATAGAAACTGGGGATAAGATTCTTGTAGAGGCCAGTCCCGTTGATCCTATTTGGGGTATTGGACTTGATAGTGATCACGAAGATGCAATCAATCCATCAAAATGGCAAGGACTAAATTTACTTGGATTTGCATTGATGGAAGTAAGGGATTATTTAAAAAAAGATATGAAATGAGAAGTGTAACGTTATTTAGACCTGTGGGCGAAAAAGAAATGAAACTCATTGGTGAATCAGGCTTTAAGAAATTTCCTCCTAGGTTATTGGGACAGCCTATCTTTTACCCTGTTCTTAATGAAGAATATGCAAAAGAGATTTCTCAGCAATGGAATACAAATGACGCTTTTAGTAATCATATCGGCTTTGTCACAAAATTTGAAATTACACTAGACGAGTTTTCAAAATATGAAGTTCAAAATGTGGGAGGTAAGCACCATAATGAACTTTGGGTTCCTGCCGAAAACTTAGATGAATTTAATATGAATATTATTGGGACTATAGAAGTGGTTCAGATTCATAAAGGAGATACATATCAGGGACCTTCAAATGCGACTATAGCCCAAATTTTAAATTCCTTCTGTACCATAGAATGTATAAAAGGAGACATTACTGAAATTTCTGTTGACATCATGGTAAATGCTGCAAATTCTTCTTTACTAGGTGGTGGTGGAGTAGATGGTGCCATACATAAAGCTGGTGGAAGTACCATTTTAGAAGAATGTAAACTCATAAGAAATAGGCAAGGAGGATGTAAAACAGGACAATCAGTTATAACAACAGCTGGTGATTTACCCGCCAGATTTGTCATACATACTGTAGGGCCAATATGGAATGGAGTAGGGCAAGGTTCAGAAAAACTCTTAGATGATTGTTATACAAATTCACTCAGTTTATCACTTGAACACAATTGTAATTCTATATCTTTCCCTAACATAAGTACTGGAGTTTATCGCTTTCCAAAAGATATTGCGGCACAAGTAGCTATTGAAGCTGTTAACAGGTTTATTTCAACTAAAAACACTAGTATCAGAAATGTAAAATTTATTTGCTTTGATGAAGAAAACTATAATTTATACCAAAATATTTTAAAAAATAAAAAGAATTAAAAATGAAATCAATAACATATATAAATGGGGATGCCACAAACCCTCAGGGTGTAGGAAACAAAATAATTGTACATATTTGTAATGATGTAGGAGGATGGGGGAAAGGCTTTGTGCTTGCCTTAACAAAAAAGTGGAAGGAACCAGAAGAAAAATATAGAGAATGGTCCAGTTCGAAAATTGAATTTGAATTAGGTAAAGTCCAATTTGTTCAAGTTCAAAGTGATATTTGGGTTGCAAACTTAATAGGTCAACATGAAATTAATGTCGATAAAAGTGGGAATCCTCCAATAAGGTATGAAGCAATTGCCACAGGATTAAATGCAGTATCAACTTTTGCTAATAAAAACAATTCAAGTATCCATATGCCACGGATTGGTTGCGGATTGGCAGGTGGTAAATGGGAACATATTGAACCGATAATTTTGAGTGCCCTGTCAAATAACGATATTGATGTAACTGTTTATGATTTTTAAATTATGACACAAAATCAACAAAAATCAATAAGTAAATTTTAAGTTTTGGTTACTAAAAAGGCGTTGATTACATCATTTTTTTAATTTAAGGTCATCTGGCGTATTTAGAAATGATATTTCAAGTGTTGCAAAAATGTTTAATCAAGTTATAGACGAAAAATATTCAAATACTTTTAAGAAAATCATCTTTTCAATATATGAATCGTCAACGAAAAAAGAAAATTTTATAAACTCATATAATAGTTAAGCTATGAATTTAGAAATAAAAAAATATACCGATCAAATACAAGAATGGCCAATAAAAGGCCATCATATTATGGCTCAATATGATAATGAAAAAGTAATTGTCTATCAATCTTATCGTAAAGAGATAGGTCATTTTGCTGTTGAAAATCAATTTTTTGGCGGTGCTTTTAGTTTAGATAGAATGACATGGATCAAACCTAATTTTTTATGGATGATGTACAGAAATGGGTGGGGAACCAAAGAAGGTCAAGAAGTCACTCTAGCTATTCATTTAAAGATACAAGCCTTTGAAAATTATTTGACTAACGCTGTATATTCAGTTTTTAAAGAAGAGTTAAACTTAAATAAAGAAGAATGGCAAGAAACCATAAAAACGTCATCTGTAAGACTGCAATGGGACCCAGATCATGATCCGCATGGTAAAAAATTGGATAGAAAGGCAATACAAATTGGCCTTAGAAATGAATTTATACGATCCTTTGCTAAGCAAGATATTTTAAAAATAGAAAATATAAGTGATTTTGTAAGAGAGCAACACGAAATATTGAAGGCAGGACAAATAGATGGACTTATGACACCTTTAGAGAAACCCTTGATTTTTAGAGACAAAATATTGAATAAAAAATTACAAATAGAAGTTGATAATGCTTAAAAAAACAAAAAATTATGACCTCAAATCAACAAAAATCAATAAGTAAATTTTTAAGTTTGGTATTACGACACCAACCTGAAAAAATAGGTTTATCACTTGATGAGAATGGTTGGGCTGATGTAACTGAACTCTTACACTTATCTACTGATGCAAACGTAAAATTTACACTCGAAGATTTAATCAATGTAGTCCATGAAAACGACAAACAAAGGTTTGTTTTCAGTGAAGGAAATACCAAAATACGAGCCAATCAAGGCCATTCTGTCAGCATAGATTTAGCACTTAATGCCATCGTACCACCAAATACATTGTACCATGGTACCGCATTGGTTAATCTACCATCTATTCTAAAGGAAGGAATAAAGAAACAAAAACGGCAACACGTCCATCTTAGTGAAGATATGGATACAGCCACTAAAGTCGGGTCGAGACATGGGAAACCCGTAGTTTTATGTATAAATACAATTCAAATGTATCACGATGGAGCACATTTTTACAAGTCTGAAAACAATGTGTGGTTGACAGATTTTGTGGATGCTAAATATATAACCCAATGAAAAGAACACTAGTAATCGGTGATATCCACGGCGGCTTACGAGCCTTGAAGCAAGTCTTTGCTACCGCAGAAGTGTCTCCTGATGATGCACTTATATTTTTGGGTGATTATGTGGATGGATGGAGCGAATCAGCTCAGGTTATTGATTTTCTAATTGAACTCAGTGCCACCAATGAGTCTATTTTCATCAAAGGAAATCATGATATATGGTGCGAAAAGTGGTTAAGAACCCAAGAAATACATGAGTCTTGGTATGTACATGGTGGAAAAGAAACCATAGAGAGTTATCACAATCATACGGACGAAGGCAAAATCTTGCACCTAAACTTTTTGGAATCCATGCCTTATTATTACATCGACGAGAGTAATAGATTGTTTATTCATGCTGGTTTTACATCTATGCATGGGCCCCAAAAAGAGTTTCACGATTCTAACTTTAGCTGGGACAGGACATTGTGGGAAACGACGCTTGCTTTGGATAAACATTTACAAAAACACTCAGAGTTGTATCCTAAAAGATTGCTCCTGTTTTCAGAAATTTATATCGGCCATACGCCAACGCTCAATTATAACATTACCGTACCCATGAATAAAGCTAATGTATGGAATGTCGATACCGGTGCTGCTTTTAACGGTAAATTGTCATTAATGGATATTGACACCAAAAAATATTGGCAGAGTGAAGAACTGCCATCCTTATATCCTAATGAAAAAGGCAGGAATAAATCAAAAAATTAAAATTAAATAACATCGCTTATCTTAGCGCAAAATTATCAAAACAATAAAATCAATATGAACCCATTGCTCCTAACAGACGGATACAAAGTTGATCACCGTCGTCAATATCCTGAAGGTACTTCCTTAGTTTATTCCAATTGGACACCACGAAGAAGTAGAATAGAAGGTGTGGACCAAGTCGTGTTTTTTGGCTTGCAATATTTTATCAAAAAATACATTCTACAAGACTTCAAAACTTACTTTTTTGACAAACCCAAAGATGAAGTTATTTCGGCTTACACCAAAAGAATCAATTACTACTTAGGACCGAATGATGTAGGATCTGATCATATCGCGGCACTGCACGATCTAGGCTATATTCCTATGGTTTTTAAGGCAATCCCAGAAGGTGAATCTGTTCCAATAAGAGTACCTATGTTTACTATGTACAATACTTTACCAGAGTTTTTCTGGCTTACTAATTACTTTGAAACTTTGCTTTCAGCCGTGGTTTGGTTGCCATGCAACTCCGCGACAATAGCCTTGCAATATCGAAAAATATTGGACAAATATGCAGCAGAGACTTCTTCGATTCCAGAGTTTGTTGATTGGCAGGCGCATGATTTTTCTATGAGAGGCATGGGTGGCATCGAAGCATCACTGACATCAGCGGCAGGTCATCTTTTGTCATTTACGGGTACGGATACTATACCAGCCATTGACTTTTTAGAAACGTATTATCAGGCGGATGCCGAAAAAGAACTGATCGGAGGATCCGTAGCTGCCACGGAACATAGTGTTATGTGTATGGGTACGGTAGATGGCGAGTTTACTACATTCCAAAGACTGATCAAAGACATTTATCCAAGAGGAATCGTATCCATAGTGTCAGATACGTGGGATCTTTGGAAAGTGCTAAATGATTACTTACCAAGACTCAAATCAGATATATCAACAAGAGATGGGAAAGTGGTGATTCGCCCAGATAGTGGTGATCCAGTGCACATCATTTGTGGCAATCCTGATGGTAAAAATGATAATGAAAAGAAAGGCGTTATCGAGTTGCTTTGGGATGTTTTTGGTGGACATATTAATGATAAAGGCTATAAAGAATTGATACCACAAATTGGTACCATCTACGGAGACAGCATCACAATGGATAGGGCAACACAAATATGTGAAGGGCTAAAACAAAAGGGTTTTGCATCTACAAATGTGGTTTTGGGTATTGGTTCATTCACCTATCAGTACAACACACGTGATACATTCGGATTTGCCATGAAAGCCACTTATGGAGAAGTAAATGGTGAAGGAAGAGCCATCTTTAAAGATCCTATCACAGATGATGGAACCAAAAAATCAGCCAAAGGATTGATGATGATAACCAAGGAAAATGGTATCTATACATTGAAAGATGATGTAACATGGACAGAGGAGCAAAGTGGTGAATTGAAAGAAGTATTTCGAGATGGAAAGTTGCTCATAGATCATTCTCTATCAGAAATAAGAAAGCGAATCAGGAGGTAATAGTAATTCATATTTTTGGCTTAGCCATACGTGTATCTAATTTTAATTCAGTGGAGTTGTACACAATCACTTAAGGTCACCTTAACCAAATCACAAGTACTTGTACAGCAAAATGGAATAACATCCATTGAAGAGATATAAACCTTACTCAGCAATCAATAATATTGACCGCCGTAGCTAATCCGCCTTCAGAAGTCTCCTTGTATTTACGGTTCATGTCTTGAGCAGTTTCCCACATGGTGGCTATAACATTATCCAAGGGGACTTTGACATCTGCCGGGTCTCGATCTAAGGCTATAGCTACAGCATTGATAGCTTTGATGGCACCCATAGAATTTCTCTCTATGCATGGTACCTGAACCAATCCACCTATAGGATCGCAAGTCATGCCCAAATGGTGCTCCATGGCCACTTCCGCGGCAATAGTACATTGTTCAGGAGTGCCGCCCATCAACTCTGCAAGTCCGGCTGCTGCCATAGCTGATGATACACCTATCTCTGCCTGACAGCCTCCCATAGCTGCTGAGATGGTAGATCCTTTTTTGAAAATGCTTCCTATTTCTCCGCAAGTCAGCAAATATTGAACGATTTCGTCATTTCCGGCTTCTTTATTGACAAAACATAGGTAATACATCAGTACTGCCGGTATGACTCCTGCACTTCCATTGGTTGGGGCAGTCACTACTCTGCCAAAAGCCGCATTCACTTCATTTACGGCGATGCCAAAAGTACCTGTCCACTTCATGATCTGATGAAAATCAGGTTGTAGGGTTCGAATGTAAGTTATCCATTCCTTTGCGTTAGTGTAGGTTGCAGGTGCTGTACAAAGTTTTTTAATAATAGCATTTGATCGTCTATTGACTTTCAAACCACCTGGAAGAATACCCTCTGTATGGCATCCCAGATAAATACTGTCTGCCATTACTTCCCAAATGCGCAATAGTTTGGCTTGAATATCTTCTGCTGATCGATCTACCAATTCGTTTTGTAAGACAATTTCAGAAATTTTCAATCCAGCAAGATTGCAATATTGAAGCAATTCTATACTGTTTTGTATGGGGTAAGGATGTGTAGGTGCATTCATCATTTCTGTGAAGTCTTCTCCTTCCCAAGTGATAAAACCACCACCAATAGAATAGTAGGTTTCAGAAAAAACATCCCCATCGGGTTTTTCAATCGTAAAGATCATACCATTGGCGTGATGCGGCAAAAATTCTTTTTCAAATTTTATATCATTTTCTGGGTTGAACCTAATTTTTGTATGATCGATCTCTAAAAATTGTTGAGCCTTAATTGTATCAATGATGGAATGTATTTTTTCGGTAGGTACCGTTTCTGGATCATGATCTGCCAGTCCCATGATTACAGCCAAATCTGTAGCATGTCCTTTACCTGTAAGAGATAAAGATCCAAAAAGTGATACCGTAATATGTGCAGTTGGTATGATATAGCCATGAATACTACAACTCTGCAAAAAGCGCCTTGCTGCTTTCCATGGACCCAAAGTATGAGAAGAAGAAGGTCCAACTCCGATTTTAAAAACATCAAAAACACTGATAAACTCCATAGGTAGTTATTTATTTGGGATAAAGTAGTGAAAAATCTTGATTTGCCTTTTGGTAATCTTCAGGTATTCCGATATCAATAAAATATGCATCGCATATACATCCGGATACTATACCTTGTGTGGCAGATGGTTCTAGTATTGCTTTTTCAAACGAATATTTGGTCTCAGGTGCATGTTCTGTCAAATAGGCTTTTTCTAAGAGGTAGATACCACCGTTGATCAAGCCATACTCCATATAAATCTTTTCATTGAAGTGTGTGATGATCTGATTTTCCAAAACTACAGAACCATATCTGTCAAAATGAGACATTGGTTTTAGTGCTAAAGTGATTTTAGCTTGGGTTTCTGTATGTGTTTTTGTTAGGTCATCTAAATTAACATCAAAATAAGTGTCTCCATTTACAACAAAAAAGGTATCAGAAGAGACATGTTTTGTAGCCCATAAGATAGCACCTCCAGTACCTAAAGGTTCGTTTTCGATAGAAATGGTATATTTTAGGTTAGGCCAGGCTTGAGTTAAATGATGGGTTACCTTTTCATGCAATACACCCAAAGCAAAGATGATGTGATCCACTTTTTGGTCCAAAAGATATTGGATGAGGAAATCGAGAAATGGTTTTCCCGCTACAGGTGCCAAACATTTGGGCAAATCCG
Source organism: uncultured Aureispira sp. (assembly GCA_964526715.1). Classification (GTDB taxonomy): domain Bacteria; phylum Bacteroidota; class Bacteroidia; order Chitinophagales; family Saprospiraceae; genus OLB9. The sequence continues at coordinate 58,458 of CAZGMB010000020.1, read as the reverse complement.
GTACTTCATCTTTTAACCGGGTGCCTAACCCTCCTGCTAGTATGATGGCTTCTCGGTATATTTTTTCCATATCACATTATGATTTAAAATATTGTTGCTCTGCCAGCTCACAGATGATATGTCCGATCATGATGTGTGACTCTTGTATTCGCGGCGTATCTTGGGATGGTACATTGATCAATACATCAGCCAATTCTCGCATTTGACCACCGGATGCTCCTGTAAAAGCGATGATGCTTACCTTTTTGGTTTTAGCTACTTCAAAAGCATTTAAAATATTTTTGCTATTGCCACTGGTACTCAGGCCTATCAATACATCTCCGGGTTGGGCTATACCTTCTACCAATCTGGAATATACCACATCGTAACTATAATCATTGGCCACAGCTGTTAGATAAGATGTATTGGTATGTAACGCTTCTGCAGGCAATGCTTTGCGGTCTATATAAAATCTACCACTAAACTCAGCAGCAAGGTGTTGGGCATCTGCTGCACTTCCACCATTACCACAAAAAAGCAGTTTGTTTCCTGATTTTAATGATGTAAGTACTACACTTACAGCTCGGTCTATTTCTTGCATAAGATTTTCGTCTTCTAGAATTTGAGCTTTGACTTGGATTGAAGACAAAATGATAGACTTTATGGAATCAAGATATGCTGACATCATGTGGAATTTAAATGGGTACAAAGATAAGGGTTGAGATGGTATGGTAGGTAGTGTCAAATAATAATAGAAATGAATAAATTTAAACTTAGAGGCCTAAAAATGTCAAGTCAAAACCAGATGTCTTACAAAATACACATTATAGAATGTTTTTCTTTACATTTGAACCTTGTATGAGCACATTATTTTAGATCAATCCCATATATGTTAGAAATTACATCCCTTTCTTAAAACTACTCGTCCAGCTCGTCAGCCCATGTTCCGTAAATAAAAATGGGATGGTCTTACCTTCAAACTTGGAAAGGGATTTGATCACATCATATCTGGTAGTCCCGGGGCAATAGAACACCATAAATCCACCACCGCCAGCACCGCTGATTTTGCCTCCTGTAGCACCATGTTGCATGGCTTCGGCATAAATCGTTTCTAAGTGATCATTGCTGATTTTTGAAGCCATTTTCTTTTTGTGCATATGGCCGAAATCAAAAATTTCGCCGATTTTATGCAGCTGACCCCTTAGTAATGCTTCTTTCATCATGAGAGATTGTTCCTTAATGTGATGCATTGCATCCAATGATTCTGTATTATTACTTTTGACATTGGCTACCTGTTCCTTGATGATGTTTGCAGATTGTCGGCTTTTGGACGTATAAAACAATACAATGTTTTTTTCAAGCTCATAGACGTATTCGGGTTTGATCCTAAGTGGGTTGACGATAGTTTTGTCATCCTTGTAAAACTCCATATAATTGAACCCACCAAAGGTAGCGGCATACTGATCTTGTTTACCACCAGCTAGAGCCAGATAATTTCGTTCTATTTCGTACGCGTAATGGGCAATGTCGTACTCTCCCATAGGCAAATGGAGCATCTCTGCAAAGGCACCAATCAAAGCCACCACCAAAGTAGAAGATGAGCCTAGACCCGATCCAGGTGGTGCTTGGACATAGGATGTAATTTTGAGACCATTGTGTTTAAAGGGATAATCTTCTTTTATTTTTTTATAAACACCTTTGAGTAAATTGAGGTTTCCATCGAGATCTATCTCATCATCCAAGTGGTACACTTCTGTTTTTTCATAGTCTTTGGCTGTAAAGTATAAACGACCATCATCTGTTTTTTCTATATCCACATAAGCAAATAATGAGATGGTAGCATTGAGTATGGCACCACCATAAATGTCACTGTATGGACTGACATCGGTACCACCACCTGCCAATCCTAGTCTAAGTGGCGCTCTACTTCGATATATTTTTGACATGAATAACTAATTTTTTTGGGCTATATTCTGAATGGCTTGAGTCAATGTTTCCCAACTCAGCTTTTTCTTTTCTGTAATAATCTCTTTGGCAAAAGTAATATGATCAAATCCAATCATTTGCTGCATGGCACTGGCCAAGCTTTCTGGATTGGGTTCACAAACGATACCTAAAGATGAAGGTACCAGATCGGGTAGGGCACCTACATTAGTGACGATCATGGGTATTTCAAAATGGTATGCCAAAGGTGTGACACCGCTCTGAGTTGCATTTCTGTATGGTTGTATGACGACATCTGATGCACTGAAGTAAAGACCTACATCTTCATCTTTGATAAAATAGGTATGTTCTAAAATTTTATCTGATTTGGGTGATTGTTGTATTTGGGACTTGATTTGATCTTCACCTGCGTAATATTCACCAGCGATGAGCAATCTGAAGTCTACATGATCAGGCATCAGTTCTAGGGCTTGTATCAAGATATCCAAACCTTTGTACTGCCTGATAAAACCAAAAAACAAAAACACAATACCTTCAAAAGTAATATTTAAACGGTTTCTGGCGTCTTTTTGGTCCAGTTTTGCACCGAAATTATCGTATAATGGGTGAGATATTAAGGTAACTTCTTTTTTTGTAAATCTTTTCAAGTCGTTTTTCACATAGGCACTCATAGTCACAAATCCATCTACGGCAGATGCAAAATATTGGGTAAACCAGTGATCACCTGGTCTTTTCTCGTGAGGTATGGCATTATCTATCAGACCAATGATTTGCGTTTTGGATGACTTGATCAATCTGCAAATAGAACCCAAACAAGGTCCCATAAATGGCAACCAATAGCGTACAATGACTATATCTGCTTGTTCACGATTGATCTTTTTACCTGTTACCCACCAATTGTATGGATTTATTGAGTTTATACATGCAATAATGGTTAAATCTGATGGTGGAGTACTCTCAGAATACTGTGTTTTACCAGGAAATAGAAAGTTGGGATATTGCAAAGAAAAAGTGTAAATCTTCACATCGTGTCCTTCTGATATAAATTGTCTGGCCATTCTCTCATTGAAAGTAGCTAGCCCACCTCTGAGCGGATATGCGGGGCCTATGATGATGATTTTAGACAAATTAATATTTTGAAGGACAAAAGTACTAAATACTAATCTTTGTCTATTGTTTTTTTACTGTAAAGTGAATTTTCGTATCTTTGTGATAGGTTTTAAAAACTTAAAATAGCTTTAATGAGATATCTCGACCCGAAAAATGATCTAGTATTCAAAAAAGTATTTGGTAGTCATGCTTCCATTTTGATTAGTTTTTTAAATGCTTTGTTGCCCTTGGATGTTGGTCAGGAAATCAAGAGTGTGGAGTATTTGCCAGCAGAATTAGTACCAGATATACCTGTGATCAAAAACTCCATTGTGGACGTCAGATGTATGGATAATTATGGAAGACATTTTATAGTAGAGATGCAAATGCTTTGGACGGATAGTTTCAAAAGCCGTGTTTTGTTCAATGCGTCAAAGGCATATGTTCGCCAATTGGATAAAGGAATGCATTATAAAGGACTGCAACCAGTATATGCGCTTAGTTTGGTCAATGAAATCTTCGAAAATGAATCTGAGGAGTACTACCATCATTACAAAATAGTTCATGTAGGTGACCAAACAAAAACAATAGATGGACTACAGCTCATATTTGTAGAATTGCCAAAGTTTAAATTTAGTACATTTGATCAAATGAAACTAAAAGTCTTGTGGCTGCGTTATTTATCAGATATTCAAAATGTTCAAGAGATGATAGATCAAGAATTAATTCGTCAGTTAAATTCAGTGGATGAAATAGCAGAGGCACTTAAGCTAACTAAAGAAAGTAGTTATACCAAGGCAGAATTAGAAGCTTATGACAAATATTGGGACACCATTCGTGCTGAAAGAACGCTCATTGCTGATGCAGAAGCAAAAGGAAAACTGGAAGGAAAACTAGAAGGAAAACTAGAAGGAAAATTAGAAGGAAAACTAGAAGGCAGATCGGAAGAAAAAATATCCATAATACTGACGGGGTATGAAAATGGCGTTTCTATTTCCATGTTAGCCTTATTAACACATTTGTCGGAAGCACAAGTATCGGAGATTTTACAAAAGAATGGGTTGATTTAAAATAAAGATTTTTTAAAGTTTAGGTACTCACTAATAATTTATTTGAATTTCATGAAATTCGAGTTCATAGATTATTTTCCTAGTTTTGGCGAATTAATTGACATTTTTGACATCAATTTCCGTAATTTTGCCTTTATATAAAACATCATTTAATATTACTTTTTATGAAATCATTTTTCACTACTTTTTTTGCATCGTGCCTTGGTGTAGCTTTGGCATTTGTAATAGGTATTTTTATTGTCATCGGCATGGCGGCTTCAGGCATGTCGAAGAGTAGTAGTTATACAGACAATACTATTTTAAAACTAACTTTAGAAGACATCATACCTGAGAAATCAGAAAACGTGGCACAATCTTCCAATATTTTTTCACAGGCACCTGATGCTATTGGTTTGCAAAAAATCCTTGATTTACTAGATGCAGCAGCTAAAGATTCAAAAATAAAAGGAATTTTACTAGAAAATAACGGAGTAGCTACAGGACAGGCAACCCTACTAAGTATCATGCAAGGTCTTGAAAAATTTAAGGAGAGCGGTAAGTTTATCTACTCATATGCTGATATGCATAGTCAATCGTCATATTTGTTATGTTCCGTGGCAGACTCTATGTTCTTAAATCCACAGGGTGGTGTAGATTTAAGAGGTTATGGCGCTTCTGTTCCTTTCCTCAAAGGTATGCTTGATAAAGTAGGTATAGAAATGAATATCTTTTATGCTGGGAATTTTAAAAGCGCCACAGAACCTTTCAGGCTAACAGAAATGAGCGAATTTAACAAAATACAGACTAGGGCATTTCTGGCTGATATGAAAGATATCATGGTGGAGCAGATTCATAAAAATAGAAAGTTACCGGTAGAGGATATCCACAAAATCATTTCGGGTATGGAGGGTCGAACTGGAAAGCTTGCCTTAGAAAATAAATTGGTAGATGCACTCTATTACAAAGATGAATTGGACGATTTTCTTAGGCAAAAACTAGATATCAAAGAAGGAAAAAAAATAAAAACCATAACTCTATCTAAATACAATACCTTGGCTGACATAGAGGAAAGTAGCAGTAAGGACAAAATTGCCATAGTGTACGCTGAAGGAGAAATCGTATATGGGTCTGATGAGTCTGGAGTTGTAAGCGAGAAAAAATACTTAAGCATGCTTCAAAAAATCAGAAATGACAAAAATATAAAAGCGGTGGTATTGCGTGTAAATTCTCCTGGTGGAAATGCTTTTACCAGCGATGTGATTTGGAGAGAATTGGAGATGATTAAAAAATCGGGCAAACCATTGATAGCTTCTTTTGGTGATTATGCTGCTTCAGGAGGTTATTACATTGCTGCGGGAGCTGATCATATCATATCTCAGCCAAATACTTTAACCGGGTCAATCGGTGTGTTTATGATGTTTCCCGATGCTACCAAATTGATCAATGACAAAATTGGGGTGAGATTTGATACGGTAAAAACAGATGAGTTTGCGGCAGGGTTTACACCTGTTTTGAAACTATCAGAAAAAGAAAAGGCCATACTTCAGGAATCTACCTTGGATATATATGATCTGTTTTTGGATAGGGTGTCAAAAGGTAGAAAATTGTCTATTGACAGCACTAAAATGATTGCTCAAGGTCGAGTATGGACAGGTAGAGCAGCTCAGAAAATTGGCTTGGTCGATGATCTCGGAAATCTAAATGATGCCATAAAATATGCAGCTAAAAAAGCGGGTTTGGAATCCTACAAAACGGTCGAGTATCCATTCATTAAAGAAGATTTTGCAGCTACATTGATCAAAGAGATACAAAGAAGTGGAAATGAAGAAGATGTCTTGACAAGTATGTTTTCATCAAAAGAAGAACGTAAACTTTATGATCAGTGGCAACAGTTAAAGTCCATCGTAAAAATGAAGCAACCGCAATCGAGATTGCCTTACATTTTTGAATGGAATTAAACGTTCTTAGAATGTTAGCAGAAGTTGCAAAAGATTTTTTTTTAACCGTAGGGTTGCTAACCATTAAAAAATAATATTTTTGTCCGCTAATGATATTTAACTTATTTTTGATTATTAAGTCTGATATGTGTTTTCACATCTAAAGGTTTTTGTAAGTAAAATAGAATACCTAGCTACGGGCAGTGGATTCTTTCTCTTGGGTTTTCTTTTTGGAAACTGGGCTACGCTTATACCTTACATCAAAGATTATTTTGCATTAAGTGATGCTACCCTTGGACTATTATTGTTGTGTTTGCCTTTTGGTGCTATGACTTTTAATCCTTTTGCAGCTAAGCTCATTCAAAAGTTTGGGCTGAAAGTGATGGTCAGGTTTGGAATGTTATATATACCTTTTGCTTATTTTTTTCCCTTTTTGGTAAGTAGTCTGTATTTATTGCCCCTCACTTTAATTATGGTTGGAGTCAGTATGACCATTCTGAATATTTCTATCAATATGATGGCAACTACATTGGAAAAAAAATATTCACAACTCATTATGGCTACCTGCCATGGGTTGTTTAGTATAGGATTGATGATTGGTTCGTTGATGCGGAGTGTAACATTATTATTTGAAGTAAATGAAGTGATACATATGATGTGTATGGCCATAATTGCACTGATTTTGGTAGCTTGGGCGGTGCAAAAAGTAATGCGTTTCCCCATCGAGACAGAATCTACTTTGAAGCAAAAAACTAATGTTGACCATAAAACCAAGTTTTCACTTCCGCACGGTATTCTTCTTTACATCGTTTTGGTCAGTATATGCATCAATTTTACCGAAGGCAGTATGACGGATTGGGCGTCAGTTTATATGGATGATGTGGTCAAAACCAGTAAGTATTTTATAGGTTGGGGCCTTTTTGGGTACTCTTTTTTTATGGCTTTAGGTCGGCTGTTTGGTGATGGTATTATACCCGTTTTAGGGCGCAACAAAGTACTGTCCTATGGTGCTATGTTGACTTTCATAGGTATATTTATAGTCATAGCATTTCCCACTACTTTTTTGAGTATCTTGGGCTTTGGTTTAGTGGGTTTGGGTGTCTCATGTGGTGCGCCTATATTATATTCTAGTGCAACAAGGATTAAAGGCATGACTGGTGAAAAAGGCTTGGCAACCATGAATTTTTATGCTATGGGTGGCTTTTTAGGTGGTCCTGTCATTATTGGATTTATTTCCGACCTTTCCAATCTTTCTATGGCATTCGGTTCTGTAATGATATTGGCGACTATTTGGTTTTTAATTGGTTCAAAGGTGGATTTACCATAAAAAATACCTACAACTTAACAAATTTTACTTTAGCGCCACTTTGTTTTTCCTGTATGATATATATTCCAGACGGCAAATCTTTTACATCCAATTGAACTTGTGTGGTATTTATACTTAGAATATTGGGGACCAATGTGAGTTTGGTGTCCACACCTAAAACTGTCCAACGTGTTTTGGTAAAATCAAGTTTTTCCGTACTCAATGTTATCACATCGGCTACAGGGTTTGGATGCAATGAGACATCGAAATCCATACGTGGATCTTGGGTTTGTGAAATTATAGACTCGATTTTATATACCGTTCCATTTCCTAATCCCGCTACATACATCTCACCACTATCATCTGTGCCGAAAGTGGCATATTCTTGTTCTTCAAAATCACCTATTTGCTGATTGGTATAGGTACCATCATTATTTTTTGTGATACTCCAAAAGAGTCCCGTACAAAAATCACAATAGATGTATTTTCCTATCAAATCAGCATACTTTGCGCCTCGATAAACAAAGCCTCCGGTGACCGAACAGCCTGTATTAAACTGATTGGCGTACACGTGTACAGGTCTGTGAAATGGCGTGGCGTCTTTACATGTTGAAAAATTAAACTTAGCATCTCCTTCATAACATCTCCATCCATAATTCAACTTACTTATATCAGCATTGGCTACATTGACTTCTTCCCATTTGTCTTGTCCTACATCAGCTATCCAAAGGTCATTGGTGACGGGATCTATACTTATTCTCCATGGATTGCGCAGGCCAAGTGACCAAATTTCTGGCAATGTATCCGTGCTGTTTACATAAGGGTTGTCAGCAGGTATTTTATATGGGACATCCTCAGTATCCACATCGATTCTGAGCATTTTTCCAAGCAATTCTTTTGGATTTTGTGATCTGTTTCCAGGGTCTCCTCCATTGCCTCCATCACCCATACCAATATATAGATATCCATTTTTTGCAAACTCAAGATCTCCAGCATTGTGATTGTTAAAAGGTTGGTTGACCACCATTATTATTTTTTCACTATTTGTCGAAGCGGTATTTTCGTCATTACTATCCACTTTAAACCTTGAAATCGTACTGTGTCCATTATTGTTGGTGTAATGCACAAACAAGTATCCGTTTTCTTTGTATTTTGGGTGAAAAGCGAGTCCCAATAACCCACGTTCATTAGCCTGAGAATTGACTTTGGCATCTATATCGAGAAACGGTTTAGAGAGTATCGTTCCATCGTTGGTCAGAATTTTGATTTTCCCATCTTTTTCTGTAATAAACAGTCGGTCATCGCCTGCGGTGCCTGTTGATGTAATATCTACAGGTTTAATGAAGCCCTTCGCAAAGGATCTGAGTTTTATTTGCTGATTGAAAGCAGGCATAGTTATACTCATGGACAAAACCAAAAATAAAAAGGCGTGCTTAGTGAAAGATCTATTCATGGTGATAAATTAAAATGTTTAAAACCTATATTATTTAATATGCTTGCTATATTAGCTTTGACTAAATTCAATGATTATAACCTGATAAGTATTAAAATGTTTTTAGAACTTATCCAATTCAGTAGGAACAGATTAAACATTTCCTTTTTTCTTCTGGCTACATTTAAAATCCAACTAAAAATATGCACTTAACATAGTCAGAAATTTTGGATTTTTGTAAGAATAATTATGGACTTAGCATTTTAAAACTATAACTTTGCATAAAATATTTATCCTTGAAAAACATTAGTATTTTTCAGTTTGCTCCCAAATGGCTTGATATAAGCCATAATCTCAGTCAAGTATCTCTAATATGTCGGCGCATAAGCGGTACATCTGATCTTTTGGTGTTGCCCGAGATGTTCAACTCGGGATATGTATTGGATGCTCATTTACTTTCAGAACAATGGCAAGTAGAAACACTGTCGGTATTGAAGTCTTTAGCAAGTAGCCATCATTTAGCTATAGGTGGATCAATACCATTTTTTGAAGATGATCATTGGTACAACAGATTTATTTTTGTAGAATCAAATGGTAATATTCAATTTTATGACAAGATTCAACTTTTTGCTCCAGCTGGTGAAAAAAAAGTGTATCATGGTGGTGACACTATAAAGGATTTTTCATTTATGGGATGGAAAATTCAGCCATTGATATGTTATGACCTTAGATTTCCTTATTTGAGTTTTAGTAATGATGTACCTGACTTGATGATATATTCTGCCAATTGGCCGCAAACAAGAGTACATCATTGGAAGTCCCTAATCATCGCTAGAGCTATTGAAAATCAGTGTTTTGTACTAGGCGTCAACCGGACAGGTCAAGATGAAAATGGATTTGCGTATCCTGGCGCATCCCTCATCGTAGATTTTAATGGGAATGTAATGTGTGAAATGGATGGAAAGGATGGTGTTTTAACTATTCCACTAGAGATGGCTGCCATGCAAGAATATAGAACCAAATTACCCTTTGCGGCAGATAAGATTCAAGCTTATATTAGTCTTTGATGTCTAAAATTCTTTTGGCACATTCATAAGCGTCACCGAGTGACATGAAACAATGATCTTTGCCTATTTGACTTTCCAAACCACCTCTAACAAGTATGTCTCTTACAGGCCCGATGGCATTAGCCAATAGGAAAACAATGCCATCTTTTTGCATTTCATCTATGAGATCATGCAAAGCATGTACAGCAGATGAGTCTAATGTGCTGATGGGAGATGCATCCAAAATGAACACTTTCGGATCCGTTCTTTTGGTTATCAGTGAAGTAGCTTTCTCCTTAAAGTAACCCACATTGGCAAAAAACAGCTGTGCATCAAATCTCATAATGACAATTTGATCATCGATTTGAGCTTCATCAAAACGGAGTTTATTTTTAAAGCCTTTTCCATCTTTTACTAAACCCAACTCTGCATAGTGTGGGTATGATACTCTATAAACCAGCATAGCTAAAGACAGAAGTACTCCTAGTAAAATACCTTCTTCGATGCCCAAGATAAGCGTGCCAGCCACGGCAGCCATAAATAGTCCAAAGTCCATTTTATCAGTGTGCCAAAGATGCGTGGCTTCTTTAAAATCTATCAAACCATACACAGCCACTATAATGATAGCGGCGAGTACTGCGTTGGGTAAATAATAGAAGTAAGAGGTAAAAAATAAAAGAGTCAATATGATCAAAACAGCACTAATTAAGGACGCTAATCCGGTTTTGGCGCCAGCCTGATCATTGACTGCTGTACGAGAAAAGCCTCCTGTCACAGGGAATGACTTGAATACCGAACCAGCAAGATTGGCCACACCCAAAGCAATAAGTTCCTGATTGGCGTCAAGTTTATAATCCTTATGTCTCGAATGTATAGCCTTGGCAACAGCTATCGATTCCATAAATCCCACAAACGCAATGGTAAAAGCTGTAGGTAAAAGGCTCTTCATGGATGCGAAATCCAAAGAAAATAGGCTCAAGTTGGGTAATCCTCCAGGAATATCTCCCACTATTTTGACTCCTTGCTCATAAAGACCACCAAAATACACCACCAAAATACCTGCAAGTACCACGATAAGTGGCCCAGGTATCAGTTTATGAATCTTTTTGACCAATATAAGTATTGCAATGGCCACTAAACCAATGGATAAAGTTGCCACATGGGTTTGGGTGAGATTTTGAAATATCTGTGACATGATTTCCAGAAATTTTTCACCACTTACTTTTATTCCGAGTAAATGTTTAAATTGGCTAAACCCTATGATCAAAGCAGCAGCTGAAGTAAATCCGGCTATGACAGGATGGGATAAAAAGTTGACCAAAAATCCGAGTCGAAAGACACCCATGGAAAACTGAATCAGACCTACCATAAATGCCAGAAGTATGGCCAAAGCAATGTAAGGTTCGGTTCCTGCTTGTGCTAACTGTCCAACTCCACTTGCGATCAGAAGGCTGACCATTGCAACGGGACCTACAGCTAGTTGTCTAGATGTACCTAGTAATGCATATATGATCAGAGGTATAGTTACCGCGTATAGCCCATAAATAGGCGGAAGTCCTGCCAACATAGAGTAAGCCATACCCTGCGGGATCAACATAACACCCACAGTCAATCCTGCGGAGATGTCACCATTAAGCCATTCTTTTTTGTAATTATTTATCCACTCTATTGAAGGTATCCACTGCATGGTATCTGTTTGTCTTGTTCTATTACGATTGTTTTGCCATCTAATAATGATGGTTGCAGACACAAAGATAGATTTTTCTGCTACAGATGATATGCAACTGGAGTTACATAGTCAATGACTTTTGGATTTTTATAAATATAAGTTTAGTGTATTTTCAGTGCCCTTCGTGGTTAAATATTCAATATAAACCGAAATGCTGGGTGAAAACTTCCTTGGAAATGAATACTAAAACCTTGCAAAATGGGTTGAAAATAAAACTATGGAAAAACTTATTCGTTAGTCTTATTTTTATTGATGCTATCCATGGCTTCCACTGTTTTGTCCCAAAATCCTTTAAATACGGGCTTAAGAGATGCATAGACTGCTTTACCTTTTTCAGGAAGTGGCTCCATTAGTGGGTATGTAATAGAAGCTGCTTTTACATCTGGTTTGAGTACTTTCAGGCTATCCACTAACCAAATAGCCATACTTAAGATGTATGCAAAAAATAGTCCTTGTACTGCACCTCCAGCTATTTTATTGATAAAATTAATGTTTACAGCTTCTAGCATATCTTCCAGCTTTTTTCCCAGGAATCTGATTAGGACCATTACTCCTATAAAGGTAATCACGACACCTAATAAAAATGTAACAGCAGGTGATGTTTTGATGATTTCTTGTAATATACTGATCATTATGGGAGAAAGTTTGAGTGCAGCAAGAATGCCTACAATCAACGATAATGAGTCAAATACGGTTTTAATAATTCCACGGGTATATCCCAAATAGAATCCAAGAGAAACGACTATGGCGACTATGATATCTAATAACATTTATATTATATTTCGTGCAATGATAAGTACTTTTACAAAATAATAGACGCTTTTTTAGATTAAAAGTAACAATCCAACGCTCAATGAAATTAATCCCACGTTTATCCCTATAAAATTAGATAATAAAAGCTTGAAGTTGGTCTGCTATTTTTCTATCATTGCTGAGTCGGGGCACCTTGTTTTGTCCGCCTAGTTTGCCCAAGGATTTCATGTATTCTCTAAAGCTATCTTTTTTGAGGACACGTATCTGTAATGGTTGGAGTATGTTCCCTTTGATAAGATCGTCGTAATAAATATTCTGCTGACACATGGCTGCGTCAACTTCTAATGAAAATTGTTGCATATCTGCGGGTAAAGTATCGAATTCTACAAACCACTCATGATATGGTGTGCTTCCATCGGGAGGGTTTACTTGGGGTGCCACGGTAAATTCGGTCAGACTGATGTTTTGGGCATTGGCCACTGAAAGGATGGCTTCTTCCACTTCTTTACCTATGACATGCTCTCCAAATGCTGATATGTAATGCTTTACGCGACCACTCACCAATAATTTAAAGGGGTTGAGACTGACAAACCTGACGCAATCCCCAATATTATAACCCCAAAGACCAGCATTGTTATTGATGATGATGGCATAGTCTTTATGTAGTTCTACTTGACCAAGAGACAATCGTTCGGGGTTTTTATCTCCAATATTTTCAACAGGGATAAATTCAAAAAAGATGCCTGATCTAGTATTCAGCAATAAACCCGAATCGTCTTTGTCATCTTGAAAGGCAATAAATCCTTCAGAAGCTGGAAAAGTTTCAATACTGTCTATTCGCCCGCCCACTAATTCTTCAAGTTTGGCTCTGTATGGTTCAAAATTGACACCTCCATACATAAAAAGATTGTAATGGGGGAATACTTCTTTGATTGTCTTTTTACCGGTGCGTTCGAGAATGCGTTCGTAATACATCTGTACCCAAGGTGGAATACCACTGATGAGTCTCATATCCTGTTTCAGCGTTTCGTCCACAATTTTTTCTAGCTTGGTTTCCCAATCTTCTATAATATTAGTGGCCAAAGAAGGAAGTTGGTTGGTTCTGACCCAAGATGGTATCTCATGATTGACTATACCTGAAAGTCTGCCCGTTGGTACTCCACCTTTTTCTTCGAGTTCGGGCGAACCAGATAAGAAGATCATCTTACCATTAAATACTGATGCAGACCCTTTTTGATGGAAGTAATTGAGCATAGCATTTCTAGCTGTAGCGATGTGATTGGGCATACTATCCTTGGTGATGGGTATGTATTTGACACCACTAGTTGTACCTGATGTCTTGGCAAAATATTTAGGCTTTCCAGGCCAAAGTATATTTTCTTTGCCTTTAACTATCTGATCGATGTAGGGTCTGAGTTCTTCATAGTCTCTGATAGGGATGTTTTTTTTGAAGTCATCATAGTTTTTGATATTTTGAAAATGATGATCTTTTCCAAAGCTTGTATTTTGTGCCTTGGTTATAAGATCCTGCATGATTTTTTCCTGGTCGGCAATGGCTGTTTGTTTCCAGGTGTGGATATATCTGGCTACATAAGCAGCTGCTTTTTGAATGATATATGTTTTAATACTCATTAATTGGGTAATTTCATGATGTAAATCAATCTTTTGACACTATACTTTCCAGCTCCATTGGCTATAAGCAATAAAAGACCACCACATAAGGCAATATTCCTCATGAAATATAGTGCATGCAATCTTTTATATTCTGGGGCATCATCCCAAAATGAATATACCAACAAGGTAAAAGGTAGCCAATAAAGCAATAGTAATGCTGCACCTACTCTGGCAAAATATCCAATAAGCACCAAAATACTTCCTAGTATCAATATGAAAATCAGTACTTTAAGTAAAAAATCTTGGTTCCACGTAATACCATAGGCCGTCATGGTCGCCTTTGTTTTATTAAAAAATACAAGCGCATCCAATGCTTCGTATATAAACACAAACGAAATTAATATCCGAGCTAACAATTCTGCTATATCCTTCATGAGGACAAAGGTAATTGTTTTGTTAAATATTTTGGGCAACCAATCGCATAAAGATACTATCTAGCTATTCTCAGAAAAAAAATAATATAAATGCATGAAGTAGTTAACAAAAATACTTTAATTTTGTATAAACTCACAATTTTTAATTAAAGTATTTGTCATGAAAATTTTTAGAATAGTATTGGGTTTGGTATTGTTATTAATCGTTTTGTGTTCACAGCCTATAATTTCTCAGTCCAACACAATTGAATTTGCATCATTTCAAATTGATGATGAAAAGTGGAATGCTTTGAAAAATGTGGCTAAATTTAATCCAGAATTGAATTTTGAAAATGGTGTTCCAATTTCCATTCCTGATCCCAAAGGTATGTTTACGACTTATTACTTTTTTAAGAATAATATACTTTCCCGAAAAACAGCCACCGATTATCCAGGGATAAACACACTTACAGGATATGCAGCAAACCACAAAGATCATTTCGTAAATATAGTCATACATGAAAGAAAACTAAGTGGTATCATTTTGAAAAATGGAAGTCCTGTCATTGAATTGACCACCACTGAAAATAATGAATTTGTAGCTTCAAATGCCATAGGAAAATCTTTTGAATGTTTGACACAACAAGGTAATTTCAGGCCACCTTCATCATCAGGTGCAAGGTCTGCCAGTAATGGCGCTACATTAAAAAATTATACTATCGGTATTGTCATCACTGATGAATTTGAAACGGCTAATGGAAACGGTGCGCCCGCCATAGCTTCAGCAGTCAATGTGGTGAGTCAGATGTCTGCCATATACAAGAGAGACATGGCTATAGAGTTTACAGCAGATGTGAGACCTGAAACAGCAGCTTTTAATATTAATCCAGCATCTTGGGGAGCTGTTTACGGTGGTCAAGTGATTGCAGCATACTTTAGTATAAATGATTACGATTTGGGTCATGTCTTTCACTTTAGTGGAGCAAATACAGGTTGGGGTGGTGCTGCTGCTTTAGGTGCGGTTTGTTCCAACATAGGTACACCTCCCAATAAATCACAATCATGGAGTCAAGGACAAGACTTAAGTTATTCCTTTATATCTACCGTAGTACATGAAGTGGCTCATATGTTTAATGTGACACATACGTATAATAGCAATAATGCTGGATTTTGTAATTCCCAAAGAGCAAATGCTACGGCTTTTGAACCAGGTGCTGGTATTTCGTTGATGGCATATCCAGGAGTTTGTCCATTTCCCGGTATTGGTCAAAATCTAACGGATGCTTCTGGTAATGTTTTTTACGCTACAATTCCCTTTTTTCATGTGGCAAGCCTAGAGCAAATGGTGACTTACGCCAATGGTACTGGTAATAGTTGCGCTACTGGAACTACATCAGGAAATACTCCTCCAATAGCCAATGCCAACCCTTGCAATGCAAATACACCTACTATTCCAGCCAATACACCTTTTGAATTGATAGGCTTAGCCACTGATGCTGACAACGACAATCTTACTTACAGTTGGGAACAAGTAGATGCTGGTCCGCCTTATGGTGGTCCTAATGCGGCATGTGGTAGTACATCAGGGCCCATTTTTAGGGTATATGAGCCATCTACTTCTCCAGTCAGATCTTTCCCAAGCCTGACCTATATATTAAATCATGCCAATGTACCACCATTGTCCAGTATAGGCGAATGTCTTCCTACTGTGAGCAGAAACCTCAACTTCAAACTATCAGTCCGCGATAATAATGCTTCAGGAGGCGGTATCCATTGTAGTCAGATCACAATAGCCGTTAATGCTTCCATCGGTCCATTGGCCGTTACATCACCCAATACAGCAGTAACCTGGGCAGCTGGAAGCAGTCAGACTATTACATGGTCAGGAAGCAATACATCTTCCATATGTTCTACGGTAAATATCAAACTATCCATAGATGGTGGTAATTCATATCCATACACACTTGCCGCTGCTATTTCTAATGACGGAACAGAGACGCTCACCATTCCTGCCAATATACCCAATACAACTTCAGCCAGAATCAGGGTAGAGAGCAGTTGTTGGGATTGTGTCAGGTTTTTTGATGTGTCTAATGCGAATTTTACGGTGACGTCTAGTTGCATGGCCATTACAACAAATATAAGCCCTACATCTATGATTACTTTGCCCCAAGGAGATCCCGGACTCAATCTGGGTTTAACCAATAATTTAGGTTCAACAATAACAGCGTTATCTGGTACCATTTCTAATACAGATTCACCTGGGAATTTAATTTTTTTAGATAATACTCCACCCGTATGTGCTAACGGTGGTAATTCAATTTATTTTGAGACCCGTATTTTTGCTGTAGATGTTTCGGGTAACTATACTATTGCTCATGGAGGGCCTTTTGGTATAATTTTAAATATCTATTCTGGTGTCTTTTCTGGAACAAATTGTGTTAATCATGTTGGTAGTAATGCAACTCAGCCATCAGGTAGTGGAGGGATTTCTTTATCGGCAAATGTCACCTTGAGTTTAAATGCAGGCCAGATTTATTTTATTTGTATTAGTGGATTTAGCACAGGCTTTCCTACACACCCGTTTAATTATAATATAACTTTCCCTTCTAAACCTTTAGGGTCTAATGTTTACAATGGATTACCTTTATTAAATGGATATTCTTATACTTATATTGCAGTAAACAATGCAAATGATCAAATCCAAGCATTTAATAATTCATCAAATTTTACAAGTCTTGTTCCAGGAAGTTATTCGATTTATGGTGCGATGTATTACTCTGGGGCTGGACCAAACCCTCCAACATCCAACCCTTTAAGCTGGCTAAATCAAACAATAAATTCTATCTTAGGAAATGAGTGTGTTGCACTAAGTGGAAATAGCAAACCCATCACCGTAACAGCCACTTGTTCGTCAATAGTTTCCAACGCTAACGATAGTGGACCAGGTTCGCTACGCGATGCTGTAGCTTGTAATACGGAAGGAAGTACTATTACTTTTTCACCTACAGTGTCAGAAGTTATCCTTACATCAGGCTTGACCATTACTCAGAATATCACCCTGCAAGGCCAGAGCAATACTTCTCGTCCTGAAATTCGGACCAGCGCGTCGGGTATTACTATCAATGCTGGCAAAACTTTAACGCTACAAAATGTCGATATCACCCATTCCGGAAGCCAAACCATCAATGGCACAGGTTCCCTTTTGATTATCGGTACTACTATTGGAAAGCCTTAAAACTTTAGGAAAATTGAAAAGGTTGAGAGTTTAGATATGTAAATTAGTTTATTTACCACAAATAAATAAAACATAATGAAATAAGTTTGATCTACTCATTTATTAAAACTTTGGTTAAGACTTATATTTATTCCATGTCCTTACTGCTAAATATATTAGCATAATTGGTAGAAACAGAAGTAGAGCACGTGTTACAATGCCAAAAAATACAAATGCTGCAACGATAGCGATTATCGTACCGAACAGTAAGAATTCTACATGTTCTATTATATTTATTACTCCTTTTTCTATCTCCTTCAATATCTCTTTCATATATTGTTCTTATTATTAATCAAGAAGAGATTCACCATAAATGTATTTAGATAATAAACGTAGTATAGTCATACCAAGAGCAATTGATAATGAAAATGACAATATCACTAACACGACCTTCTCTATCTCATACTTATTACTTAATCCCCTATAAGTAAAATAAGGTTCTGTAACAAATATATGCACCATTATCATTGGGATTCCCAGAGCTAATGGTGGAAAAAATAACCCTAACATTATATGCATAAAACGTAGTGGAAAAAATATTATTCCTTTCAATACTCTTAGTATTCCTTTTAATACTTTCACGTTATTGTTCTTATTTATTTTGTAAAAATGGGTTTGTAAAGTGGTTTCCAAACTAAAGCAGTGATTTTATGTGTTAAATCAAACAGAGTACCACCAAGCCCAAAACTTATTATTATCCCTAATGCCCACATAATAAACGTTCAAAACCATACATATTTCCTTCATTTCTGTAATCTATATAACAACCCCCAAGGTATATTGTTAGGAACACAGTAAACCCAAATGATATAAGAGAACCTAAAAGTACTGATGCTATAAATTCTATTACTGCTACAAAATGAAATAACACTTTTAGTGTGTTATTAATACTACCTTTTAGTATCATTTCAATTAATGCTGAACCCCCAGATAAAACAGACAGCAAAACCTACAACCATCTCCGAAAATATTATCCAAAAAAAATTAAGCAGGCATATACAAACAAACAGAATATTACCATAAATTGGCAGCTTTGCTATAAAGCTTTTTCTTTCATTTAATATTATTCTCATCAATCTTTTGTTTTTATATTCCTAAGTTTAATTATCAGCATGAAATTTAGTCAATTTAAAATAAGCTATTGTATTCTAAAATGTACTTCACAAATTTGCAGGCCCACATAATTATCACATTTGCAATATCTTGACTTCTACCCTTTGATTTCTTTGTCTTCCTTGAGCTGAAGTACTTTCTGTAAGTGGCTCTCTTTTACCATATCCTTTGTAACTAATTCTGGTTTTTGGTATGCCGCGGGAGTATAAATATTCAGTCACTCTTTTAGCTCTTGCTGTGGAGAGTTGGTCACAATATTCATGTGGTGGTATGGTGTTAGTATGTCCTCCTATTTCTACAATGACAGACGGATTTGCAGTTAGAAATTCGTAAACTTCGTCTAGGATGTCATAATTGTCCTGCGTTATAGATGAGCTGTCAGATGCAAAGTTCAACTCATTGATTCTAAGTTTTTGGCCTATGGTGACTTTGTTGATCTCTAAATCAGGAATGAATTTTTCCCTTTTTATATTAAAGGTAGCTGATGTCACACATCCATTTTTATCCGAAACATTGAGGGTATATGGTCCTGACCTTGCTCCTGTTAGATTTTGGTTTGTTGTCCCATTAGACCAAGCGTACTTATAGTTTCCTGCTCCACCGGCTACCTTGACCAAAATGGAACCATCAGGGTTTTCGGGATTGGTCACCCGATTGTTGGCCACCAATTCTATAGATACAGGTGTAGGGTCAGGTATTTGGAGACTGGCTACGGTAGTGTTTTGATTTTTGTCCGTGACGGTGACTTCATAATTGCCTGCAGCCAATCCACTTGCAATGGTACCTGTTGCTCCTGAAATATTCCATTTGTATGTGTAAGGTCGCAGACCGCCCGATACACTGACTTTGATACTTCCATTTTGTCCACCTTGACAGCTGATATTGTTTTCTACTAGGATGATTGCATTGATTTGTTCGGCCACTACATCTCCAAAAAGAAGTTTGTAAAATCCTGAGCCATCAGTGCCTATCCAAATATTATCATTTTTGTCACATCCCAAGCTCAAAGATGCCTTGCTCAAGGTGGCTGCGTCTACGGAATAGTTTTTGACTTCTTCTTTGTAAGGGTCATAGCGCACCAATATATCGGATGCTATGTAAATTCTTCCTTTGGAGTCAATTACAAAATTGTTAATTTTTCCTTGGTACTGAGAAGGGTCAAGTTTGACTGGAAAAAGTCTGTTGTATTTATTGATCAGAAACATGTCTTTTTCTGAAATAATCCATTGACCTTCCTGATTTTCGCAAGTGGCTAGCATCTTGAGTTTTTTGTCTTCCAATTCCCATTTATCACCGTCAATCCTGAGGTAACCATTGTCTGTGCCTACCCATAAGATTCTGCTTTTATCCGCATGTACAAAATTGATTTTATTACTAACTAGTTTTGAGTTTTCATTGTCATGTACTTTAAATTTATTGGTAGTGACATTAAATTGATACAAACCATTATTGGTACCTATCCATAGATTGCCGTCTAAGTAAGCGATGTCTGAGATTTCTATACCATCATCAGGCAAACTATAGTTACTTTTAGTTTTAAAATTGTAAATGGCATTGTTAGATGCTGCCCAAATGTTATCTTTTCTATCAGAAGTGACATCACGCATACTAGTATTTTCAAAATGTATGATGTATTTACTCCCGTCACCTGTGGTTTCTATGAGTCCTTTGCTTGAGGCCAGCCAAATGACATTTTTTTCATCTATAAAGGTGTTGTAGACCTTAGCATCAGTATTTACTTTGTCAAATCTCGTAATAGCTACTGCTGAAGTATCTGACTGACCAGACATATGGAAAGATATCAAAAGCGCAAAAAGGATTAAAAATGGGAATTTCATTGGTAAAAAATTATGGTATTATGGTATTTAACTTAAAAATGCCTTCAATTATTTTACTAATCATAGTGATTATCATCATTCGGCATCTATGGGTTTGATCATATATATGTAAGAAGGGAAGTGATCGCTATAACCACCTTGATATTTGTCTCCTGAAAATGTCCTAAATGGATAGCCTTTGTATTGACCCGAAGGTTGGACCAGGAAGTTTTTATTAAACAAGTTGGCTTTAAAATAAGTATATCCTTTGTCATCTTTGTCGCAAAGACCTTTAGAAATGATTACCTGATCAAAAAGACTCCAAGCATCTTGATAAGCATTAGATCCGATACCACGATTAAACATTTCTTCGTAAGGATTAAACATACCAGTTTTTTTTACATCTTTGATATTACTCACTGCTCTGAGATATGATTTGATACTTTCGTTAGTTGGGTCATCATTGAGGTCACCCATCACCATGATTTTGGCATCGGGAACTACCTGAGTCACAGAATCTATGACATTGCGACACAGCTTAGCTCCGCTGTTTCTATGTTTTACGGTCACCGGTCCGCCACCTCGTGATGGCCAATGGTTGACTAATATATGAAGCGTATCTGTTTCCAACAATCCTTTGACATATAACACATCACGGGTATTTCTTCTGACACCTTCATCAAAAATCATCAACGGAATGGCTTTACTGGAAAGCAATGTGAAATGTCTTGGGTTGTACAGCATACCTACATCCACACCTCGATTATCAGGAGAGTTATAATGTACAATTTGGTAATTTCTATCTTTTATGGAAGGTTGTTTGACTAGATCTTCGAGTACTCTTCGGTTTTCTATCTCAGATACACCCAATATAGATAACCCTGATTTTACATTATCTACACCAATCTGAGAAATAACATATGCCATGTTGGCTGATTTTTCTTGGTATCTTTCGTTTGTCCAAGCCCTTGCGCCTTCAGGAAGATATTCTTCGTCGTTGATCAGCGTATCATTTTCGGTGTCAAATAGATTTTCCAAATTATAAAACCCTACAGCCACCATTTTGTACTTTGGCTTACTGGTCTGAGCTTGTAATGATAGTAGGACAAAGTTTAAAAACAATAATATCGAAACTTTATACATGATGCGTTTTGGATTTTAAAATGCAAAGATAACTCTTGATAGGGAAATTCAATAAATAAATTGGATTGCAAAAATATTTCATCATAACGAATAGAAACCTGGTATTTGGTGGAAATTTATTTTCAAAATATACTGTTCAAAATGGATTGTTTTAATATACGGATAATTTTATATCACATTTACATTTGGACAGTTTAAAAAGTCACTTCTTATTTTTTTGATTGATCATATATTTAAAGGTTTTTTTACCTGATGTTTTATCACATTTAATTAATGTTTCTTTATAAGAATATTCCTTATTTTTTGACACAAAAGGCACGGGTTGTCATGCATACGAGAATTTACACAATAATAATATATAACCACTTATGCTTTTAATCAAATTTGTCATACCTTTATGGCTTTATTTTAATAACCATACTGATGATAAGACGAAACCAAAGCATATCGGTGTTAGTTTTTTTATGTTTTAATGCTATTTTAACATTTGGACAAACGATCAAAGGAAATCTGCACGACGGTACCAATCCAGTACCCGGCATTTTATTACAACTAGAAGGTACCAATTTTGAAGCTTTTTCTAATGGAGTAGGCAATTTCGTATTTGAGCGTGTTAATGACGGTAGCTACACCCTTATTGCTATTGAAAATGGTACGGCAAAGTCACTGATAAATATTGAAGTGAATGGAAAAGATGTTGATTTGGGACAGGTAATGTTTACCCCATCGAAGTCCGCAACAGAAGATATTACCATAGTAGATATTACCGATCTTGCAGGTATCGAAAATGAAAATGATAATTTTTCAAGTGTGCTTTCTGCTGGCAGAGACCCATTTACCAATGCTACTACATTTAATCTAAGTGCCGGTAGATTCAGGCCTAGAGGCTATTTTAACGAAGACTCAGAAATGATGCTTAATGGTATGCTGATGAATGATCAGGATGATGGTCGTGTCTTGTGGTCTGCATGGAATGGTATGAATGACGTCATCAGAAATCGAGCCAACCTCATCAATCTTAACCATAGTGATTATACGTTTGGAGGAATTGGTGGAGCTACTTTTATAGATCTGAGGGCATCATCTATTCGCGAAGAAGCTAAAGTAACGTATGCACATTCTAACCGTACTTTTGAGCATCGGATTATGGGAACTTATGCTACAGGTATGATGGAAAATGGATGGGCTTTTGCAGCCACAGCTTCTCACGCATACGGCAATCAAGGATATATCAAAGGTACTTACTTTGAAGGCAATTCTTATTTTTTGTCTGTAGATAGGAAATTAAACGAAAAACATCTTCTAAATTTAGTAATCTTGGGCTCTCCACAAAAAAGAGGCCGTTCATCAGGTGCGATTCAGGAGATGTATGACTTATCAGGTAATAATTTTTATAATCCCAATTGGGGCTACCAAAACGGAAAAGTACGAAATAGCAGAGAGTACATTATCCACCAACCTGTTACCATGCTGCGTCATGATTGGCAAATCTCTGAAAAGACTAGCTTAATGACCAATGCAGGTATTCAATTTGGAAACTTTGGTTCCACGAGATTAGATTGGTTTGATGCACCAGATCCCCGACCTGATTATTACAGGAGACTACCTAGCTTTGCGGAGTCTGATGCTGAAAAACTCCTGATCACAAATTTTTTAACATCGAGTGAAGAAAATAGACAACTCAATTGGGCCGAACTTTATGGTGCCAATGCCGTAAGAACAGAAACTATAAATGATGTGGATGGCATAGCAGGCAACGACGTGACAGGAAGATTGGCAGCTTATGTACAAGAATCTGAAAATTTTGATAATACCAAGTACAATTTCAATACGCTTTTGAATTCAATGCTGACAGAAAAACTGACTTTGACTGCTGGATTTCAATATGTGGGTGAAAGAGTCCATTATTACAGAAGATTGGAAGATCTTTTAGGTGCTGACTTTTATATAGATTTCAATAGATTTGCTTTGAGAGATTTTCCAGACAATGCCAATGCTGGTCAAAACGATCTGAACAGACCTAATAGACTCGTTAGGGAAGGAGACATTTATGGGCACGATTATAATATTAATAATGATAGAGCCACGCTTTGGTCTCAATTATTCTATAAAACTGAAAGTTGGGATTTCTTTTTGGGTGGTTCTGTGGCCAATCAGCGCTTTTATCGCGAAGGTCATACCCGAGTTGGATTATTCCCAGATAATTCTTTCGGCAAATCTGAAGTTCAATCATTTTTCAATGTTGGTTTAAAAGGAGGAATTACCTACAAACTAGATGGTAGAAATTATTTTGTTGCCAATGGAACCTACAGAACAAGAGCTCCTTTTGCCAGTGAGAGTTATATATCTCCGCGCGTCAGAGACCAGATTGCTTCTAATCTTACCAATGAAAAAATTACATCGTTTGATGTTTCTTATTTGGCTAGGTATACCAACTTTAAAGCTAGAGTGACTGCGTTTTTTACAGATTTCCAGGATAAGATTAGTAATGACGTCTTCTACCATGAGGAGTTCAGGACATTTGTAAATTATTTGATGACAAATATAGACAGACGTCATATGGGGATTGAAGTGGGTATAGATTATGACATATCTTCAAAATTTGAATTGACAGCTGCGGGTTCTATTGGTGACTATTACCATACCAGCAGGCCATTGGCCACTATTTCCAGAGATAATAGTGCGGAAGATTTTGTCAAGGACAGAACCATTTTCATACAAAATTACTATGTAGCGGGTATGCCACAGATAGCGGGAACTGTGGGTTTGGGGTATAGAAGCAGTAAATATTGGAATTTCAATGTCAATGTGAACGGTTTTGCAAAAAATTATTTGTCATTTAATCCTGATAGACGTACTGCAGAAGCTGTAAAAGATGTGTATCAAGGTAGTGAAGGATCGTTGTTTAATCAAATTATTGACCAGGAAAAATTGCCTGATGCGTTTACCGTAGATTTTTCTGTGGGTAAGTCACACAGATTTAAAGACGGTGCTTTTCTTAGGGTAAATTTAAATGTCGGAAATATTCTAAATAATACCAATTTCCGTACCGGAGGTTTCGAACAACTCAGATTTGATTTTGAAAACAAAGATGTAGATCGGTTTCCGCCAAGATATTTTTATGCCTATGGACTCAACTACAATCTTAATGTAGCTTATGTATTTCCAAGATAATTTTTAAAAGTTAAATAGATAAAAAATGAAATCAATATTTTCACTAATTTGTGCGGGTATATTTTTGAGCAGCACGCTTTTTATATCAGGATGTTTGAAAGGGGACTTCGATGTTCCACCTACTAATATTCCTGAAATCAAAGATGATCAGATTATTTCTTTTGATAAAATGTTTGAGAAACTAGCTGTAGGGAAAGTTACCAATATCGGAGAAGATAAGTATTTGGAAGCTTTGATTGTAGCGGATGACAAATCAGGAAATTTTTACAAAAACCTGATTTTGCACGATACTAAAAGTGATAAAGGCATTACCATTAGTTTGGATGAAAATGAATTGAATGCTTTATATCCCGTAGGACAAATAGTTTTTGTCTCATTAAAAGATCTTGCGATTGGGTATTTTGAAGGGCTACCTACTTTGGGTATTAACTCAGG
The DNA here is from genome assembly GCA_964526715.1 of uncultured Aureispira sp. Lineage (GTDB taxonomy): Bacteria > Bacteroidota > Bacteroidia > Chitinophagales > Saprospiraceae > OLB9. The sequence continues at coordinate 33,208 of CAZGMB010000020.1, read as the reverse complement.
TACAAGTAGTGTAGGTAGAATACCTGCAGGATTAGTCAGATCTGTCTTGATCAGAGCAGGTAGAACAGCTACAGTGACTCCGCGCAAAGTAGCCATCACTGACCTCAGCAGCAAACATTACAATACCTTAATTGAGTTAGAAGGTATGCAGTTTGAAACAGCCACAGCTACCACAACGTATGCTGACCCCAATCCTGCCGACCCACTTTCCATAAATCATAACGTGGTGAACTGCCAAGGTCAAAAATTAGTTTTGAGAAACAGTGGTTTTGCATCTTTTGCAGGTCAGACGGTACCATCAGGAAATGGTAAATTGGTAGCTGTGTATTCCTACTATCGCAGTGCATCACAATTATTTATCAGAGATACTGATGATCTTACTTTCACAGGCGAGCGATGTAGCGGTACTGGTGGCGGTGGAGGTACGACAGGTGATCAAGTGCGTATCGAAGCATTGAGATCACAGTTCTCTGGCTCACCGGTGACACTTTCCAAAGGTTGGGTACAAGGTATCGTCATTTCTGATGCGGTTAATAAAAATGTCAATGGTCAAAATATGGTAGTTCAAGATGGAGATTTTGGTATTGTACTTAGATTTAAATCTGCGATCAATGTACCTGTGGGGACAGAAGTGAAAGTAGGTCTCACCGGTGGATCCCTTTCCGAATTTAATGGTTTACTCCAAGTACAAAATCTTGAAAATACTAATGTGGAGCCTTTAGCTACAGGTAAAAGTGTGAATCCAAAAATCTTAACTGTAGCACAGATCGACCTTTCAAAACATGAATCTACGCTCATAAAAATAGAGAATGCAACACTTACTGGTGGCAGTAAATACAGTGATAATATCAAAGTAAAAGATGCTAGTGGAGAAGTGTCAATGTTTACATTAAATGCTGCTACATTTTCAGGGGCTTCATTACCTACAGGTACAGTATCTGTGACGGCTATTGTATCTGAGTTTACTTCAGGAAAACAACTCAATATCAGAAGTGCCGCTGATATTTCTGGTGGCGGACCTTGTGACGTAGCTGTTGCTAATGCAGACTGTGATGGTGATGGCGTAGCTAATGGACAGGACTGTGCACCAACAAATCCTGCAATCTACCCAGGAGGTCCATGTGATGATGGAAATGCAGCAACGGTTAGTGATCAATATGATACCCAATGCGCATGTAAAGGTAGTGCACCTGGTGCCGGTTTAAATGAGCCATTTACTGGTCAAGCGGCAGATAAAGATATCGATCTTTCAGGATGGGCTAATGTTGCCGTCAAGGGAAATAGAAAATGGCAAGCTAAAATATTCAGCGGTAACACTTATGCCCAAGCGACAGCATTTGGTACAACGGCTCCTGCTGATATGGAGACATGGCTGATTTCTCCGGTTATCAACACAGCTGCAGCAGGTACTTTGAGCTTTGAGACTGCCAAAGCATTTTACAGACATGATGGTTTAACGGTATGGGTTACCACCAACTACACTAACGATCCGGGTAATACATCATGGACACAAATCAATGCCAAGGTAGCTGGTAATGCAGATGCGGATAATGCCTTTATTCCTTCTGGAAATATAGATCTCAAAAGCTATGGTGCCAATGTTCGCATAGGATTCAAGTATGTGGGTACTCAGGCTGCCAATACCACAACCTACCGAGTAGACAATGTAGTAGTCAAGTAAATGGTATTCAGTGGTGTAACCTGCCAAGTATGATGAATAAGGAAAAGAGGTTGGTTTTGGGAATGATGATCATATTGATGAGTATAATCATACCCATTTTCCTTAAAAACCTACATGATACTTTTCAGTATATAAGGGGTTTGAATTTTGTAATGCTGGCATGTTTATATATGAACGTTAAATATGTATCGGTTTTTTTGAAGGTAGTTTTCACCATTCTTTTATGTTTACATCTTCAAAATATCGTCTTACTTAATGATCAAACTTCAACATTGGATCTGATATATGCTCCACTTTTGATCATTTGCTTGGTGGTATTGTATAAAAAAGAGACCAAGTCCACTGATCCTACCGAAGCATACACAAACTCTTGAAAGATATGGATCATCAATTGGGATTGGTATCAGTAGTGGTGTCTGATTATGACGAAGCTATCCGCTTTTATTGTGATGTTTTGGGTTTTGAGCTGATAGAAGACACCATTATGTCTGACATCAAAAGATGGGTTGTAGTGAAACCTCGGGGTAAAGGACATGGTGGATTGTTGTTGGCCAAAGCTGCTAACTCACATCAGGAAACTAGGGTAGGAGACCAAACCGGTGGCAGGGTTTTTCTTTTTTTGTATACAGATAATATTGAGCGAGATCAAAAAATGCTATTGGACCATCAGGTCAGCATAGTGCGTCCTATGACCCATGAAACATATGGTAAGGTATTGGTTTTTGCTGATTTGTATGGCAATCTTTGGGATCTGATAGAGCGAGTATCGTGATCATTGGTTTTGATGGATTACTAAAACTTATTTCAGTATAAGTATAATTCTTGTGGTAAATCTAAAGCAAAAGTGATTAGTTTAATACTTTTGCAGTAGTTACTTCCAGATTATAATATGATGACAAATCCTTTTTCAAAATACTACTTTTCCGCACTTTTGTTTTTAAAACTAAGTCTTACTTTATTGGTGTCACTTTCAGTGGATAAGTCTATAGCCCAATGCTGCACTTACACACTTACCATGCAAGACAGTTACGGAGATGGTTGGAATGGTGGTAAGCTTAAAGTATTCGTAAACAACACACTTCAAGGCGAGTTTTATGCAATAAATTTTGGTAGTAGCGTATCTTTTGAGGTTTGTGACCATGATACTATTCGTTTGACATACGCTGCGGGAGAATATGAAGAAGAAAATTCATATCAAATTTATAATTCAGGGTGGAATGTTGTTTTTAAAGATGGCCCAAATCCCAAAGTAGGCCATGTTATTTCATTGACAGGAGATTGTAGTGATGTAGCTTTAGCTGGAAAACATCCTTGCGTGGCGTTACCATCCGAGGTGAACATTGAAATTCAAGGAAATAATCAAGATTTTGAAGGTTCAGGTGTAATTCCCCCAAATTGTCCCAATTTTGTTCAAGGAGATGTCTGGTATGCCACAGAATTTCTCAGATCAGGAAATATGGAAGTCAGTGTTCATCAATTAAATGATGTCACGGTCCATTATGCTATCTGGCAGGGAGAAGAATGCTCAAATTTAAGAATGGTGCTATGCGGTAGCACAGATCCCAACGAGAAGCTGTCTACTGTCAAAGTGTACGATATTCCTAAAGGTCAAAAAGTATATCTTCAGCTTTGGGGCAAAGAGGAAGAAAAGATTCAATTTGGTCTCCTGTGGAAGGATTTGGGTAGGATCATTTTAGATGGTTCTGAATTACCAGTAATATCCTTCAATACTTTAGATCAAAATATTCCCTACGGTGATAAGATCAATATAAAATTAAATATAAAAGATAATGAACGAGTTTACTATGATGGACAAGCTGGCATCAATGTCCGAGGCGCTAGTTCATCTGGATATCCTCAGCAACCATTTAGCTTGGAGACCCGAGATGATCAGGGAGAAAATTTAGATGTTTCTATATTGGGAATGCCTGAAGAAAATGATTGGGTTCTGATCTCCAATTTCAATGACAGATCACTGATCAGAAATACCCTGGCCCAACACCTATTTACCCAAATGGACAACTATAGTCCAGCTACTCGACTTTGTGAGGTGCTCATAGATAGTTCTTACAAAGGTATTTATGTTTTAACTGAAAAAATCAAGAGAGACAAAAATAGAGTGAATATTGCCAAACTAGATCCAGAAGATACTTCAGGTGATCAACTTACAGGTGGGTATATTTTACAGCAAAACCTTAGAGGAGATAATAATAGCTTCCAATCCAATTTTTCTCCCATAGATCATCCGGATTTAGATGTGCATTTTTTGTATGAATATCCCGATGCTGAAACCATCAATAGTGCGCAAAAAACTTATATAGCTGGATTTATTGACAGCCTCGAAACGCGTTTATATAGCAATACCTTCGCAGATCCGGTACAAGGTTACAGAAAGTTTTTGGATGTACCATCTTTTATAGATTATTTCTTAGTCAACGAATTGTCAAGAAATGCAGATGGATTTAAAAAAAGTATTTTTTATAATAAAGACAGATTTTCCAAAGGCAATAAGTTAAAAGCAGGACCTGTTTGGGACTTCGATTGGGCATGGAAAAATCTAGGCATTTGTTATTTGTATGACAATTTTAATGGGGCGGGTTGGGCACATCTCAATAATGATTGTGGTCCTGACAATAATTCTTCAGGTTGGTACGTCAGGATGTTACAAGATTCAACTTTTGCAAATGAGCTTCATTGTACTTACCAGCAATATAGAAAAACGATATTCGATACTGCTTACATTTTTAATTATATAGATAGTGTACACCGTTTAGTGACTCATGCACACGTAAGGCATTTTGACCGATGGAGGACGTTGGGCATAAGTGGACCTGCACCAGAAATTGGGGCCATTGCAACTACTTACGCTGCTGAGTTAGATACCCTTAAGGCATGGATAAATACCAGAATCAAATGGCTTGACCAAAATATCCCCGGAAATTGTGCCCATGTTTCTTCAATACAAAATAATAGTGACCTCCCAGATTTATTCGAGTACTTTCCCAATCCAACTTCAGGCATGGTCAAATTCAGTGGAAGGTTAGAAGGGCAAAAAAACCATGAGCTCAATTTTTATAATACTATGGGGCAATTAATCGATAAAGTACATTTAACTACCCAAACCTTAGATTTTAATTATCAATTTTCTAAAAAAGGAATCTATTATTTTACCATTACCACCCAAGGCATGGTAAACAAGAGCGGGAAGATTGTTATTTGGTAGGTAGTGTACATATGCATTTTGTTTCATTTACACCTAATTGAAGCTAAATTATTAGGTTTATTGATACAGTGATCAAGTTAGTAAATTATTGAAATTACAGCTATTTTGGACAACAGTCCTTATCATATAAACGATATTCAGCCTGACAAAACTCAAAAGATAATGCCAAAAATAAAATTAGAACTGGTAATAAATGCCCCCAAAACATTAGTATTTGATTTATCAAGAAGTATAGATCTTCACAAAATTTCCACAAAGCAAACTAATGAAGAAGCAATCGCAGGAGTAACTTATGGATTAATTGATAAAGATAAATCAGTGACTTGGAGAGCAAAGCACTTTGGAATTTATCAAGATTTGACTTCTAAAATTACTGAATTTGAAATGCCGAATTACTTTGTTGATGAAATGGAAAAAGGAATATTTAAGAGGTTCAGACATGAACACATATTCAAAGATTTTGATGATAAAACATTAATGGTAGATATTTTTGATTATGAATCCCCTTTAGGAATATTAGGAAAAATTGCAGATAAATTATTTCTCGAGAAATACATAAAATCATTGTTAGAAATAAGAAATGCCACTATAAAAGAATTTGCAGAATCTGGTAAGTGGAGAGAAGTTTTGAATTAGATATATTTAATTGTATTATAAGTCAAATTCCTGGTTCACAAATCAAGCCCTGATAAACATATGGTGCCGCATTAGCGGTAACTCGAACCTGCCAAAATAAAAAAAGCCTTGATAATCAAAAGACTATCAAGGCTTGATGTAGCGGGAGCAGCGCGTGTGCCGCATTAGCGGTAACTCGAACCTACCAAAATAAAAAAGCCTTGATAATCAAAAGACTATCAAGGCTTGTTGTAGCGGGAGCAGCGCGTGTGCCGCATTAGCGGTAACTCGTACCTGCCAAAATAAAAAAAAGCCTTGATAATCAAAAGACTATAAAGGCTTGTTGTAGCGGGAGCAGCGCCTGTGCCGCATTAGCGGTAACTCGAACCTACCAAAATAAAAAAGCCTTGAAAATCAAAAGATTATCAAGGCTTGTTGTAGCGGGAGCAGCGCCTGTGCCGCATTAGCGGTAACTCGAACCTACCAAAATAAAAAAGCCTTGAAAATCAAAAGATTATCAAGGCTTGTTGTAGCGGGAGCAGCGCCTGTGCCGCATTAGCGGTAACTCGAACCTACCAAAATAAAAAAGCCTTGATAATCAAAAGACTATCAAGGCTTGTTGTAGCGGGAGCAGGACTCGAACCTACGACCTTCGGGTTATGAGCCCGACGAGCTACCAACTGCTCCATCCCGCGATCCTGACACTAAAAATCTACAATCTTCATTGCTTATTTTCTAATGGACTGCAAAGGTAGTGTATTATTTTCATTCTGACAAGTATTTGCCAAAATTAAATTTATTATTTCTAAATTATTGTTGTAAACCAAAGCTGGTACAGAGCATATAGAAAAACATCGCAATCAGAGCGCTGATTGGAATCGTAAGTATCCAAGCCCATAAAAGATTGATCGTGACGCCCCATCTGACCGCGGATAGTCTTTTGGTTGCACCCACACCTATGATCGAACCCGTGATGGTATGCGTCGTTGATACAGGTATTTTCATAAATTCTGTAAGGAACAAAGTAATAGCTCCGGCAGTCTCAGCCGCTACACCTTCGAATGGTGTCACTTTGGTTATTTTGGTTCCCATGGTCTTGATGATCTTCCAACCTCCACTGAGTGTGCCCAAAGATATCGCAGCATAACAGGTCAGTGGTACCCACCACACCATGTGATCTAATGAATATAGATTAGGATCGTAAGCAACCATGGCAGCCATGATGATACCCATGACTTTTTGTGCATCATTGCCGCCATGACCTATACTAAAAGCAGCAGAAGATACCAACTGCATTCTTTTAAACCATCTTTCAGATTGGATATAATTGAGCGAATTTAAAAACAAGGTAAATAATGCCATGATGATGATGATAAAGCCCAATAAGATCAATTTAAAATTATGGCTATCAAAAATCACATTCATAGTGTAAGAATCATACCCAGCTTTTAATGCTGATGCATCAAATTTCATGGTTTGATTCAGGAAAATGATGATACCCACGATTATAGATAAGGAAACGAGCTTGGGCATGATGGTTTTTTTAAACGAATGCAAAAACCAAATGGAGATCAAAAAAGCTATAAACATACCTATAGCCGGTGCTAAAACTATAAAGCTAGCAATTTGAATGATTTTGGCAGAGTTGATCGATTCAAAACCCGTATGTGCTATAGCCGCGCCTGCAAAACCACCAATCAAGGTATGGGAAGATGACGAAGGTATTCCAAACCACCAAGTAAGAAGATTCCAAAGTATAGCCGCTATCAACCCTGCCAAAATTACGGTCAAGGTGATATAATGAACACCTGCGGCATTGGTACCTTCATTTACCGTTTTTGCAATAGTATTAGCCACACCATGATCTTTAAAGATAAAGAAGGCAACAAAATTAAAAAACGCTGCCCAGGCTACGGCTTGGAAAGGTGTCAGCACTTTGGTAGAGACCACCGTCGCTATGGAGTTTGCAGCATCATGAAAACCATTGATATAGTCAAATATTAAAGCTAAGGCAATAATAGTGATCAGTAAAGTCATAAGTGTTGTATTTGGTGATGAATACTATTATGCATACTTGATGATGATAGACTCGATCACATTGGATGCGTCTTCACATTTGTCAGAAATCACTTCCAGGTCTTCGTAAATATCTTTCAGTTTGATGATGTCAACAGCTGTCATCGTGTGATCAGAAAACAATTTTATGATAGCATTGTCAAGCACGTCATCAGCGGCATTTTCCAGACTATTGATCAATACACAGTCTTGCTTGATTTGACTGATATTTTTCATACTTCTGAGCTTCGTCACGGCATCTGATAGTGCTTTGATGGACTTGTGGCTAATCTCTGCAAGGTCTTTCATATAAATATCATCTTCCAATATATTGTAGTTCAGTATCTTTTTGGAAGATGCATAGATGTAATCAGCAATGTCGTCCAAAGATGTAGCCAAATAGTGTATGTCTTCACGATCAAATGGTGTAATGAAGTTTTTGCCCAATTCTACAAAAATCTGGTGGGTATACTCATCATTTCTATGCTCTCCATCTTCCAGTGATTTTAATAGATTTAGACGTTTGACCGGATCAGATTCGTTCATCGCTTTTTTGAGCGTGGTACCCATATCTTTTAGATTGGCCACTATATTTTCAAATATGTCATAAAAAACCTTGTCCTTAGGAAGGAATATTCTGATGATATTATTGATCGACATAGCGTAAAATTTTGGTTATTATTGTATAAACTTTTGACAAAAATGATGATTTAGATAACAGGATCAATACCAAAAATCCATCTTGATCATGCTACCTTAGGAATTCGGCGCAAATGTAAGCCAATTTTGGGTTTAATGTTAACCTTATGGTATAATTGTTTTGTATGGAGAGACTACAAAATACCTGATTTTACAGATTTTTATAAAAATGTTGAAAATACCATTGATTTTGTGCGAAATGGACTATATTTGCACTAATCTTTATCGATACGCACTGCAGCTTTTTATATCTTCCCGGTATTGATGGTTATTTCCCCAATGTAAGTTTATTATATTCTAATTTTTAAATCAAAAAGTTATTATGTTCGACAACATATTAATAAATAATGTAATATTTTGATTTAAAATATATTAGAATAAATAATAATGTGTATTTTTGCAGTTGAATTGGGTGCGAAAATAGTCGTAATTAGATGTAAGTAATTGATTATGTTTATTTTGTATCTTTTTCATATATGATTTTAGATAAGACAGGATTTCAAAATTTTATAAAAATTAAGATGATGAGAATTTTTTTAAAGACACTTTTGATAGTCATTATGACGACTACTTGGGCATATGGCCAAAATCCGGAATTGAAATCCGGGGTTACATTCAAAAAGTTATTTTTAGATTATCAAAGCCAAAACGGTGGCAATTTTTCAAGATTTGATGACTACAGACATGGTTATGAAATCGGATACCACAGGATACTGAGTGACAAAATCGCGCTATCTCTTCCTTTGAGATACGGTGTGGTGGATACACATTTGGATAGTATTAACTGTCTGAAGAAGAGAATCGCTAGTCTCGATGCTCAGTTTCAATATCAATTTAATGCTCCAGGTAGAAAAATTATCCCCTATGTATTGGCAGGATTAGGTGGAGTTTACGAAGATGAAGGTGAGTTTAATATGCAGCTTCCTGTGGGACTTGGATTTTATTTCAGATTAGCTCCTAATGCGTTTGTTCATCTTCAGTCGGAATACAGATACTCTTTTGCAGAAGACAGAAATAATTTGCAACATGGTTTAGGATTCACCTATTTATTTGGAAAATCAGAAATGCCCAAAGAAGAGAAAAAAGAGATGCCCAAAGACAGTGATAATGACGGTATTCCTGATGATCTAGATTTGTGTCCTAATGCTTTTGGAGCCAAAGAACTGAACGGATGTCCGGATAAAGATGGTGACGGTATTGCTGATTATATGGACAAATGTCCTGAGTTTAAAGGATCAAAAGATTTTGGCGGATGTCCGGATACTGACGGTGACGGTGTAGCTGACAATGAAGATGAATGTCCCAAAGTAGCAGGTACTAAATCAAACAAAGGATGCCCTGAAGTTAATAAAGTAAAAGATAGTGATGGTGACGGTGTATCAGATGATGAAGATCAATGTCCGAATGAAAAAGGAACCGCTGACGCTATGGGATGTCCTGATAAAGATAATGATGGCATCGCAGATAAAGATGATAAATGTCCTAATGCACCCGGACTTCGTATATATTATGGATGTCCAGATACAGATGGTGATGGTATAGATGATAGTAGGGACAAATGTCCAAAGGTAGCAGGCACAGTAGCTAATGACGGCTGCCCTGAGATCAAAAAAGAAGATAAAAAGACCTTAGAAGTAGCAATGCAAGCAGTTCAGTTTCAGACAGGTAGTGCTATATTAAAATCAGAATCTAACGTTGTCCTCAATCAAATTGCGGATATTATGAACAGATATCCGGATTTTAATATGAATATCAGTGGTCATACTGATAATACAGGAAGCTCCACTGCCAATCAGACCCTTTCTGAAAAAAGAGCAAAAGCTTGTTATGATTACTTATTAAAGAGAGGAATATCCGTGTCGAGGTTAAGTTATGTAGGATTCGGAGAGTCCAGACCCATCTCTACCAATGAAAACGAAAAAGGTAGATCACTCAACAGAAGAGTTGAATTCAATTTGGTCCCTAAGGAAAATTAAAACTTCGCCAAGGTAAACCCCAAATTTTCATATACAGGGCAGCGTATTTCGATATGTTGCCCTTTTTTGTTTTTTATAGAGTGGAAATGGAATTTTTGGTATGACTTATCTATCGAACCCATGAAGGATATAGCTTATTTAATGCTATGTTGTGAAATTGATAATTAACCTACCATAATGTCAAAGTATGGTTTTCTCAGTGATAAATTTCCTAACAATGACGTATTCATTTTAACATATTCAACACATAAATGGGTTGCAAAAGTACTTTTATCTTTTTTTGGATCGTCAGTGAGTAAAAAAATTGGAAAACCTATTAATGCTTTGAGTCCAATATTAAATCATTGATAACATGGCTAGTTATAAATTAAATACTTCTGCCTCACTTCCATAAATTTCTTTAAGCCCGGCTGCCACGTTTTTTTAATTTCTGCCTCACTCATACCAGCATCTATCTGTTTGCGAAGTTGATCACTACCGGCAAGTTTATCAACAAAATTGTTGTCCAACCAGTATTTTTGTTGGATGGTTTTCATCTGTTTATGGAAGTCAATGATGTAACTTAGTTCAATGCCTTTTTTGGATATGATACTTCCTGTGGTGACTTTGCTTAAATCTTGTCCATAACAAAGTTGTCCTTTGAGTGGTGGTTCTTTTGCACCTTCATTGGGTTGAGGTGTGAAAGAAAAGTCTGATCGTAAAGCAGGATGTCCAATAAGTTGAAAAGGTTTTGAAGTTCCTCTGCCCAAAGATAAGGTAGTGCCTTCAAAAAAGCACGTAGAAGGGTAGAGTAGTATAGACCTGATATCGGGAAGGTTTGGACTTGGTTTTACGGGTAGCTCGTAGTAGCTGTTGTGGGTATAGTTTTTACATGGTATAACAGTAAGTTCTATTGGTTTGTCTTTTCCTATCCATCCTTCACCTTGGATCATTTTTGCATATTCGCCTATGGTCATACCATAAACGGTTGGCACCGGATGCATGCCTACAAACGATTTAAAGGCGGGATCCAAGATTTCGCCATCTATAAAATATGCATTTGGATTAGGTCTGTCCAGTACCATCAATGGTATTGAAAACTCATGGCAAGCTTCCATGATGTAATGTAAAGTAGAAATATAGGTATAAAATCTTACGCCCACATCCTGAATGTCAAATAAGATGAGATCAACATTTTTGAGATCATCGGCTGTTGGTTTTTTCTTTTTTCCATACAAGGATATGATGGGTAATCCTGTTTTTTTATCTCGGGTATCGCTGACCAATTCACCAGCATCAGCTTGACCGCGAAAACCATGTTCAGGCGCAAATACTACCTGAATATCAACACCAAGCTTCAGTAAAGTATCTACCAAATGCTTATCTTGGATCATACTTGTCTGATTGACCACTAATGCTACTTTTTGATTTTGGAGCATGGGAAGATAAGTCGCTATGCGTTCTGCGGCTGTGATGATTTGAGTGGTATCTCTAGCCATAGGTTGATGCTCGAAGCCTATCCTGCTTTCTTCTGGCTGACAGGTGGCAATAGCTAATACAAAAAACAGGTAAGTAAACAGATTCATCTACCAAAGTTTAATCAGGCCATGCCTGCGGTCGGGAAATTCATAGGTGGCATCATACCCGCTTCAGGGTCTTCAATATTGCCATGCTGAGCTTCATACCTTCTGATATTGTCCTGAAGGGCTTTCATGAGTCTTTTAGCATGTTGTGGAGTCAATATAATTCTTGACTTTACTTTAGCTTTGGGTACATTGGGTACCAATCTGATGAAATCTACAATAAACTCCGAATGAGAGTGAGAAATAATAGCTAAATTGCTATAAATGCCTTCTGCTACATCTTCTGAAAGTTCTATATTGATTTGATTTTGATTATCTTCTGCCATATTAAAAATGATTTTATGTATTTAAAAACGCAAAATTAGAATAATTATTCTTGAGTTTATGAGAAACGAAAGAATTTTAGTCTTTTTTAGCTTTTAAGTTGATTGTTTTGTAAAGCATTATTAAAGTCTTCTTTAAAATTTCTGCTTACTGGTATTTCTTTATCGGTTTTAAGTATGATGTGTGAGTGACTCCAAGATTTTATATGAGTTTTGTTTACGAGGTAACTTCTATGACACTGTACCATAATTTCATGCGGCATTTCTGACATTAATTGTTTTAAAGTTTGTCTTACAGTGATGTACTTTCCGGAAGTTAAATAAACATTTAGATACACATGGTCTGATTCTATATATAGGATATCGTTTAAAAAAATGATATGGTGGGTTTTACCATCATAAAATGAAATTTCTGTTTTGGATTGTAAATTGGATTCATAAAGGCTATATGCAGCGCTGATCGATGTCCAAAGTGTCTCTTTTTGAATGGGCTTTGTCAGGTATCCATAGGGATGTGTATCTAGTGCGTAGTCTATCGTTCTTTTGTCATATTGTGACGATAGATAAATTATGGGGGTTTTTGATTGGTTTGATTCCAGATATTTGGCAAAATCGATTCCGGATTTAAGTCCATAAAGTCTTATATCTAGTAGAATTAGGTCAGGCTTTTGTTGATTATACTCATGTAAGGCTTCGGCATACGAAATGGCTATGTTTATGACATGATGTCCTGCTTCATGGAGATATTCTTTGATCATCTCTGCTATCAAGATTTCATCTTCTACTATAAGAATCTTCAAATTTTTCATAAATCCAAATTCTGATTTTTATGCAATAAATTTATGATTTAGATTAAAACTTGATTTGATTTTCGACAGCTGACTTTATAATTTTAAGGAGAATTTAAATAATAGGATCAAAAATCGACATTATCAAGAAATTAAGATGCTAAGGTAAAGTAAATTGTAGAATAATTTTTACTTAAGGCTGGTATATTTTAATTAAAATTCGGACTCTTATTTTTCAATTTAAAATTTATCCAAGTCTTATTACATTGAATGATTAATATCAATTCCATTTTACAAATACTTTTCAATGTTTGTCATTCAGAACATTAAACGTACTCTTTAGAACATAGGTGCTTAAAAAAGATGACTTTATTTTAATGGGTTACTACTATTGCATCATATTTTTCACCCATTTAAAAATCAATATCATGTTACGTTTTTATTTATTCTTTATTTTAGTTTTTTTATCAATTACAAATCATGCTCAAGGGTATAATTTCTTTAAGAGCTTCAGTGGTGCTAGTTCAAACATCTCAAACAATTGTCACAATGGAGGAACAGCAGCAACAGCATTCGTTACAGTTTCAGGACTAGACAATTTATCCAATGACCTAGAATTGCTATTTGCAGGGGCAGATTTTACAATCCAAAAAGGACTAGATTTGAGGATTACCGTCATATCTCCTCAAGGAACTAGGGCTACATTTTTGGATACTCGTGCTGGATCAAACTTTTCCATAGTCCTCGATCGATATAACCTGTTTCGAGTGAGAAATTGTGGTTGGTTCCAACCTCACACAAATCCAAACTTTATTACCTGGAATACAAATAGTAAATTGTTTACTTCCAGACCCATTACCGATTTTAGCATCTTCAAGGGGGAAAACCCGAATGGTGAGTGGAAGTTTGAATTTTGCTCATCCGATCCCAATGTTTTAATCTTAGGTTATCTAATGCTAGAATTCAGAACCTTAAAATCAATCATAACAGCTCCAAAGATTACAAAAAAACCAACAGACTGCTTGAGTGCGGATGGATCTATAGAGTTTGATTTTGGAAGTAAATGTGACCAAGGCTTTGTCTACTATACTGTAGATGATCAACCATGGCAAAGCAAGGCCATTCCAGTGGACTATACTGTTGGATTTGTAACAAAAATAACCCAAAGTATTACTGGTCTCAAAGCTGGGAAGCACACTATAAAAGCCATGCTGGGTAGTGCCAGCAGTGTATATACCAACACTTACAATGAACGTGAGTTTACTTTGGAAGCAACTAATGCAAATGGCGATATACAGACGGTCTGTGCGGGTGATTTTACCGTAGGTAATGGCACTTCAGGTTCAGTAAATGTTAAACTGATACCACCACAACACTGGGACAATTGTGGATATGCAACATCAATTACCAAAATAACTGCCAAATTTCAGAGTGGTGATGTCAATGTGGATTTAAATACTCAAACTTTGGGTATCAATGGCACAGGCAAAACTGAATTTGTTTGGGAAATCACAAATAGTAAAGGTCAAAAGAAAACATGCTCCAGCTTTGTAAATACGGTAACAGGAAATGTTGCAGTTTTTACAGCAGATGTGTGCAAAAAAACTATTAAAGCAACTAAATGTGATTATACCAAACCACTTACTTACATACCAATTAATATCAGTCAAATCCAAAAACTGGGTACTAAAACCATTTTAGACAAAGTAGAAGTCACTATGAAATTTCCTACCACATGTACTGGCGAAGCGTATTTAATAGACCCATCTGGAAATTCATACCTTTTATTTAGTCCTTTTTCATTTCCTACCTACAATAATTCAGGATCTATGACTGTCGAATTTTCTACTAGTTCAGATCCAACCATCAAGCTACATAACTCTGCCACCTTACCATCTGCAACAGACAAACTCCGCAAACCCATTAGCAATCTTAATAGAGCTAATTTACGAAAAATCAATCCAAATGGAACGTGGAATCTCGCTGTTTGCGACAACTCTAATGCTGGTTTTGATATTGAATGTATAAAATTTCACTTCAACGATGCTTGTGCCCAAGATCAAGAGACACCCACTTTCACTCAATGTCCTGCAAATAGAATTGTGACCCTTGGGGCTGACAACAAAGCAAAATTCAATATCACCGACCCTTTTTCTACGGATAATTGTAAAGTGAAACAGCGAAAGCAGGAAGTTACCTATTTTGACGGTGCCACATCTCAAGACGGAAAAACTTACATAGAATACCCAGATATAAGCGGCGATCAAGGAAAAGAGTATGAATACAATGTACAAGGGAAAGGTAGAATCATCGTTAAATATACTACTATTGATGAAGCCAATAACGCGGGATATTGCTTCATGTATATCTATGTAGTAGGACCGAATGACTGTGCCAACGATCTGATAAAACCAATTTTAGTAGATTGTGTACCCGATTTCGAAATAATTTCCTATCCAAGCGGCGTTACGGATTTCTTTACAACGGACCCAGCCTACTATGACAATTGTGGCATTAAATCCACACAACTCAACATCACTTATCTCAATGGTGCCAAAAGTATCAAGAACACCACGTCAGAAACATTTAATTCTTTTACACCATATCAAACGTTCACTTATGAGGTACTCGGTACGGGTACAGTACATTTTGATTATTTAGTCACAGACCTAAAAGGCAATGTAGGTTCGTGTAGGACAGTAGTTACGGTCAAATCTCCAAATTTTTCAGGTACAGATCCTTGCAATACTTTTAAACCGACATTATCTATAGCAGGGGACAACTGTACAAATAATACCATGACTATAAATGAAGCCACAGATGCAGTTAGAGTAGATTGGAAAAATGGAAATCAGACGGTACAATCATCTGTCATCAGTGCGACGCCATCTACACAAGGTAGTACCGCCGCGGGCTCTGGTAGCGCTGGATCAGGCAATAATCAATTTAATGGTGCCCAAAATGTAGTGGTAGACAAGCAGGGCAACATTTATGTATCCGATGCTAACAATTTCAGAATATTGAAGTTTGCTGCGGGCTCATCTACAGGTACGGTTGTTGCTGGAGGCAATGGTCAAGGAAGTAACCTTAATCAACTTGATGGTGCGTGGATTTTTCAAGTAGATAACCAGGGAAGTGTGTATGTTTCCGATGCAAAGAATCATCGAGTTGTAAAATGGAATACAGGAGCGACATCAGGAATAGTGGTAGCTGGTGGCAAGGGTCCAGGTAAAGCTAATAATCAGCTGGATGAACCTAATGGGATATATCTTGATAACAATGGAAATCTGTTTGTAGTAGATTATAACAATAGTAGAATTCAAAAGTGGGCAAGTGGTGCTACTGAAGGTGTCACTGTGGCTGGAACAGGAGTTTTTGGTCCAGATGCAAATCAAATTGAACAACCAAGAGATATTGTTGTGAATGACGCAGGAGAGATTTTTGTTATTGATGTTAGGTATGGACATGTCAAAAAATTTCCTTCCAACTCGACAGCCGGCACTGCTGGTGTCATTGTTGCAAAAGACAAACCTGGAGATGGTACTAGTACTTTTGTGAGAGGAATGGCTATGGATGCAGCAGGTAACATTTACATTGCAAATATAGCAGATCACTATATCAAAAAATTCCCACCTAATAGTACTGCCACTACTCCTGGTCCAATTGTAGCAGGCGGCAATGGTGCCGGCAATGGAGCTAATCAACTTAATGGTCCAAGAGGTGTCACTGTAGATGCACAAGGAAACATCTATATCGTTGATCAGACAAATAATCGTATACAAAAATGGGCACAAACTTTAGGTTCTCTAAATACTACTTTCAAACCAACTACTGCGGGAACTTATACAGCGGAAGTCACTCGAGCAGATGGTTGTGTCAAGACAACCAATAGTCTGGTGGTCACCGAATGCAATAACTCTAATGCTCTTCTTTTCAATATCGCAAACGGTTGTATTAGCCCAGGACAATCGGGATCATTTCCAGTGACCGTCAATAATTTTAATGGCATTGGTGCTTTCCAGTTTGACCTTGTTCTTCCTGCAAACTCAAATCTTAAATTTGAGAAAGCTGATAACTTTAATTTGCCAGGTATGCAATTCAATATTTTACCTAATGGTGACCTAAGAATTATTTGGGATGATCCTAATGGCGGTAATATCAGTCAAGCTAATGGCTTTAGAATTTGTGATATCTTTATATCATCCACATCTGCTTTTTCACAGCTAGTTACTATAATTGGAAAAGAAGTAGTTGTCTTGAGCAATACTGGTGTAAGCGGTGGTCAGGTATCATCATTTACTGTCTGCGCTAGTAGTAAGGTTAATGTTTCAGGAACTGTAAGAAACCCACTAGGCAAAGGCATCGCAAACGTTGACGTCGGTGAGTTCAATCCTACTACTCAATCTTGGGTCACTAAGGTAAAAACCAATCTTGGCGGAGAATTTACTGTAAGTCAGGCTACGTTAACTAATGATATTGTTGCAGGGAGAAATGATGATCCGTCCTTAGGGGTTAATGTGGCAGATGTAGCCCGAATAAGAAGACATATTTTACAAACCACACTTTTGGATAGTGATTATAAAAAAATGGCGGCAGACGTAGATAAAAATGGTAAAATTGATGTCTTGGATGTTGCAGTGACCAATAGAATCGTGCTTAAAAAAATCGATAAATTTCCAAACAATGAATCATGGAGAATGCTTCCTGCTGATCTAAATATCAGTGCAAATCCTTTAGATGTTAGTATTCCTTTTTGGATAGAGCTGAAAAAATCAGGAATTAACACTTCAAAACTGGATTTTATAGGGATCAAAGTAGGTGATGTGGATTTCTCTTCTGTTCCTGCAAATGAAGTGATTGTAGAAAACAGAAATGCGCCTGTGATATTAACCATTCCTGATACGGTTATAGCTCCTGGTCAAAATATGGTAGTTCCTGTATATGTAGCTGGAGGCGATCGAATTTCAATTTTTTCAATGAATCTTGGATATGACAATAGCAAATTACAATTAGTTAAAATCGAGTCTGCAATGATGCAAGGTTTTGGAGCTGGCAATTACAATGATTTGGGAGGAAATGTGATCATTGCATGGGATCATCCACAGGCAGGAGAATTTACCGGTACTGGAGTTTTAATGAATCTTACTTTTAGTAATAAAGTGACTACAGGTACTTCCGCACTTACCATCTCTAATATCAATGCTTTTGATGCAAATTTTAATCAATATAATTCAAATTCTGAAAATGGGGCACTTACCATGGGGACATCAAGCTTGGATGATGAAGATGCATTAGGGAATATAAAAGTTTACCCAAATCCATTTGAAGATGAGCTTAACGTCGAAATCCATTTATCGAAATCCGAGGCCGTGGAGATTGAGGTTATGGATGCCGCTGGAAAATTGTTACATATATTCCATTCCGGTTATAAATCCGACTATCACATGATGCAAATCAGAAATCTTGATTACAAAGGTATTTTGATCATTAAAGCAAAATCGGTAAGCCTGACCAAGATTTTTAAGGTATTCAAAATTTAAAAACGTAGCATTTTGCTTATTTAGGAGCTGTCAATGTTGTAAAGGCAGCTCCTTTTTTAATTATCTTTATGAAATTTTATATCTTTGTGTTAAATAGTCTAATAGACTTACATAAATAAAATGGTTTAATGCGTGTTTTAAAGTACATATTGCTTATTATAATTTTGTTTTTAGCAAAGTTTATGATTGCAAATCAAAACTGTGACTCCCTTTATTTTGCACCTATCATAAAAAGGGCTAACAAACATCAAAATTCACATCAGCATATTAAAGTTATTTCATTGGTTGATTCATTGACGAATGTGACCAAGTTCCATGAAAATTGCAAATATTACTTAATACTACTCAATTTAAAAGGATTAGCTTTGGAAAATAGCCAAAAATTTGAAGAGAGTAGTCAAGTTTTAGCTGAAGTTATCAAAAATGCTCAGAAATATAATTATTTTGAAATAGAAGCAAAGTCATATCTCATTGTAGTACGGATACATGATTTTTTGAAAAGGGAAAGTGATTTGCGAAGAAACCTTGCTAAGGCAAAAGCACTTATAGATCAATATAAGCTTTACAACTTGCTTCCAGAATATTATGTTAGGTCTTCATCAAGTCAAAGATTTTTTGGCACTAGAGATTCTTCCATTTATTTTGCCAACCAAGCAGTATTTTGGGGAGAAAAATTCCATGATCACCTCAATTTGGCTGATGCATACTTGCTTTTGGGTGCAGCAAATAGAGGATTGCCTATTGCAAAAGAATATATGAAAAAATCTGCTGGATACTATAAAAAAAATGGATCATTTAGCTCAGTAGCGTTACAATACTTAAACTTAATCTCTATTCTCGATAATGAAGGTAAAATAAATGAGGCTGGATCTTATATAGATTCAGCAAAATATTATCTTACTAATGTTGAAAAAAACCCCAGGATATTTACTTTAAATTCAATTTTAAATGAACTTATATCATTAAAATTTCAAAAAGAAGGGATAGCTGATTCTTCAGTACATTACATTAAATTGGCTAAATTGTACAGCGATAGCAGTAATTTTGCAACTAACCAAGAGTATATTTCTGAAAAGGAAATAGAAATAGCCACTCTCAAAGAAAAATCTGAAATAGAATATTTGGCCAAATCTAGAAAATATTGGGTGTTGGGTTTTGCGTCATTACTAGGTATTATTATTGCTTTAATTTATTTTTATTTTAGTAAGTTGAAATTTGAAAGCACAATAGCATCACAAAGAGATGAAATTTTAATCCAAAAAAACGAATTGGACAAATTATTGCAAAAACAAACTATACTTTTATCCGAGGTACATCACAGGGTTAAGAATAATTTGCAAGTAGTAATCAGTTTACTAACACTCAAAAGTCATCATGTGCAAGATGAAAACCTAGTTCAATATTTAAATGATATTTGTCTTAAAATTAGGAGTATTTCTTTGATTCATGACCAACTTTACCATACCAATCAATTTGATAAAATTTTATTAAAAATTTATATCGACCAATTATGTGAACAATTTATTCATATGTATTCACAAAATGATATTATGTTCAACATTGAGATTGATGAAAATCTGGTTTTTAACATTGAAACGCTATTTCCTATAGGAATCATTATTTCCGAACTTACCATTAATACCGTAAAGCATGCACAAATCGCTAACAGTGAACGATTGAATATTTCAATTTCAGTGGAAAAAAATCAAAACACTTATCAACTCAAATATTCAGATAATGGGAAAGGTAAGCTCACAAATGAAAAAGGCCTTGGTAGCACAATTCTGAAATCCATGACCCGACAATTAAATGGCAGTAGTAATGAATTTAATCAAAATGGTTACCATTTTCAACTCAGTTTTATTGAGAAAATTACTTCAGATTTAGGTTATGACTAATTTATTCATCTCATAATAAGTGGTTAATAAATCAAAATTTTATAATTTTATATTATTTATATTTTGTATAGTTTTTTGGCATTGTCTTTTGGCTTTGATGGTATTGTTTTATCTTTGCATTTTTAACAAAACATAATTATACAAAACATTTATATGGCTTTTAGTAAAATCAAAGTTGCCAATCCTGTGGTAGAACTCGATGGCGATGAAATGACAAGAATCATCTGGAAATTTATCAAAGACAAACTCATTTTACCCTATCTCGATATAGATATCAAATACTACGATTTGGGAATGGAATATAGGGATGAGACTGATGATCAGGTGACTATAGATGCCGCAAATGCTATCAAAAAGTATGGTGTAGGTATCAAATGTGCCACCATCACTCCTGATGAGCAAAGAGTAGAAGAGTTCAAACTCAAACAAATGTGGAAATCGCCCAATGGTACCATCAGAAATATCTTGGATGGTACAGTATTTAGAGAGCCTATCGTAATGAGCAATGTACCGCGCTTAGTACCCAATTGGACATCTCCTATCATTATAGGTCGTCATGCTTTTGGAGATCAATACAGAGCTACCGATACTGTGATCAAAGGAAAAGGTAAGCTTACGATGACTTTTACTGCTGAAGACGGACAAGAAACCAGTTGGTCAGTATATGATTTCAAAGGTGATGGAGTGGCGATGTGTATGTACAATACTGATGATTCTATCCGTGGTTTTGCGCATTCATGTTTCAATATGGCCTTGTCCAAAGGATGGCCACTTTATTTGTCAACCAAAAATACGATTCTGAAAAAATATGATGGAAGGTTTAAAGACATCTTCCAAGAGATATTCGACGCAGATTACAAAGCTCAATTTGATGCAGCAGGTATTGTATATGAGCACAGACTTATAGACGATATGGTAGCCAGCGCATTGAAGTGGAATGGTAACTTCGTTTGGGCTTGTAAAAATTATGACGGAGATGTTCAATCTGACACCGTTGCACAAGGGTTCGGTTCACTAGGTTTGATGACTTCTGTATTGGTAACTCCCGATGGAAATACTATGGAAGCCGAAGCAGCTCACGGTACGGTAACACGTCACTATAGAGAGCACCAAGCAGGAAGACCTACATCTACCAACCCAATTGCATCTATCTATGCTTGGACACGTGGATTGGCATTCAGAGGTAAACTTGATAATAATCCAGAGTTGATCCGATTTAGTGAAGCTCTTGAAGAAGTGTGTGTAGAAACGGTAGAAAGTGGCAAAATGACCAAAGACTTGGCTGTCATCATACATGGTAACAAAGTGGCACATGGGGATCATTATCTTTACACAGAAGAGTTTTTGGAAGAGTTGAACAAAGGATTGAAAGCAAAATTAGGCTATTCATAAACAATACATAAGTTTGGCTGGTTAATAAAGGCATGCAAGTCAAGATACCTTTTAGCTGGCCAAACTTTAAATTTACACCCGAGTGGTCACTATTTTTGGACCGTGACGGTGTGATCAATGAAAGATTGCCCGATGACTATGTAAAAAAGTGGGAAGAGTTCAAATTTCTTCCCGGAGTGTTAGACGCCTTGACGGCATTTAACCAATATTTCAGCCGAATATTTATCGTCACCAATCAGGCCGGCATAGAAAAAGGATTATATACACATCAGGATTTGAAGCAGATTCATGAACAAATGATGGAGTATATACAATATCACGGCGGTCGTATTGACGAAATTTACTATTGTCCGTACAAAGGAGATTTGGACCCACTTTGCAGAAAACCCAATCCCGGTATGGCATTGGAAGCCAAAAAAGATTTTCCGGATATCGATTTTAAAAAATGCATCATGGTAGGAGACTCTGCCAGTGACATCGCTTTTGGCAATAATCTAGGTATGAAAACGATTTTAGTAGGCCATAAAGGAGATCAATCAGCCTATATCAATGCCATTCCCGACTGCAGATTGGATTCCCTCAAAGACTTTGGCGATTATGTGGCGGCTATGGAGTGAAAAATAATTAATAGTTGTATTTCAGATTTTGGAAGGAGGGTTTGCAATAAAAGTCAATGATAAGAATGATCTTGTTTACTAAATGAATATTAAAATTCAGTATTTATTAATATGATTTTAATAAAGTATCAATACTTACTATATTTGCATTTATTTCAATAAAATTAAAACATGAAATATTTACAAATTTTGTTTTTAGTGTCTTTCCATTGTATTATTAATGCACAAACCCCAGTCCTAGTCAAAGATATCAATCCTGGTCCATTACCTAGTGCTCTTAATAATCATCCCCATATGCAGATAAACGATGTGATATACTTTGTTGGTGATAATAACAATCAGGCAAATAGAAGAGATTTATATTCAATAAAGAACGGAGAAGTTCAATTGATTACTTCAATGTGTTCAAGTTCTTGCAATTTTTTTGAAGTATTCTTTTTTAGATTTGAAAATAGGTTGTTTTTTGCAAAGAGAATCGATAATAAGTTCAATCAGCTTTGGAGTACTGATGGTACAGTTACGGGTACAAACATGATACTTGACTACCCTGGTGCGTTTAGATCATTTGGTGTAGGAAATAATGGAAAAATATATTTAAGTCTATACAATAGGAATTCGTTTAAAGATGAAGTCTATATTTCAGATGGAACTTCTGCAGGCACAAAAAAAATATCAACAGAATTAAGCTTAGGGTCTGACGAAGAACAATTCGGAGCACCTATAAAATATGGCAATGGAATTGCGTTTGCTAATATTATAAATGATTCTCTAAAACTTTTTAGATTTGAAGAAGAAAAGCTTTCGTTATTAATTGCGGTTAAGGTTAAACAAGGTTCTTTTATTCGTGGATTAAAGTCTTTATACACCGAAGATTTAATTGTTTTAACCCATAGTGACGATTCAAATTCATCAGACTTATACAAATATAGTTCAGAAAGTAAACAATTAAACAAAGAAATAGCCCTGACTTTTGAACGATTGGAATACCCTCACCTTAAAGATTTTGGGAAAGATACTTTATTACTATATTATCACAATGGAGGCCACTTTTTATTAACTGGCAAGCCATTGACAACGATCAATATTTCAAATCTTGGTTTTAAAAATCTTAGCGCCGATTCCTATTATTACACTTCTAACTTTAGATCCGTTTACAATACAAATGATGTTAATCTGAACCAAAAAGTTGTAATTTTTAACAAGGATCTAAGTCAGAAGAAAATATTTGATTTAGACTTGACTCCTACTGGTATGATTGGTTATGAAGACCACGCTTTTAACATTACTCAATCTTCAACGGGGAGAAGTGGAAAAATAACCATGTACAATCTTACAAATCAAACTTCAAAAATTGTACTAAATATAAATAATCAAACATTTTCAACAAATGGTATAAAACCTTTAGGTCTAATTGGTAGTAAGCTTTACTTCTTAGCCAACTTGAACGAATCTTTTGGCAAAGAGTTGTACTATGTCGAGACTGGAATTCCTACTTCTACTAAAGAAGATTTTTCTGTAATTCAAAATCCTTTTACCATAGAAGTAAGAAGTAATCTTTATAAAGTGAAAAGCGAATCAAACCATGCTGTAAACCTAGAAATTTTAGATACTTCAGGAAGATTGCTCCATACTAGAGTGATAGACACCAATCAAGAATACCACTTTGATGAAAATTTAAAAGGTCTCATGTTTATGAAAGTTATTGATTTAAAATCTTCATATTCAAAGTCAGTAAGTGTGTATTTGCCATAATTTAGTTAAAATATTTTCATGAAAACTAAACTCAGTTCTAGCGCCATCTGGGAAGATATCATCGGGTATTCCAGAGCAGTCAAAACGGGCAATATCATAGAGATAGCCGGAACAGCAGCTGTCAGAAATGGAGATGTAGTTCATACAGGTGACCCGTACAATCAAACCAAGTACATACTTCAGATCATCGAGCACGTACTCAAACAATTGGATGCATCGTTGGATGATGTGGTACGCACCAGGATATATCTAAAGCACGTGACCGATTGGGAAGAAGTAGGACGGGCCCATGGTGAATATTTTAGCAAAATCAAACCCGCAAGTACGATGGTGGCCGTATCTAGTATGATCAATCCGGAAATGCTCGTTGAAATAGAAGCAACGGCCATTATTTCATAAGTTCAAACTGTACATGTACAAAATCAAAGAAATATATTATACCATACAAGGAGAAGGCTACCACACGGGCAGGCCTGCTTTGTTTTGTAGATTTGCCGGCTGCAATCTGTGGTCGGGTAGGGAAGAGGATAGGGACAAAGCCGTCTGTAAATTCTGTGACACCGATTTTTGGGGTACAGATGGTGTGAATGGTGGTAAATATACCGGAGAAGCCCTAGTCAATGTTTTGATGTCTTTATGGCCTCAATCAAATATGACTCCTTTTATTGTCTGCACAGGTGGAGAACCGGGATTGCAAATGGATCAGGACCTGATCGATTTATTGCATGCTCATAATTTTGAAATAGCTATAGAAACCAATGGTACGGTATCTTTGCCCGATGGTATCGATTGGATATGTGTCAGTCCGAAGGCCGATACAGATATCATCATCACCCGTGGTAATGAACTGAAACTGGTATATCCACAAAAGGAAAATCATCCATCTCAGTACCAACATTTGGATTTTGAACATTATTATTTGCAACCTTTGGATGATGCTGCACAGTCACAACATATCCAATCTTGTGTAGCATACTGTCTCCAACATCCCATGTGGAAACTAAGCCTACAAACCCATAAGTTTATTGGTATAGATTAGTTCTACTTTTTTAAATTACACAAAAATCAGGTTTCTCACCACTTCGTGGGTCGAAATGACGCTTGAAAAATAGGAAGTGGAGGGAGAGAAAGTGGGGTCGGACAACGTCGAACCCACTTTCTCTCCCTCCAAAAAACTTACATACTTCGTCATTTCGAAGGAGATTTATCGACTGAGAAACCCATTTTATAACATTAAGATAGGCTAATATTAAATTTGACAAAGTAGAATTAGTGAATGTGTGCATGATAAACTGATGAAATGTGTTCATTTGTGAATCCAATAAATGATATCACTTTTGTACCAAAGTATGTTCCCAACCATATGAAATCTCTACATTTTCCGCCAAATTTGAATTGGTTGTTAAAATTTTTGAAGTAGATTTTTCTTCAAATATTGAGTTCACTCCAAAAAGTCAAAAATGGATAAATGCCACTCTTGTGACGCCCAAGCGTTAAAGTCTCCAAGACTCTAAAGTTCGTAAATATTTGAATATTAATTGTTTGATATTTACATTTTTTTGTGTTTTTGTGCCTTTGTGGCAAGATTTTAGTTTTCGAAGTGGACTCAATATTAAGTTACAAAGTAATCATACAATGTCAGAAGCAAGAATAGATTTCGTTGCCGTGCCTAATTAGGGAATAGCCTGAAAAGTAACATACATAACTAAAATTACCGATTTTTTGGAATCAATTCCAAAAAAGAAGTAACTTTTTCGGAATCAATTCCAAGAAAGTGCATTTTATGTTTTTTAAATTAACCATGATGAAAAATTATCGGTGGAAATCAATTGTGTTCGGGCTTCTGGATAAGCTTCTGTAAATGATTTGGAAAACTTTACCTTTCTATTGGCGTTCCATTTAAATTCATAAGCATCTAGAATTCCATTGTATTCTTCAATATAATCTATTTCCTGTTGTTCTTTAGTTCTCCAAAAGTAAGTATTTACATATTTTTTTGCATAATGGTTTTGTTTTTTTCTTTCTGAAATAAGGAAATTTTCAAACAGTGCACCAGCATCCATTCTGCCTTCTATCAATTGGAAATTGTTGATGAGTGCATTTCTGATTCCGTTATCATAAAAGTATATTTTTTTGGCCAGTTTTAGTTCGCTTCTTAGGTTTCTGTTTAGTGATGATAATTTAAATATAATAAACGACTTTTCTAAAAGACTGATATAAGTTTCCACGGTTTTACTATCTAATCCAATCAAATTTCCAATATCATTATACGATACTTCCGAACCTATCTGAAATGCCAAAGCTTGCAGTAAACTGATCAGTTTCTCTGGTTTTTTAATATTATCTAGCATTAAAATATCTTTAAATAAATAGCTGTCTGATAAAAATTTTAAAATTTCTATTTGATTTCCTTCATTTTGGACAATCTCAGGGTAATATCCATATACTAATCGGTTTTTCAAAAATCTTTTTTCTATTAATTCACTATGGTATTCTGTCATCTCCCCATAAGATATGGGAAATAGGTGGTATTCTAGTTTTCTACCTGTGAGTGGCTCGTTCGTTTTATTTTTTAGTTCAAATGCAGAAGAACTTGATATTAATAATTGGACATCAGGATAATTGTCGTGAATGAGCTTAAGGCCCAAACCAATATTTTCTAACCTTTGGGCTTCATCAATAATGACCATTTTGTGGTTGCCAATCAATGATTTTAGCTGGGTTGATGTAGTGTTTATGAAGCGCTGTTGGATGTCGTATTCGTCACCATTCAACCATAATACACCTTCGTGTTCTTTAGCGATTTTTTTTAAAATTGTAGTTTTACCTGTTTGTCTTGCTCCCAATAAAAGGATTACTTTTTTTCTAAAAAGTTGCTCAGAAATGATTTTTTCTATTTTCCTACTTATCATTAATTTTTCTATTTTTTTTTGCAAAATTACCTAATTTGCGGAATCAATTCCAAAAAAGAAGTAACTTTTTCGGAATCAATTCCAAGAAAGTGCATTTTATGGTAAAAAACAAACCATGTGACACCAGAGCTAATAACTCGCCCAGACGACAAAAAGACAAAGTAATCCATGATACGATCGACAAAATGATCACTCCCGGACCAGCAAATACATATTTTCATTGAGAATCTCTGATTTGGAGTAGGTAGCCAAATCAGGTGCGTATTTCTTTCCTAAAGTCATGTAATCTTGATGTTCTAGCAAGCGGTAACCATTTCTGTTGTGATAACTTTCGTGTGACAGCATTTGATGACTAAAAGAGTCACCTGCCAAGTTGTATTTGTCAAAAAAAGTATTCAGGCGGACCTGCACTTCGGTTTCCATAGCTTCCGGTAAGAAGGATACACATCCCAATAAACTACCCCGAACCTGAATGGCTGCCAACGCATCAAAGAGTCTGTGGGTTACTTCTTTAGATAAAAAGTACAAGACACCTTCTAAAATGAAAAAGCTTGGCCGCCCATCGATTAAAGTAACGAGATCGTTGATCATATCACTGAGGTCATCAGCCCTAAAATCAGCAGTGTAATATTGTATGTTTCTTTCAGGGAGCAGACCTTCTTGTATCCAATGTTGCAGCGTTTTTTCTTTATATTGGATGATATCTGCTTGGTCTACATCAATAGCCACGGTATTTGGCCCAAGCAAATAGGGATACATACTAAATCCGGCACCCATATTGACGATAATACCATCAGGTTGTTCATTTAAGAAGGTATTTAATGCATCGTAAAAGTACCTATTGCGAAAACAATGCAGCAAAGGCTCCCAATCTGAAACTTCTTCTGTGATTTTTTGTACCCACAACATGGTTTGTTCTTGGGTGTACAATGCGGCATAGATATCTTTGCTGATGTCAGGGTGGCTGCTTCTATATGCACAAGTCAAAAAAGCGGTTTCATGTATGAGCATCAGGTCGATTTTAAGTTGTCATCCATCAATTGTCACTTTTAAGCATCACATCAATACGCCCGTTCGTCGCTGTTTTTCATATAATTCATGTAAGCTCTATTGACTACTCTCATACCACCTGGTGTAGGATAGTCGCCAGAAAAATACCAGTCACCATGATGATTTGGGCATGCTTGATGTAAGTCTTCGATACTTTGATAAATGACTTGAACTTCGGGCGTGATATTTTCGGGGGTCACCAAGGTAGATATTTTAGCGGAGATTTGTTCGTCAGTATAGTGAGCATACAAAGCTTTGACCTGATTGGTGACTTCTTCTATGGGAAGATTTTCTTGTTCCAAGCATTTTTGGTATACCTCATCCATCAGGTGGGCTTTTCCATCTTCATGCAGCAACGCTACTAAAGCTCTGAAAGCTACAAATTCTTTCATCTTGCTCATATCGATTCCATAACAATCCGGATATCTGATCTGAGGTGCCGAAGATACAATGATGATTTTTTTTGGTTTTAGGGTAGAAAGTATATAGATAATACTGTCTTTTAGTGTTGTTCCCCGCACTATGGAGTCGTCTATGAGTACCAAGGTGTCCACTTCATTTTTGACGATACCATAGGTGACATCATAAACGTGGGCTACCATCTGACCTCGCGATGCATCATCTGCTATGAATGTTCGGAGTTTTTCATCTTTTACTGCCAATTTTTCAGCCCGAATCGAAAGGTTCATTATTTTTTGAAGGGCTTCATCCGTTAACTCATTTTTTTGACTCAGCTCTAGAATGCGTTGACTTTTTATGTCATTGAGTTTGGCTTCTAGACCTTTTACCATACCAAAAAATGCTACTTCAGCTGTATTGGGTATGAAAGAAAAAATGGTATTCTCAATGTCGTAGTTGATGGCTTTCATGATTTTGTCTGCCAACAGTTCGCCCAATCTTTTTCTTTCAAGGTAGATATCACGGTCAGTACCTCTACTGAAATAAATACGCTCAAAACTACATGGTGTGGTTGTGGTAGGTTCTTTACAAAGTTCTTCGGTGACTGTACCATTCTTTTTGATGATCAGTGCATGTCCCGGCTTGAGTTCTTTGACCTGAAAATAACGAATATTAAGGCTTGTCTGTATCGCCGGTCTTTCGGATGCTACCACTACGATCTCATCATCAGCATAGTAAAATGCAGGTCTTATTCCGCCCGGATCTCTAAGAACAAAAGCATCACCATGGCCAATCAAACCGGCCATGACATATCCACCATCAAACTTTCGGCAAGAACGCTGCAATAATCGCTGTACATCGAGATGCTCGGCTATTAATTTATTGATCTCTTGTATACTATATCCTTCAGGCTTAAACCAGTTAAACAGTCGCTGTACCTCATCATCTAAGAAGTGGCCGATTTTTTCCATCACGGTCACCGTATCTGACTTTTCTTTTGGATACTGCCCAAGGTCTAGCAATTCACCAAATAGTTCATCGACGTTGGTCAGGTTGAAGTTGCCTGCCAGCACGAGATTTCTAGTAATCCAGTTATTTTGTCTGAGGAAAGGATGTACAGTTTCTATGGTATTGACACCATGTGTACCATAACGTAGGTGTCCCAAGAGCAGCTCTCCGGTATATGGTTTATTGGCCTTAAGCCAAGCCGGATCATTGAGTTGTTCGGGAGTGATATCCTGAAAATGGGCAAAAACACCTTCAAAAAGGTCTTTAAGATACTGAGGACTATTACTTCGTTTCCTACTGATATATCGAGTACCGGGTTCGGAGTCCAATTTTATAGTGACTAGCCCTGCACCATCTTGTCCTCTATTTCTTTGTTTTTGCAGCAGGAGGTTCATTTTATTGAGACCATAAAGGGCAGTCCCATATTTTTTGTGGTAGTAGTCCAGAGGTTTCAGAAGACGGATCATCGCTAGCCCGCATTCATGTTTTATGGCGTCACTCATATGTGATGTGTGGTTATGGTCATTTTATGAAAGCACAAAGTTAATAGAATTGTATGGTATCGGAAAGATTTTCTGATTTAAATTCGATGTCTGCTTGTTAAGACCAATGAATTAAAGTTCTTCTATCTTCAGCGCCTGTCCATATTTTGCTTAAGATGGATTTAGACTTTGTGGAGACCAAACGTCTGTCCGTTTTTTTATGATATGGCTTTCTAAAATATTAATTAACCAAGCATATTTTGTGTTAACCTTACATTTTAACTTTCATTCCCAGATTGAATCCCAATTGTCTATACCTTTCGCTGAGCAAGCTGTCATCTCGCAACACTGAATTAAGGTCGTTTTGATTGGCTAAACCTATGCGTAGAGCCCATTTTTTGGATAAACTCCACTCCGCATCCACTGCCCACGCCCATGACATGAGTCCTGATGTCCTGTAGACATTGGCAAATGCTTCTTGGTCTTTGTAAATGAAATCTCCATTCATCCCCAACTGAATGCCTTCGTATCTTTGGGAAACATTGTACAAAAATGAAACAGAGGGTACAATATGTACACGACCTAAGGCTAGTTTATAACTCATTTCCAAAGGTATATTCCATCTTTTGATATAGTTAGGTGAATAAATCAGATATCCTTTTCGAGTGGTTTGTTCTAGGTTACCTTTAAAATACTCAGTAAAATTAGCTCCGACATAAAATAGAGCACTGTCTGATGTTATTTCCTTGGTCGTCACTAAAATATCATCTGCTTGAATCACCTCAGTCATTTGATTGTATTGTAATCCTAAACCAATATACCAATTTGGCAAAATTTCCCTTTTGAGCATAACCATAGCAATAAGGCTTTCTTTGGGGGTAGAAATTGTATTTCTTCTTTGGTTGATGGTTTCAAAGGTTGGCGCATAGGTTTGATGATAAGTATCCCACATAAAGATACCTGAAGAAAGTTGCCATTCCCATGTTTTTTTAGGGGTTGGCCTAAGTTCGGAGTTGGATTGGCTCGATTTATGAAAGTCAATCTTAAATTCGGACCCACTCGCGATAAAGTTATTTTTTAGTAAAGCTATAGGAGTTACTGAATAAAGTGAAGATGGCATTTTTTCTGAATTCATGCTAAGGTCACGTGACGTTTCTGTGCCATTTTCATCCTGAGGGTCAGTTACGGTATCAGAAGTTTGCTCTTTTTGATCAAAAGTATCAGATGCAACTATTTTGCTGTTTAAAATTCCCTTTTTGGTGGTTTGATGATCGGTTTGAATGTGGTTTTCTTTTGCGTTTAGAAGGTCAGAGCGGATGGGTTGTAACGATGTATTAACTTGTTTTTGTGTGGACGAAATCCTTTGAGAATTAAGGTTTTTAGCATTGCCGATGGCTTTATTTTGGTTGATTGTGATCGTATCCACCCAAGTATAATCGGAGTTTGTAGATAATGCTGGTTTAGTTTGGGCCACAGACAAACTTTCATCTCGCATAGATGCTTCATTTTGCTTAAGAGCAGTTTCTTGATGTTGCATGTTTTCAGTATTTTTTTGAATGACCAAATAAATACCGGCAGCAGCAAGGCCTAATCCTAAGAAAATCATTATAAAAAACAGAGGTCTTCGTTGTTTTTTGTCCTTATCTAATTCCTGCTCTATGGCATTCCACAATGCGTCTTTATCCGTATGAAGTGGAGCATCAGGAGTGAGCGCCTTTTTGATGTTATCCATTTTATGATCCATAAATCCACGTTTTTAATAATAAAAAGAAAAATGCTGCTTTCCAATTGATTCTTAGTTGGTCTTTGGCACGAGACAATCTCGATCTGGATGATGACTCTTGGATTTGCAGTAAGGCTGCAATTTCTTTATGAGACATTTCTTCAAAAAAGTAAAGATTTAAGATCATCCGGTGTTCATCGGGAAGTGCCTGTATTCTTGCAGTAAGCGTTTCCAAAGTTTCATTTTCATGATGGTATTCAGTTTTGAAAGGGATTAAAACATCTTCAATACTGACATTAAAACTATGTTTCTGGTTTTTTCTCAAGAAAGCTATGGCTTCGTACACACATATTTTCTTGGCCCAGGTCTGTAATGAAGCCAACTCAGCCTGATACGTTGACAAATTGCTGTAGATTCTGATAAATGTGTTTTGAACCACATCATGTGCAAAATTAGCATCTCGTGTATATCGGTGAGCTACCATCAGTAAATCATCCACCAATGCATAGTACAATTGTTTCTGCGCTGCCCGATTTCCTTGGATGCACTCATGGATGATTTGCTGAATAGGTAACATAGCTTGGTGCTGATTATGGAAGTTTTACTAAAAATACACCATTTATCGGAAAGGAAACATTGGTAGTGCTATTGTTCAACTCACCTGTAAATTTGCCTTTTACGATTTTAGGATCACCGGTGGACAAGTAGGTGACCGTCAGGTCATCCGAAGGCTTTTGTGCAAAGCTAAAGGACTGTCCAACTAATTTGCCATTAAATGTGAAATTCTTAATCTTGTTATTTCCTGTCGTATATCCGGGTATGGTGAATTTTACATTACCACTGGATGATGTCGTGGTGGCAGATGATAT
The DNA here is from genome assembly GCA_964526715.1 of uncultured Aureispira sp. GTDB lineage: Bacteria > Bacteroidota > Bacteroidia > Chitinophagales > Saprospiraceae > OLB9. Next base: position 644 of record CAZGMB010000020.1, on the reverse strand, counting down.
CAAAGTACCAGTATTATCGATGACACCATCATTGATTTCATAGTAATATGGTACCGCACCTACTGACCAATAAACAAATGGTTTTTCCGTCAGTGTCTGATTGCAAACAGATAGAAAACCTAGGTTTTGTGATTCAGAAATGATGTCAAAACTGTACTCTTGTGATTTCTGTACATTTTCAAAATCGGTAATCGTGAATTGAACTTTCCAAGTGGCATTGAGATTTTCTTGTTTGATACAAAAAGTTTGACCATAAAAGAAGAAGCCGCTCACCGCTGCCATCCTTATTTTGAAAGTTTGTGTTCCTTTGGTGATGGTACCATCCAACATGCCATCTTTTATATTATTCCCATCACATGTCAGACCACCCGTGATAAAACCCACTTGTTGTTCTTCGATGCCATCTACATTAGCTTGCGCATTATTTAGAGTTGGCAGTGCCACATTGGATTGGTATGGACCTATTTTCTGTACAGGAAAGGCTCCATCAAAAATGCGCTCCTGATCCGCAGTTAATAACCTGGGGTTGCAAAGTGATTGTTGTACATAGTAGTAGAAGGTTTGATTTTTGGGCATCAGAAATTCATAATACCCGTTTTCATCAGTGACCATTCCATCTCCTTTAGCCTCATATGTAAAGGGAG
>CAZGMB010000019.1:0-79402 GCA_964526715.1 uncultured Aureispira sp. | reverse complement strand
CTTTCAGGGCTGTGGAAGTAGTGTGCTTTTAGACATAGGGCTTCACCCTATGTTATTATATACCGCCCCTGCCTGCGTTGCTCTATGACAGGCAGGCTTTCAGGGCTTTTTAATGTGAAGACTATTTTAAAGGAGGGTTTAGCCCTAAGTAAGGAACACTTCAATATTTTAATTCTTTAAATCATCTATGTCAAATTAATCAAGGAAACCTCCGGGTAAATATTAATATATCTCCCCTGACTGCGTTGCTAAAATATTCTTTTTAGCCCTGAAAGGGCGTAATATTTTAACGAAGGGTGTAGCCCTTCGGTAAAAAAACACTTTAATTACAAAGCCCTGAAGGGGCGAAATTAAAAACGACGAAAGATATAGATTACGCCCCGGCCTGCGTTGCTCTATCGCAGGCATGCCTTCAGGGCTTAGCCCTTGTTAATAATGACTTCAAAATCTCCCAATTCTTTAAATCATCTATGTCAAATTAATCAAGGAACCTTACAGGTAAAACACCTTTTAAATCTTCTAAATTGATAACCATTTATAATCAATACTAAAACCCAAATATACTCAATTATCTCAAATTGTTCCCGACCCCGAAAAACGAGTATGCTAAAGCATGGCAAGAGCTGTTGAATTGAATCTTCATATCGCTTGTATTTTGAACGATTTCTCTGACCAATAGCAGCCTTTAAACTGAATGATTTGGACTTTTTCAGCAGGTGCTATTTAATTCAGGCGTCATAAAAGAAAGGTTTATCTCTGGTATATTGTCTTGTTGCTCATTTTCAATAAGTATTCTAGAAAAAAAATGAAAATAAATTTGAGAAACCGAAAAGTTGCATATATATTTGCAACCGATTCATTTCATTAATGTAAGAAGAGACAAATGAGACGTGACATTTTTCAAGCCATAGCAGACCCAACAAGACGGGCTATTATCACCTTAATTGCAGTACAGGCAATGACCCCAAACGCCATTGCCGAACACTTCGACACATCACGTCAAGCGGTCTCTAAACACCTTCGGATTTTGACAGAGTGCGAACTGATAAAACAAGATCAACAAGGGAGAGAAATTTACTATTCACTCGAAATTGACAAAATGAAAGAAATAGACCAATGGTTAGCACAATTCAGAAAGATTTGGGAAACCAAGTTTAATCAACTCGACAACTTATTAACCAACATTAAAAAACAAAAAAATGAACAGTAATTTATTATTTGACTTTATTGTCGACAAAGAAGCACAAACAGTAAACGTAAAACGTGAGTTTAACGCGGGGTTATCTTTAGTTTGGGACGCATGGACAAAACCAGAATTGCTTGACCAGTGGTGGGCACCAAAACCCTACCAAAACAAGACAAAGTCAATGGAGTTTAGAGAAGGTGGTACTTGGCTATATTGTATGATAAGCCCTGAAAATGAAATTCATTGGTGCAAAAACGAATATTTAAAAATTGAACATCAAACGAGCTATACTGGTTTGGATGCTTTTTGTGATGAAAATGGGGTAATCAACACAGCAATGCCTAGAACAGAATGGACCAATGTGTTTACGGAAGAAAATGATAAAACCCTTGTGGAAATTTCAGCAAAATATAATTCTTTAGAAGATTTAGAGATGGTAATACAAATGGGTTTCAAAGAAGGATTTACCATGGGATTAAATCAATTGGATACGTTATTATCATCACTTAAACAATAATTCATAATGAAAAAGAATAATGTTATTTTTTGGATAACCACCGTTATTATTGCTCTTATGGAAGGTGTAATGCCTTTGGTAACTTGGATTTTTGCACCGCAATATATGACTATTGGAACAAAAGCATTGGGCTATCCCGATTATTTTGCCTACACTCTAATTGTTGCCAAAATACTTGGTGTGATTGCTATTGTCTTTCCCAAAACGCCAAAAATTTTGAAAGAATGGGCTTATGCAGGTTTCACTTTTAATTTATTGTTTGCATTTATCAGTCATGCTATAGTGGACAAAGAAATCGGTAATATGATAATGCCTTTGGTTGTTTTAGCCGTGCTCTTGACATCTTATATATATAAAGACAAAATTTCAAACAACCATAAAATTTAAAACAAATGGCCAAACAAATATTCATCAATGTAGCAGTAAAAGACCTTCAAAAATCTATGGACTTTTATACTGCATTGGGATTTACAAATAATCCTCAATTTTCAGACGATGCAGGAAAATGTATGGTGTGGAGTGAACATATTTTTGTGATGTTACTCAACCACGAAAAATTTTCAACTTTTACTACCAAGCAAATTGCTGACACAAAATCAAAAATTGCGGGCCTTTTTTCTTTATCGTTAGACAGTATCGAAGATATCAATAACATGATGACAAATGCTCTCAATGCAGGTGGAATAGAACCCAATGAAATGAGAGATTATGGCTTTATGCAACAGCGAACCATAGAAGATCTTGATGGGCACACTTGGGAACTATTCTTTATGGATATGAGTAAAATCCCAACAGACCAACCCACTGGGTAAAAAAAGGCACTAGACAGCAGGACTGGTTAATGCTGAGTACATAGCCACCGACATCCGCTATCATAAATGACAAATCTAAAATGAGTAATGAAATAAAAATAGAAACCCTACATCTGTTTTCTATCTTGGACAGTAAACTGATAGAGCTGCTAAAATCGCTCACTATAGAGGAGTGGGAGAACCAAACCGTGGCGAAACTTTGGAAGGTAAAGGACGTGGCGTCTCATTTGCTTGACGGAAATTTAAGAGGCTTGTCAGCATCAAGAGATAAATATTTTGGAGAAAAACCAGAAAACGTAAGTTCGTATCAAGATCTGGTTGGCTTTTTAAATCATTTGAATATGTCGTGGACAAGCGCTACTAAGAGATTAAGTCCACAAGTAATTATTGAGCTTCTAGAAATTACGGGTAAGGTTTACACAGAACACTTACAAGCACTCGATCCGTTTGAAAATGCCATTTTTTCTGTGGCTTGGGCAGGACAAGAAACATCACCTAACTGGTTTCATATAGCTAGAGAATACACAGAAAAGTTTTTACACCAACAACAAATTAGGGACGCAGTAGGTAAAGAAGGTATTATGACCAAAGAATTATTTTATCCCTTTGTAGATACTTTTATGTTTGCTTTTCCGCATACATTTATAGACATTCCCGCAGAAAATGGAACCATTGTTTCTATCGAAGTTAGTACAGATATTGGCGGAGTTTGGAATATTATTAGAAGTGATCATGGTTGGAATTTAGACAAAAACATACATATTGACATGCATGCTAAGGTAAGTATTGACCCAGAAACACTTTGGAAATTATTCTCAAAAAGTTGGAAACCTGAACAGGTAATGGACAAAGTAAAGATTTCAGGAGATACTAATTTGGCACACCAAGCACTACAAATTGTTGCGGTAATGGCATAGTAAAAAAGGAAAATGTTTAACAACTATGGATTCGTTGGGTATGAAGTGTCAAGTTAAAGTGTAGTCATCAATACTCGCGCGAATAAAGTGTTTTCTCGAGCAAACTGAGCCACTTTGTATTTATTGTATAAATTGAGTACCATTAAAAAGCCATTGAATAAATTGTCACATAAATATATGGGGAAAATGATTTTTAAGGGCTTCAAAAGTCCCTCCATTTTAAGGCAGGGTTAGGGTGGGAAAATTTTTTTACGACAGCTTAATAGGTAAAAAAATTTAGTTCTTTATGCCTTTTGTTTGCTTATTCTATATTCTGCCCCCCAATTCGCCAATGATTGCATTATGGGTGACAAGGTAAGCCCAAACTCGGTCAGTGTGTATTCAACTCTTGGTGGGATTTCAGCATAAATTTTCCGGCTGATCAACCCATCATCTTCTAATTCTCTCAACTGGGAAGTAAGCATGGATTGCGTAATTCCCTTTACACTTCGCTTCAATTCCCCAAACCTTGCAGGAGAAGTATGATAGATAGCATTGATTAAAATTGCTTTCCATTTTCCACCCAAAACTTGCATTGTTGCAGTTACTGGGCAGGATTCTTCATCAAAAACAATTATTTTTTCGTTTTTAACTTCTTGATTATCAATTATAGTATTGTTTTGCATACTTACGCATTTTAAATGTCCTACTTGTTTTATTAAATTTTACTCTTGAAATTTGTACCACAAAAATAAATAAAACAATTTAAAATAATGCAAAAAATATATGAAGCAGAAGTGACAACTTTAGCAGGTCGCAATGGTCACGCAAGATCGTCTGATGGTTTATTGGATGTAGACGTTAGGTTTCCAAAAGAAATGGGTGGATTAGGTGACGCCACAAATCCCGAGCAGCTATTTGCTGCGGCATGGTCGGCTTGTTTTGGAACAAGTGTTGCTATTGTAGCGGGTATAGAATAAGTTAACATTGGTGAAGTAAATGTAACCGCAAAAATTAGTGTTTTACATTCGAACGGCAATTACGATCTTGGAGCACATCTTATGGTTAAAATAGACGATATAGATCATGATACTGCAAAAATGTTAGTTGAAAAAACTAAATCTATTTGCTCCTATTCAAAAGCAACCCAAGGAAATATTAAGACCACTTACGAAGTTGCTTAACAATTAAACAATAAACTTTTTTATTAACACATTAAATTTTAAAAACATGGTAACAACACTAAATTGGTTTGAAATACCAGCAACAGATTTTGAAAGAGCAAAATCTTTTTATGCAAAAGTTTTGGATGTTAAAATTCACGACGACCCAAATAGACAATATGCTTATTTACCATCTGATGGACAAACAGGCGGATTTGGCGGAGCCATTGGTTTTGGCGAAAACTTTGTTCCTGCAATGACTGGCACAACAATTTACCTGGATGGCGGAAATGACCTTTCAGTTCCATTGGGCAGAGTTGAAAGTGCTGGTGGCAAAATTATCTTGCCAAAAACTGCTATTGGTGGCAACGGTTTTATTGCACTTTTTGTGGATACAGAGGGAAACAAGGTGGGATTCCATTCCGTAGGTTAACACCTGAGTTCTTTAGTATTTTTTGCAAGAGCTGATAGAAGTGTTTTCATGGATACGTCTATCAACTTTATCTGATACCAACTTCACCCTAGAAACCAATTTATTGTTTTGAATGACCAATAAAAAGAACTGGTAACCCGTGCTTTTGATGATGCACCTATATTTTTTCATAATATAAAACAAGAACTTCCTGCCTATTGAGGACAAAGTTGAAGTCGACTAGAATGACAGTCAATTATTATTGGGATCAACATAGACAGGGAGATTTACCTAAAAGCACATGTTCCAAATGCAATAGTTAAAAACGTCTATGGAATGTTTGGTTTTAAACCCCATGCTTTAATTATGAAAACAAAAATAGAATTCTGGTATTTAATATCTAAAGCACATTTATGAAGCAGATTTTTATTTTTTTACTGGTGTTGTCATCGTTGCATGCTCATAGTCAAACTCAGTACGAGAAAGACTTTATAGAATTTTGGAATGACATAAACTCCAATTATGCTTACCTTGATCAACAAAAAATAGATTGGATTAAGGTGCGTGAAATTTATGAGCCAAAGGTAAAAGACGTCAAAAACAACGTTGAGTTTATTCAGTTTATGGAAAGTGTCATTAATGAATTGTATAATGGCCATAACTCATTGAATACTAATCTCAATAGCTCAAATAAATTAGTTCCTTCTGGACAAGATATCAGGGTAGAAGAAATTGATGGGAAATATAAAGTCACAGATTTGAGAAAGGGTTTTTCAGCTGAATTAGCAGGCCTGAAAATCGGAAATGAAATTATAGGCTATAATGGTAAGGGTATAAAAGAGCAACTCATTAAATTTTTACCCAAGTATACTACTTCCTTTTCACCTGAAATGCAACAGTATGCATTAGATATGCTTTTTGCAGGTACGCATAACATCAAGCGAATCATTACCATCAACGATAATGGAATCAGCAAAGATTACTTTCCAGATACCATACAGGTTAAGAGATCGGAAACACTTTTAGATAAAAGAATGCTATCCAAGAAAACAGCATATATAAAAATCAACAACTCATTAGGAGATAACCAATTGATTAGTGAATTTGACAAAGCTTTGGATGAATTTTTAAATTTTGAAAATATCATACTAGACCTTACCGAAACACCGAGTGGTGGAAACACTACTGTTGCTAGAAGTATCATGGGGAGGTTTGTCCACAAAATTATGCCTTATCAACAGCACGAATTTGATGAAAAGGAATTTGAAACCAAAAGAATGTGGGTGGAATATGTGACACCAAGAAAGACTCCGTTTAAAGGCAAGGTTTTTATTTTAGTAGGACATTGGACAGGAAGTATGGGCGAAGGCATAGCCATAGGTTTCGATGGTATGAAAAGAGCAACAGTAATAGGTACAAAAATGGCAGGTTTGCTGGGTGCTATAGATGGTTTTGTTTTATCCCAAACAAAATTAGGCTTCCAAGTACCAACAGAAAGACTTTATCACATCAACGGAACACCACGCGAACTGTTTAGGCCAAAAATATTGACAAAAAATATACATGAAACTATGGACAAAATGAACGAATTTAAATAGAAACCACCACTACCAACTATGCAACCTTTTTTGCCAAGCATGACACACCATCCACGATTACAGGGCTACGCCCCTAAGTGTGGCTTGCGATTATGATTGCTCCTGAGATTAAGGGACTACGTCCCTAAACCAATGGATGTCAATTAAAGATTAAATCTAACTCATTGCCCTAAATGCGGTGGGTGTGTATCCGGTCTCTTTTTTAAACATACGCGTAAAGTGTTGTGGATATTTAAAACCTAATCCAAATGCGATATCATTAATATTTGCATCATGTGCAAACATTTTGTTTTTGGCTATTTCTATGATTTTGGTTTGAATATATTCTTTGGCAGATTTTCCAGTTTCTTTTTTGATCAAATCACCGAAATAATTGGGAGACAGGTGCATTTGTTCTGCAAAATAAGCCACAGAAGGTAACCCGATTTCATGAGTAGCATCGGATAAAAAATACGCATTGAGTGTTTTTTCAAATCTTTCTATGATACCTTTATTTACAGTTTCCCGTGTTGTAAATTGGCGCTCGTAAAACCTAGTACAATAGTTGAGCAGTAATTCGAGATTGGATACGATAAGTTTTTTACTGTGTCTGTCTATGGCTTGTTGTAGTTCTAATTTGATTTTTGCAAAACAATCTAAGATAACCTGTCTTTCTTTTTCAGACATGTGCAGTGCTTCATTGGCTTGATAGCCAAAAAAGTGATAATCTTGAATCCCTTTTGCTAATGACGTACCGATCAACAAATCAGGATGAAAAATTACTGCATAACCTTTGGGTTGGTAAATTTTTTCATCAGTCTCTATATTCAATACTTGCCCAGAACCCACGAAAACCAACGTTCCTTCCTGATAATCGTAATAATGACATCCATACTTCAAATCACCGCACTTAACTTCTTTCAGAAAAATGGCATAAAATCCGTAATTGATCTTTACTGATTTTTGCCATGATCGAGGATTGGCTTTGCTAAAATCAACGATACTAATTAATGGATGTAGTGTTTCATGATTATTGAATTGATTGTAAGATGCAATGGTATCAAAATGATAAAAATCGGACATGACTAAAAATTTAAGTACAAAATTATATATTTTTTATTTCGTTGGTGGATACCATAACACTTAACCGTAAAAATGGTAGGAAATGCTGTAAAATATCTAATTTGACCAACCGATATAAAATTACCTTTGTGGCACCTTCCGGACTAACGAATTCAGGACGGCAAAACCCTTAATCATTCATTTTTACGAAACATAGGGTTCAATAATCCCTAAGATGGAGATATGTTATTAATTCCATCTTGCTCTTAAACAGGCATTTAGTGCATTCTCATTAAAAACAAACCCATGAAAGTTTATATTATCCTATTTTGGCTAGCTTTTGGATCTAACTTTTTAGTAGCCCAAACAGATACTGTGGTTTCTAAAGTCTATCATTTTAGTGGTAGTATAAGTGCGAATACGAATGGATTTTCTCTTGTACCAACTTTTTCATTGGGCAAACCGGCATTGCAAACAGGTCTTAATTTTAGTGCAACAAACTCAAGACTAAGTTTTCATCCGCAGGTTTGGTACTCTTTGTTGGATTACAAACCTTGGTCACTTATTTTTATATGGAGATATAAAGTCATAAAACAAGATAAGTTTTCATTTGTCTTAGGCACACATGCACCGGCTATCAATTTTAAATCAGCGACTGTTATAGATAACGGATTGCCCAATGATGTGGTCAAAGCACGTCGCTTTTATCCGGCACTTGAGCTTATACCCACATACCATATTACTAAGTCAGCATCCATTGGATTTTATTATTTATTTGGTGTGGGCATAGAAAAAGAAGTTTCCTCTGTAAATAACTTCCTAAGTCTGCGTGCAGATTTTAATCAGATCACCTTATCAAAGGATTTTTTTATACGATTCCAACCACAAATATATTTTCTGTCTATAGACCAAAGTACGGGGATTTATGCAGCAGGCGGCCTTTCATTATGTAAAAAAGGGTTTCCTTTAAATGTATCATCCAATTTTAATACAGCACTAAAATCATCCATCAATGCAGATGCTTTTGCTTGGAATGTAGGTGTTAATTATGATTTTGCTATTCAGTTGGTAAAGAAGTAGATATAGAACCATAATATGGGTTTCTCAGTCGATAAATCTTCATCGAAATGGCGATTTATGTAAGTTCTTTCCCAATTTTTCAAGCTTCATTGGTATCCGCGAAGTGGTGAGAAACTTGATTTTTAAATAATTTGACAACGTAGAACTCATTAATGCCATAAGAAGATAGGAGCGTAGCTCTGCCATCTTTGTAGATAACAAAAATAGATAAAAGAAATAGGTTTAAGCCCTGACATCTAACACCGAATTTACCAGGATTATTCCTTCAAACTCGTGTCCAAGCCCATAAACAAAAAAGTCCATTACATGACCTTATGAGCCACATAATGAACTTAAAAATGATAAAACTAAAGATGAGAAGATTACTTTAAACTTTTCCCTAACTATTCATTAGAAATACTTAGGAAGTAAGGGTACTAAAAACTAATTTATTGATTTGTTTGAATTCTGGACTCTTTGGGCCAAATATGCTCTTGACATATAGTTTAATATCCTTGGTGGTTTTTATTAAACCTGTTTCTGTATCATATAACAGTTTATTGCGGCGCATCATGGCATTACTATATGTAGTGTAGGTATTGATGAGTGCCGTATTGGTGCTTTTGAGTAAATTCAACTTGGTACTGAGCTGTGCTGTAGACAATGCTGATTCATTAGGTATGTAAGTAGGATATTGCTCTAGCAGCTGCATCAATGAACCGAAATGATCTATAAATCTATCATAAGACTGTTGTGAAGTAGAAATAAATTTAGGTGTCATTTCTGATTTGGAACTTTCGGAAGTTTCAGAAGTTTCTGAAGCTTTAGCATCTTTAGCATCTTTAACAGCTTTGGCAGCATCGGCAGTGGCTGTTTTTTTACGAGTAGTGGTGCCTTGGATTTTTCTGTTGATTCCACGGGCATCGTCAATGGCAAGATCAGAACCTACAAGTACAGAAAAGGCATTTACGATTTTTGTAGATAGAGGTTTGATGTCTTTAAAAGCATTTCTACGGTCATTAGTAGCGATATCAAAATTAGTTTTACCTAATTTCAATTCATTCAGTACGGTATTGGCTTCTTCGTACAAGGTAGTAAGTTGTGGGATTTTAAGGTTTTCCTTGGCAGGATTGTAAGCAGGTCCATAACCTTGACAAAAGGAAATGAGATCTTCTAAATTTGCAACATTTTTTGCATGCCCAGTTTCAGATTTTGACGCCATAATTAAAAGTTTTAATGATTAAAGAATAGTCTATGAACGATCAAAATTCAAAAAATTAGATGTTAAAAAAGTTAAATTATATTTAAAATTGTTGATTTTATATGCTTGGATTCCATTTTTTTTTGTCAAAGTTGATATTTCAAGTGAATATTTCATAAAGACCGATATTGGTTTTAAAGAAAAAGTTTTAAGGTATGATCGTATGAAGTTCACTTTGGACAATATACTGTATGAGCCATTTTTCTGCCAAATCGAAATAAAAGTTTTATAGGTAACTACAATCTCAAATTAAATAACTCGGGGATATACCTATCAAATCAACTACTCTTTTTATCTTTGATCGTTATTTTTATATTTTGAAAACCGTTTTTAAAATCCAAGATGGCTTTCATCACCGTATATGTATATACATTGTTTTCCAAAATATATTTAACATTTTTCTAAAACCAAACACATGCGATTAATATACACTTTGTTACTAGTTTCTTTTTCTTTTGGTGTTCAAGCTCAGTTGGTAAAAGGCATTGTCACGGATAAAGCTGGCAATCCTATAGATTTTGTAACCATCACCGTAAATAAGTCACTGCTACATACCCATAGTGATGAGTTTGGCAGGTATACTTTGTCAGAGGCAAAGGAAGGAGATACGTTACATTTTACACATATGCTACATGAGTCGGCGTTTGTGGTTGTTCCATCGCAACAATCAATATCTACCATCCGCACCATGTTGTCCCAAAAGACTTTTCAACTCCATCAAGTAACCATATCACCAGAAACACAAGCGCTTAAAACCATTGCTGTCATCGATCTTGAAACCAACCCTGTGAATACCTCCCAAGAATTATTGAGAAGAGTACCGGGTCTTATCATTGGTCAACATGCAGGTGGTGGCAAAGCTGAGCAGATATTTCTCAGAGGATTTGATATTGATCATGGTACAGACATTAATATAAACATAGATGGACTTCCTGTCAATATGGTGTCGCACGCTCACGGTCAAGGATACGCCGATATGCACTTTATCATGCCTGAAATCATCGAAAATGTCACTTATGGCAAAGGTCCTTATGATGCGGATAAAGGAAATTTTGCGACAGCAGGCTATGTTTCATTCAAAACTAAAGATAACCCTGATCACTCATTTTTTTCTACAGAATATGGCAGTTTTAATACGCGCCGTACCGCAGGATTGTACAATCTGATTTCATCGCAAAATGAATCAGCATATATTGCTTCAGAATATCTGTTAAGTGATGGTCCATTTGAGAGTACTCAAGCTTTTAATCGATTTAATGTCTTTGCAAAATATACCAAAAGACTGGAAAATAATGATAAGTTGTCTATATGGGCTTCTAGATTTACCAGTAGATGGGATGCATCGGGTCAGATTCCAAATCGGGCCGTACAAAGCGGTATGATCAGTAGATTTGGAGCCATAGATGATACTGAAGGTGGCAACACATCAAGAAGTAATCTAGTGCTGCAATACGCAAAATATTTAAACCATGATAATTTTATTAAGACCAGGGCTTATTTGAGTACTTACGACTTTTTGTTGTATTCCAATTTTACTTTTTTTCTTAATGATAGCATCAATGGAGATCAAATCAAACAAAAAGAACAAAGAAATGTGTATGGGTTTGACACAGAATTGAATTATCGATCGAGTGATATATCTAATGATTTATTATTCCGGGTAGGTGCAGGATTGAGATACGATGATGTCAATGATGTAGAACTGTCCAATACGGCCAATCGCATCACCACATTGAGTTCGCTAGCTTTAGGTCAAGTGGATGAATCCAATGTATTTGGATATGCGGATGCAACCTATGATTATGGTCACCTACAAGTGAATGCGGGCATCAGAGCTGATTATTTTAATTATATTTATGAAAATAACTTGTCTCCACTATATGATCTTCGTACTGCGACAAAAACAGCTATCAGTCCCAAGCTGAATTTCCAATACACGATCAATAACCAGATACAGCTTTTTACAAAGTTTGGTAAAGGTTTTCATTCCAATGATACCCGTGTGGTAGTGGATGATCAAGCTAGCCATGTATTACCAGGTGCCTATGGTGCTGATTTAGGTGGCGTATTCAAGCCTCACAAAAATTTGATCATTAATGCGGCTGTTTGGTATTTGCATCTAGATCAAGAGTTTGTGTATGTTGGTGATGGAGGCATCGTAGAGCCCAGCGGCAAGTCAAGGAGACAAGGTGTCGATATTGGATTAAGATATCAACCCACCCATTGGTTATTTTTGTATTCAGATATCAACATAGCTAACCCTAGAAGCATAGAAGATGCAGCAGGGGAAAACTTCATTCCATTGGCACCAACATTGACCAATACAGGAGGTCTCTCCTTTCATGCCGGCAAAAAGGTAAGTGGTGGATTGAGATACAGACACGTGGCCGATAGACCTGCCAATGAAGATAATTCCATTGTAGCCATAGGATATACTGTACTAGACTTTAACGTCAATTATACCATCAAAAAAGTAATGTTAGGTCTTGAAATTAACAATTTATTGAACACAGCGTGGAACGAAACACAGTTTGCCACTGAATCTAGATTGCGGACAGAAGCAACATCCGTAGAAGAAATTCACTTCACACCCGGAACACCGCTAATGGTGAAAGGTAAGTTGACTTATATGTTTTAAAAAGATTGTGTAGGTGTGAGAAAGGATGAATCTAGCATTTTTATGGTTATGATTTTTGTTATTTTGCCATCGTATCAACCTTCATGAATGATCTAATTTCCGACCTTATTAGATGAAACTTACATAAAACCACTAAAGATTTTCACCTGAAGACATCTTGATGTAAAATGAATGAAAAATATTTTTTATTTTTACCTTTAAAATATAGAGGTAATGAAATCTATAGTATTTAAATCAATATGTGGTGTTTTTTTAGTGTTTGTAATGCTTCATGTGGCACGCGCACAAAATGTAGATAGTATGAAGCAAGTTTTGCTGAAAATGCCCGACGATTCAGTAAAACTAAACAAAATTATGGATTTTGCCCATAAACTTAAATACACTGATCTTGAAAATACTGTGATTTTCTTTTCCAAAGGTTTAGCACTGGCACAAAAGCTTAGCAAAAAACCAAAAGTGTTGGAAGCACAGAATTTGCTGGGTTCTGTATATGCCAATTTAGGTCAGGTGGACTCTGCTTTGTATTTTTTTACGATTGTCAAAAATGAATATGAGAGTAAGGATGATAAAAAAAATCTAGCTAATGTTTTAGGGCAGATAAGATATGTTTATAACTTTAAAGGAGATTATGAAAAGGCAAATGAATACTCCTTTAAATCTCTAGCGCTCTTTGAAGAAATAAATGACAGACCAGGAATGGCACTAGCCAATATGGATATAGGAACTAATTTTTTTAATCAAAAGCGATACAAAGAAGCTTTAGACTATACTTTGAAAGGATATCAACTTAGTAAACAATTGGGTTTGAAGTTTGAAATATCAGAATGTGCTTTGCACTTGGGAAATGTCTACACTGCATTAAAGGAATGCAAGACCTCATTACAATACTACAATGAAGCTTTAAAGTTAAGTGAAGAAATGAAAATTGATTATAATATTGCCTTGTTATACAATCAAAAAGGAATTACCTTGGTTTGTATGGGTGATTATAATGCTGCCATGGAAGATCTTAAAAAGGCTCAAAAAATGGCTCAATCTATTGGATATACTACGATCGAAAAAGAAGCCATTGGTCAAATAGGACAAATATATCTAATCAAAAAGGATTATAAAAAAGCCATCGAAAACTTCAATATATTTTTGGAGTATATGAAAAGTACTGAATCTTCTCTAAAGGTGACAGAGATGTACACCAGCTTAAGTCAATGTTATGTCGGGCTGGGAGATTATAAAAAAGCATATGAATTGATTAATCTGGCATATATAGCTAATGATAGTTTGCTCAATGCTGAGAATAGTAGTAGAATGCTGGAATTACAAACAAAATATGAAACTTTAAGTAAGGAAAACAAAATCAATGAACAATTAAATCAAATCTCTAATCAAAAGCTTTTCATTTGGGGTAGCGTGGCAGCTTTATTTTTGGCCTTCCTGTTTGCATACATTATTTTTAGAAGATATCAATACCGTCAAAGGATTCAAACCTTAGAAACTCAAAAACTTAAAGAATTGGATGAATTTAAAACCAGATTTTTTACCAATATCAGCCATGAATTTAGGACGCCCATCACTATCATCTTAGGAATGGCAGAAGATTTAGCTTTGTCAGAGAATACTGATATGCAGACCAAATCTTTTATGATCAAAAGAAATGCTAACCATTTGCTAAAATTAATCAACCAAATTTTAGATTTGGCTAAGTTAGAAAGTAATACGCTCAAGTTGCATTTTGTGCATGACAATGTGGTGATTTATCTGAAATATATCCTGAATAGCTTTCAATCATATGCTGAATCCAAAAATATTCAATTGGAATTCGAAACCAGCGAAGATGAAATTTTTATGGATTATGAAGTAGATGTTTTGCTTCAAATACTACATAATTTGCTCATCAATGCCATTAACTACTCCAATCAAAATGGATTGGTGAGACTCGTGGCCAATACTAAAGTCGTTCAAAGTGTAAAATATTTAGACCTGAGTGTCATCGATAATGGCGTGGGCATTCCTGAAGATGAACTGAGCAAAATATTTGATAGATTTTATCAAGCTAAAAATATAGACCATAAACGTGAAGTTAGTTCAGGTATTGGTTTGTCATTGACTAAAGAATTTGTACGTGTTTTAGAAGGTAAGATATCAGTCAAAAGTGAATTAAATCAGTGGACAGTGTTTAATATTCTACTACCTATACGACAAAACGCCTTAGATAGTCATTTTGTAGGAGCTGAGGAAAACATGAGATTAGTCAATCTGAAAGATCATTTACAACTACCTATATATCAAAATATTGAAAATAAGTCAGACAATTATTCCATACTTATCATCGAAGATAATCCTGATATCGTGTCTTACCTTTCAGATTGTTTAGGTTACACCTATAATGTTCATTTTGCACTTAATGGACAAGAAGGAATAGATAAAGCCTTCGAATTAACGCCTGATATCATTATTTCTGATGTCATGATGCCCGAGAAGGATGGTTTAGAAGTCCTTGAGATTTTAAAAAATGACGCAAGAACGAGTCATATACCGATCGTGTTACTTACTGCCAAGGCAGATATAGAAAGCAAATTACAAGGGTTGAGATTTGGTGCAGATGCTTATTTGACCAGACCATTTAATCGGGAAGAACTATTTATTACATTGAAAAATTTGATTGACCTTCGCTTAAAGCTACAACAGAAATATACACAGATGGCTTTTGATGTGCGTCAAAATCAAGAAAATGTACAAGAAAATGCGCTTACACTTATATATGAAGATACATTCATAACAAACCTTAGAGTAATAGTTGAAAATAATCTAGCAAATGCAAACTTGGATGTTGAGTTTTTGTGTAAAGAATTGGGCATGAGTAAAACGAATTTGTATGGAAAGATGAAAGCCCTTACAGGTTTATCTGTGGTCATTTACATCAGAAAGATGAGATTGCATAAAGCCAATGCATTATTGAATAACACTACGAAGAATATCTCCCAGATTGCTTATGAAGTGGGTTATAACGATCCGAAATTTTTTAGTAAGTTGTACGCCGAAGAATATGGCATGTCTCCTAAGTTAGCTAGAGAAAAAAATATGCCTGATTCTTAGTTTTGAGTGGACCAGCCATGATGATAAAAAGAATTGTGAATAATATACATACCTATTTTGTTTTTGAGATGGACCAAAATTAGGGTGCTTCTTGGCTTATTTAATTGAAAAAAAATGATGACGCATATTTCCGGAAGGTAATGGCAGCGATTATTACCTACAGTAAAGAAGATATTTTAGATTTTATTTATTGATTTTCATTAAATTTTAAGCAGTTTTTGTTGGTTTGAACAATATTCCACCTATTTCGGACAATATTCTACCTCGTGTGGTTTATGGATGATCCATATTTGCCCTTACAAAAGTATTACATTCATATATAGTACTTCTGGCAAATTTTAAACATTTTAAATAATTAAATCATCCAAAATCATGAAAACAGTTCATTTCTTCATTTTCATTTTAATGCTAGTATTTAGTAGCAATTTTACCCATCTTTTCGCTCAACAGAATAAAATAAGTCTTCAGAGTACGCTAAAAGATATATCAGGCAAAGCCATACCTGATGGTGATGTGAATGTAACGTTTAAATTGTATCACCAAATGGAACAAGGTCAGGCGCAATGGACAGAGAGCGCTACAGTTTCTGTGGTAGGAGGCATTTATAGTCATAAGTTAGGTTCAGTGACACCACTACCTGCTTCTATTTTTGGCTTGCCGTTATACCTGGGAGTTACGGTAGGTGGTGGTCAGGAGTTGGCTCCACGTACTGAATTAACATCAGCCCCATATGCTATTTCTGTGGGTGCGTTGGCAGGTGGTGGACAATCCGCTTCTTTTGAATCCAATGGTACATTTTCCGTAACGGGTAATGCTAAAGTAAATGGTAATTTACATATCCCTGATAATGCATCCCAATGGGAACTTACTTTAGGAGGTACCAATCATGGTATATTAAGAGAATCCAATAGATTGAACATTGCAGATAATGGAACGGGAAGAGTGCTTTTATTTGATAATGGCTTAAATCAATTGTTTTCTCATAATGGTAACGGGATTGAATTGTTTCAGGATAATAGCCAAAAATTTAGAACAGACGCTGCGGGTACCATTACTACAGGAAGGCATGCAGTGTTCGGTAATCTTGAACTCCATGCTGGAGGTAATATTAATACTCAAGGTGGAGATGTATTTTTAGGACCAACTGGTAATATAGATGCTTCATGGGGTAATAATCCAAACAATACTGAAAGATGGGTTAGAATTGGTGACTCTGACACAGGAATGAGATCTGCTTCGGTAGGTGGTGCACTTGCAGATGGAATAATACAAGTCATGTCTAATGGATGGCCTTCAATCACTGCCAGAAGTTCAAGAGTAGGAATAAATAAAGACAATCCTACAGTTGGATTTCATGTTGGTCCTTTTGATATATTTGATGGATATTCTGATAATTATACCGGTTTTAGTCATTTTTCTGGTACAGGGTTAACATCTCACAATGGAGCTAATCAAGCTCTTGGAAATGCTGAAAATACAAATAATATTGTTGCATATTTTGAAGGTGGTGTTGTATCAAATCTTTCCTTTTATGCTGCAGTTAATAATAACTTTTCTGACATTAGGACAAAAAATATTCTGAATAGAAGCAATTCTAAAAGTGATCTTTCATTGTTAAATCAAGTGAAAATAACAGATTACCAAATGATAGACAGAGTAAAAGATAACAAAGAATATAAAAAAGTAATTGCTCAGGAGTTAAAAGAAATTTTTCCTCAGTCAGTATCTACAATAAGAAATGTAATTCCAAACATATTCTGTACAGCAAAAAATGTAAAATTTGATTCTAAAAAATTAACTATTACATTAGAAAAGCCACATCATTTATTAGTAAATGATCATATCGAATTACTATCCCAAGAAGCTAAGCTAACAGATTTAAAAGTATTAAATGTTATAGATAATTATACGTTTGAAGTAGAATCTGATAAAAATCTTACTAATGTTTTTGTCTATGGTAAATATGTAGATGACTTTCTTACTGTTGATTACGATGCTTTATCCATGTTGAATATTTCTGCCACACAAGAACTGTACAAAAGATTAGTCGAATTAGAAACGGAAAATAAAGCATTAAAGACCACAACGGCTAAGCTAGAAGATAGAATGGAAAGGATAGAAGCGATGTTGACAAGTAATACGGCAGATGTCATAGAGACCAAAACATTGGTAAAGAAGTAACCACTGGTATAAATAATCTCCTTTAGGCACCAAAACCTGGATTTCAGAAAGGAGATGCATGTATAAGGATAATATTCATGTTTAAAAAAAAAATAAATGTATATGAGCAATCATTCAATAAAAGTGGTGTTCCTACTCTTCATGTGCTGTTTTTTGTCTAGCACCATGAATGGCCAAGATGACTGTGTGCCTACAACGGGGGTCATCACTCCGAGATTTAATGAAGTCATCATTAATTATGGATCTACAACAAATGCTGTAAATTCGAGAAGGTCATCTAGTATGATTATTGGAGAGCCGATAGTGGGGCAGAGCAATAATACCAAAAATACCACCGAGTTTGGTTTTTACAGTCAGTTTCTACTTCCTCCTCAGTCTCCATTTGTGAGCGCTAGCCAAGGCGAGTTGCTGGATAGGATTCAGATTACCTGGACTTCTAATGCATTAGGAGGAACTAGTACCGGAGGATTTAACATTTATAGAGATGGAATTTTTTTGGCCAATGTGGGTCCAAATATCTCTAGTTACAATGATTTTAATGTGATAGCAGGACGACCCTACACTTATACCATAGCCGGTATCAATGATTTTGGAGAAGGTTTTTTAGGCTCAGGATTGGGTTTCATGGTACCGAATGGTGTGGTGACAGGTCAAATAGAAACTCCAAATGGCAACCCTGTGGTGAATGCTACGGTAAGTCTGGAACCGATGCAGGGTTTTGCGACCCATTTTGGAAGTCAACATGGAGCAGGCGCTTTGCAAAATGCTTCAAAACCTTTCTTACCTAATGCTACAAGCGATTGGACAATTTCTTTTTGGATTAAAACTACAGCAAGTACCGGGAGTGGCTCTATTATGCAAGTTGGTCCCAACATTGGTTCATTTATCCGTTTTTTAGGTATTCAGAGTTCAACTGGGTCTGAGGGTGTCACTTTTAGTTATGAAAATGAAACATTAGATGGGGTATTCCCCAATGTAAGCAAAAATGATTGGCACCATATCACACTTACCCACAAAGCTTCAGGTTTTTTAACGAGTTTGTTTATTGATGGTGTACTTGCACAGCAGAAAGCCATAAACATTCCTACCATAACTGGTCCACTCAATATTGGTAATCGGTTTTTAGCGGGTGGTTGGAATGGAAAGATGGATGAATTAAGGTTTTATCATCGTGCCTTAAATGAAGTTGAAATTGAAGAAGCGATGTTGAATACAGTCTCAACAGATACACCAAATCTAGCTTATTATTGGAAAATGGACGAGGAGCTAGGCAACAAATGTTTTGACAACGTCAATAGGCATACATTATATCTATGTGGAGCCACATTTGATAGTGATAAACCCAAAGTACGGACTGCAGGCAAATCCAATGAAGATGGATACTATAAAATTGAAGGTGTGAGTTACGGTACTGGGACGACTTTCCTAGCAACTCCTGCTAAGAATTTTTACAGTAAACGTTCTTTACAGTTTAGTAGTGATAACAATGATTGGGTAAAACTACCTTCATTTCCACTGGCAAGCCAATCCACCATGGAAGTCTGGTTTAATAGTTCCAATAATCCGAATCATCAGACATTGGTATCCAAAAAATTTGGTAGCGATGAATTTAAAGTGGTTGTCATTCCAAGTGGCAATGCTAAAATTCTTCAGATTAGTACCAATGGAGGCACTCCAGTTCAAACTACCCCAATATCAAACGGATATAATCATTTAGCTCTAAAACTTAATAGTAATGATCTCAATGTTTATCTAAATGGTAATCCAGTGGGTTCAGGTCAGATAGATGTTGCTGCAATAAACGACACTACTTATCAATGGATTTTGGGTGCATCTGAGCATGGGACGTCTGGTTTTTTTGATGGATATATAGATGAGATCGCCGTATATGATACTTTATTAAGTATGGCGTCGATTCAGGATCATGTCATTAATGCCCGATCCGTAACAGAAGCTAATCTTACTGTTTACTTTCCATTGGATGAAGGAAGTGGTAATTTTGTAGGGAGTACAGGTTCGATATTGCTCCCATCAGGCCATATTAATGGACCCGAATGGTCTACATTTGCGCCACTTCAAGAAACGACTCCGCATGAATTTACACCAAGGACAAGACAAGTTACGCTCAATCCAAGTGTGACGTCAGTAGATCAGGTTGATTTTACTGACCGGTCTACCATTCCGATATCTGGTTATGTAAGGTACAAGAATACCGATTGTTTTCAGCGTAAGGTAGAAATTCTCGTCAATGGTGAGTCATTTAGTCCCAAGGTGTTTACTAATGATGAAGGAAAATTTGTCGTTGATTTTGATCCAGGCACTACCGCTGTTTTATCGCCAAAGTATGAAGACCATATTTATTCACCAAGTTCATGGGAAGTCATTAATGTAACTACACCCATAGCTGGCATTTTGTTTAACAACATAGTGTCTAGAAAGGTAACTGGTCAGGTGGCTGGCGGTGATTGTCGTCAGTCTATTATCAAAGACCCAGGTTTGCCCACAGGTACTGTATGTACCGTAAAGTTAAGGACTGCAGACGGGTGTTTTGAGCAATTGCAAACCATCAATAATGTGGGTACTGGACTGGACGAGGGAGATTATGGATTTTTGAGCCTGCCACCACTTGAAAACCTTACAGTGGCTATTGTCGAACATTCAGACCCATTGGTTAAAAATTACTTCCAAGCATCAGGTGGATCGACAATTAACTTAAAATCAAAAGATACCATTGTTGATTTTATTTACCGTTCTGAACCAAAGATAGAAATTGTAAGTGGACTAGTGCCATACTCACCAAGTTGTAATGTGGTTGTCATGGCACAATTTGATCTTGAAACTATAGGCATAAAACTCAAAGAAGAATATCTAGATGGCAATTCTTGTTATATTGATTCTGCCAATTTTAGAATCATTAATGAACTGAGTGGGGGTTCAACTGATACTTCAATGACATCTAGTAATGGCATATTAAATTATAAATTTAAAGTAGGTACACCCAATCCGTCTGCTCCACATACCAAAACTCTTCAGATTATAGCCACCACTTTAGATGGCAATGATACTGAATTTACCACATCCGCCATCATTACAGGAATAAGGGCTAAGCAAAATTCATTTACTTCCACGATGCCAGAGACGCCATTTATAGTGCTTAGAGACCCGCCTGGCGATGGTAGCTATGCTACTATTGAGAAAGGAGAGACATTTTGCAGAAACTTGAGTAGCTTTGCTTTTAATTCAAATGGGGCTGGAATAAACGTAGTCACTGACTTTTTTCCTGACTTAAGCATTCCTATATTCTTTGGCGCTGCAACTCTTGAGTGGGAAGGTGTTGCTGGACCTGATTTTACAGCTTTAGTGACCAAAGAAAAAGTCGACGAACGGACCACAGAGTATTGCTTGACTAGTACCCAAAAATTTTCTACTAGTGACGGTGATTTAGTAACAGGACCTCATGGAGGCGATTTGTTTATTGGTGGTGCTTTAAATGTTGAATTTGGCTTTGTAGATGTCATTAAGTTTGACACCACCTTGTGTGAAGCTTTTGATTCTTTGGCTATTAATTTCGGAGCCAAAGACTTTGCAACTACTTTTATGTACACAGAGTATTATATTAAAAATACTGTTCTTTATCAATTAGAAGAGCTTAAAAATAATGTTCCACCTGCAGACACCTTATTATATTCTAATAGTATTAAAAACTGGAATAAAATTCTTAATGACAATGCTACATTAAAGAAAAATGCAAAGGTTGTTAGAAATATTTCGGTAGCAGCAGGTGCTGTTTATGAGTCATCAATGACTATCGATACTACAGTTGTGAACTATACTGAAAGCTCAGTCAATAGCCAAGAAGATTTGAAAATAGCAGCTGAGTTTTATGTCAATGGCGTTGGTGGTGGTGTGAATATAATCGGTGAGTTCCAACAAGTTTCTGGAAGTGGTAAAGGTAGTACTAAATCCAATGAGATCACTACAAGTTATGTCATAAGTGATGATGATGAGTTGGATGCATTTTCCATTGATATTGCTGAAGATCCTGTCTATAAAACACCCGTATTTAAGGTGAAAGCTGGGCAGTCATCTTGTCCATGGGAGCCTGGTACCGCCAAACGGGAAGGAGTTTATCTTCAATCTATTGATGGTCCGGTAAGAACTGATGTACCCGCAGATCAACCTGCCGTTTATAATTTTTTAATGCACAATACTAGTGCCACTAATGAGACTTGGACTTATGCCTTCACCGCAGGCCCAGAAAGTAACCCACATAGTGCCAAGATATTCTGCAATGGTGCTCCCATGAATCAAATACAATGGTATGCCATTCCTTGGGGAACTACTATACCTGTTACCGTGACGCTGGAAAGAGGACCAGTCGAGTATGACTATAATGATTTGGAGATTGTATTGTATTCTGCATGTGAAGATCAACGAGCCAATGACTTGGGTATCTTACCGGATACAGCTGTAAATCTTTATTCAGCCGTGTATATTTCCGCAAACTTCATTAGGCCATGTAGTGAAGTCAAAATCAATGTACCTGAACAAAATTGGGTAGTATTTCCAGACCCACTGACCGCGGGCAATGATGATATCAGAAGGATTACCGTATCAGGTTATGATACCACAGCCACAGATTTCCAGCTGATTAGGCTTCAATATCGAAGAACAAACGGTGATGGAGCATGGATCAATATTTTGCCACAAGCAGGTACTTCTTTTGAAGCATATAATGGTAATTGGAGTGGTTTTGATGATCTACCTGTGCCCAAGCCACCGAAGTTGCAGCCTATATTTACCCAATTCTTCTGGAATACAGAAGGGCTTGCTGACGGAGATTATGAGATTAGAGCTGTAACCATTTGTACCGGAGATGCAGCCAATAGGCCTGGAGCTTCTGAAACCATTAGAGGCAGAATAGATCGAGAGCCGCCTAAGTTATTGGGTGTTCCACAACCGTCAGACGGAGTCTACCATGTCGGTGATGAAGTTTCATTTACATTTAATCAAGACATTAATTGTAGTAAACTCATCCAAGCTGATATATTTAATGCCAATAATGTGGGTTTATATGACGCTACAACCAATGATCTTATTGACTGTGAGATCAGTTGCAGTGGTAACAAAATAATTTTAGTACCCAATTTTGACAATAAGTTTTTTGAAAATAGAATTTTGAGAGCTGAGCTTCGCAATATCGAAGACCTTACAGGAAATAAAAATATATATCAAGAATGGGAATTTTATGTAGATCGCAACGAACTCGCCTGGCTTTCAGATAGTATTGAAGTCGTAAAGTTTGTGGATGAAACCAAAACCTTCTCAGCAAAAATTCATAATCGAGGTGGCTATCCAGTACCATTTGTCATCGATAGTATTCCGAACTGGCTTCATGTATTTCCTGATAGAGGTACACTCGTAGCCAACGAGATAGAAGAGATCTTCTTTACCATAAAAAATGATATGGATCTGGGAGAAGCCATGAAAGACATCGTGCTGATCACCCAAACAGGGCTCAATCCGTTCTTTATGGGAGGTACCGAGCCACTACATATCAAAGCCAGAAACTTGTGCCGACCTGAAACCTGGGTACTCAATCCTTCAGGATTTAATATCTCAGATTATGATTTTTCAATGAATTTCATAGTGCAGTTAAATATAGAAGGCACGCTGTCTGTGGATGAGAATGACCTCGTAGGTGCATATGTCGATGGACAACTCAGAGGAATTGCTAAGATCAAGTATCAACCGAGTATCAATAAATATTTGGCATTTTTGACCGTATATAGTGATGTAAGTAATGGCGAAATAATTAAGTTTCAGATATGGGATGCATCAGATTGTAAGCTTTATGCTTATGCATTGGAGACCTTTAACTTTTTATCTGATGATGTCAGGGGTACCGTTTCGAATTGTATCATTCTTCATACAAATACAACCTTGCTTAGAAAGATATTCTTAAATACTGGGTGGAACTGGATATCTATGAATCTGAATATGGTACCTAATACCGTGAATAATGCACTGTCTACATTAAGTAGTCCACAAGGAGCCAGCATTAAGAGTCAAACACAGGTGAGCCAATATTCGAACACGGCTAGCTCTTGGATAGGGAATCTAGCTACTATAAGTCCTGATCAAATGTACCAATATAACAGTCAAGTAAAAGATTCAGTATCTATCATAGGCAATTATATAGATCCTGCAGCAAATCCGATTCCACTAATCACAGGCTGGAACTGGATTGGGTATGTACCAACCCAAAGTCTTAAAGTTGACGATGCCTTAGCTTCTATCGAAGCCACCACTGGAGATGTGATCAAGGGTCAACTACATTTTGCACAATATTTAGCAGGTACAGGATGGATAGGCAATCTGGAATCCATGAATGCACCAAATGGTTATTTGCTCAAAGTAGGTAGCACCAGTAATAATAATTGGCTAGTGTATCCAGATCCGCTACAGCTCAAGGGTGATGATGATGCTCAAGAGAGAAAACCTGTCGTTCCTGCATCTCACGGACTGACAACGTTACAATCTACGCCACCTGCTAAAATGCCTTTTTCACATTGGAAAGTGGATCCATCACAGTTCGAATACAGTATGAATGTCATAGCTATAGTGTCAGAAAATGGCCAAAGCAGTAATATACTCCAAGATGGTGACGAAGTAGCAGCATTAGTCAATGGGCAAGTCAGAGGAAGTGCCAAGGCGCATTATGTGGAAGCTTTATCAGCCTATATGATATTTATGACCATATACTCCAATAAAGCAGATGAACAGCTGAGGCTGAAGTATTACGATGCATCAGAAAATACAGAATACGATCTAGTCGAAAAATTCAATTTTAAGATCAATCATATTCAGGGTATGGTTGATGCGCCACAGCCATTACACAAGGTGGGCACATCATCTGTCATTCCAGTGGGTATGGAGACCGCAGTGGAGATGTATCCAAATCCATTTACTGGAGCTTTGCAAATCCATTGTACCATGATCAACCCACAAGATATTCAGATGACCATTAAAGATGTGTATGGTAAGATCGTAGATAAGCAACCCATTAGATTGAGGCAAGGTGCACAATCTATAGAGTGGCGACCTGTAAGCCATTTGCCAGGCGGTACTTACTTTGTTACACTAGAGATGGAAAGTGATACTTACACAGAAAAAGTTATCTACATTAGATGATTTTAGAACGTGGGACCTTAAAGATCAACGGATAGTGTTTTGTCCGTTGATCTTTAATGAGTCCATTAAGTATTGTTGTAACAAAAATTTATAATGATAAACAAAAAGATCAAATGTTGCACCATTTAATGAAAAAGCGAAAGTATGCAATCCTCCTTTTGTGGATATGGTCTTGCATCCTAAAAGGTCAAAATCCCAATTGGGAAGCACCAATACCATCCAATTATATACATAATAGTAATGCAATTTATACATTCTATGTGGATGATTTTAGGTCTGACCATATCAATGACAGATTGGCTTTTTTTGTGGGTACAGAAATCCGAGGTTTAAGTCAGCCGGTATCTGTTGGAAATGGGCAAGTACTTCATTTCGTATCCTTGCACTCTAATGAAACTGATGTGGAGATGACAATTAAAATGTATCATTATGCCACCAATGCAGTATATCCTTCAAACCAAACCATTTTATTTAAACCTTCGACGATCTATGGTTCAATAGAGATTCCATGGGTAGCCAAAGGATACACACAAGGAGATGCACCCATTGGGATCAATCTGATTCCAGAGATGACTACCTTGGAAAATGTATCATTTGATGCAATAGATTTATCTGATTTTGTAGTGCAGCCTGACACCAATCAAGTCATTTATAGTTACTTTCCCAATGACCATCTTAATATCACACTTATGGGTAGTATACTGCAGATTGATCCAATTACGGGATACTTTGGCACGACGGCACTTACTGTGAGAGTTACCGAAGTATCAGCTAATCAGAAATTTTCAGATGCTACCATTATATTACATGTCGATCAGGCACCTATACCTCCATTATTGGCCACTATACCCAATCAAGCCATACAAAAAGGTGAACAGTTTACAGATTTTAATTTAGATGATTATGAGCAGGAGTACAATGGAAAATGTTTATCATTCGGCTACATTCCCGTTATAGAGCCGACAGCATCACCAAGTCCATTTCCAAGTTGGAATGTGGTGGAGGATCAGCGAACAACGATGACCTTTGTAATAAAAAGCATCTACACACCTCATCATGTATTTCAGAATTCAGGCGATAGATTGGCTTTGTTTACCAATGATAGTTTGAGAGCAGTAAGCTTTCCTATTATGCATCAGGGTTCTCCACTGTATTTTGTAAGTATGGGAGGTCATGAAGTGGAAACGGAAAAAATAGAAATTCGATTTTATAGTGCATCCATCCAAAAGATATTTACTTTACAAACGCAATGGAGTTTCGAACCTTTTGGTGATGTAGGTTCTGTAAATGATCCAATAGTAATTGACTTTAGCCCATTGTTGCCTCAGGTGGATAGCTTGGGAAATGTCCAAATACAAATCAGAGATACGTCATGGACTGGCGAGCAGAAATTTGTTTTTTCGGTCAAGGATTGTAAATATCCTCAATTCTTTACGAGTAACCAAACTGTATCGTTTTGTATATTAAACGTAGGTGAGGTAGGATCAGTATTTTATTATGATGGTGATGGTGATGGATTTGGAAATCCTGCGATATCAATTACAGCGTGCAATATGCCCTTAGAATCGTGGGTAGATAATAACTTAGATTGTAATGATAGTGATCCATCTACTATAAAGCTTGAGTATACTGTTAATATTCAGGAGTCTGCCGTGATACCCAATGATGGCCACATTTGTAGCGGTACGAGTACAGGAATAAGTATCAGTAGCGGGTATAGTTACTTGTGGAGCACTGGCGCAACTACATCCAATATTATGGTCAATCCTGATACGACTACCCATTTTGCTGTGACCGTAACTTCTGTTGAAGGGTGCACGAAGGATACCATCATATCTATCATAGTAGAAAGCAATGTGATAGTAAATAATCAAAATATGGGGCCTGGAAGTTTAAGGAGTGTCTTTGAATGTGTCATGCCAAACGGAGATGTTTATTTCGATCAACCTATAAATGATAATGCAATACTAACTAGCCCACTAGTTGTAGATAAAAATGTAAGATTAATTGGACTTAGTCCCAATATTAGACCACATATATTGCTAGATTTAGGATCACAAAATGCTAATATTAATGTTTTAGATGGTAAAATTTTGACGTTGAAGGATGTTGATTTACATCTCATCAATCAGACTTTATCTAAACCTTATCTTACAGGAAATGGTGCCATTACAATAACCGGAATTACTGAAATTAAGGAAGATTGATATGTTTTTTTAGTTAGAAGCCAATAACGTAATCATCAATTTTCATAAAATTCTTAAACATCAACAGCAAATAACCTGAGAATGAATGAATAAAGTGATTTAATCATTATAGTAAAACATTAAATTTTCTTTAACCATCCGGTAACGTTTTGGTTGGTTTAAATTTATAACTTTGTTACTATAATTTTTAAATTCAAAAATCATGAAACCAACATTTTCTTTCTTACTATTTTTTTGTTTTCTACTTAGTAGTCATGCTCAGTCCAAAGAATCATATTATATTTTTGGTGTTCCATTAGACTCAATAAAGTCACCATATATAGAAGCTGAAGTATGTAGAGTACCATTTACAACAAAAGTTTTTATCGATATTGATTATGGTCAGGAATCCAAGGTTTTGTATAATAAGTACAATAGGGTAGCAGATGAAAAAGGCAATTACATTGAGTTTAAAAGCAATATGGATGCTATCAACTTCCTCATAAATATAGGTTATGAATTGTTTAATGCTGAAAATATTAGAATGAACGACGATGATATCAGAAGTAAATATATCTTGAAGAAAAAAATTAAGAATCCGTAGGTTTTAGGCATTCAATCTGACGTATTGGGTTACGTTTTGACTTTAATTTTATGATTTGTATCACTTGGGTTCAATTTTTATGGATACAAGGGAACTCCAATTCAAATACTATTGTTGTAGTCAAAAAAGGTAGTTATGAATACAGAAAATTTTGTTACCATCAGAACCTATCATGATCAGATCATGGGTGATTTAATTTTGGCGGCATTAGATAACGCAGGAATAAATACATTCCCTATCAAAGATCTCCAAAATCCCATTCCTATAGAAAATCATATTGCTATTCAAGTACATGAGTCTGATGTAGAAGCAGCCCTAGAAATCGTGGAAGCTCATGAAAATATGTAAGCTTAGAGATTATAGTGACCAAGGATTTACCAAATATTGACTTCTGGGTGGATATTGATATTAAATTTTTCAAGTACTTTTGATTGTACATCTAGAGCAAGCTGCCAAAGGTCATTTCCTTGACCACCACCATAATTGACCAAGACCAAAGCTTGTAGCTTATGCACTCCTATTTGCCCTTTTGTATATCCCTTCATACCTGCTTGTTCAATGAGCCAACCTGCGGGTACTTTTATTAATAATTCATCAACTGGGTAAGATGGCATTTCTGGAAAACGGGATTTTAAATCCTGATATTGAGATATAGGAATCACAGGATTTTTAAAGAAACTGCCTGCATTGCCAATTCTTTTTGGATCCGGAAGTTTTGATTGGCGTATTTCAATGACTGCATCTGAAACGTCTCTAATTGTTGGAGTAGAAATTTCATTTTTTGCGAGTACTTCCTTGATAGCCCCATATTCTATATGCAAATGGTGATTTCTCTTGCTTAAGATATAGGTGACGTGGGTGATAAAATATTGATCTTTGAGCTCATTTTTAAATATAGATTCCCTATACCCAAAATGACATTCATTTTTAAAAAAAGTCTTTCTGATGCCATGGATCATATCTATTGCATTCAGACTATGAAAAAAGGCTTCTTGCTCCACACCGTATGCCCCAATATTTTGCATAGGCGCAGCACCTACACTACCCGGTATCAAAGATAAATTTTCCACGCCGCCTAGATGGTGCGATAGTGCCCATAATACAAACTGATGCCAAGATTCTCCTGCACCAACTTTCACTATAACTTGATCATCATCTTCATCAATGATTTCTATGCCTTTGATATTGTTTTTTAGAATGTAAGCATCAATATCTTGGGTAACTAATATATTAGAGCCTCCGCCCAGTATTTTTGAAGGAGATAAACCTTGTACTAAATACTCAAAAAGGTCTTGCTCGTTATTGATACTAATAATGCCTTTAGATGTGGCATCCAAGCCAAAGGTGTTGTACGCTTTTAGGGATTCCTGTCTGATTTCCATTTATAATTCGCTTTCTGGGCTGGTTATTTTTTTAAGCATGGGTCTGTTGAAGTCATATTGAAGTCCAATATTAAGCGTATTTGAATGGTCGTCAGGATTAAAACCATATCTTACGATTCCATGAGCAGTAAATCCACTAATACCAAATCCATAGCCTGCTTGAACGACATAAGTAGTAAAAAAGTCTCTCATGACTCCTTTCTTTAAAAATTCATCAGTGAGTCCAAAAAATTCGGTCTTATTATATTGTATTCCGCCTCCAATACTAAATCCCATCTTACCTTCTCGGTCGAATGTGCTTAGACCTTTAAAATTTAATTTGGCCAATAAAGGAAAGGCGATACTACCCAAACCTTTGTATTCCTTTGATGATAAACTTAAAAATCCGATTACTGCCTGACCTTCGAGAGAAAAGGAAACATTTTTATTTCCCAACCAGATTTTTGGGCCTGCTCCAAGATTTAAAATGGCACTACCTGTTGATGGGTCTAGGTCGCCATTTTTAGGATTTTTATATCTATGGTATAAGTCGTTGCTTGCCGTAAAGCCATAACCAAATTGTGCATTTGATACAGTAAAGCTGAAAGATAATATAATTAAACTGATTATTTTTCGGAACATGTATTACGTTATTATAGAAGTTAATAAGAATAAAAATCGATGTCTTCGGATTCTTTTTTTATGATATTTAAGATTTCAGCTATTTTTTAAAATATTAGGGTTTAAGGTTTAAAATGAATGCAAAATCATTTTAAATATTGTTCAACTTCATCCAAAGATATATTTAAATATTCTGCTATCTCTTGAATCGTAATGCCAAGAGAATGCAGTTTTTGTACACTTAGTGATGTCCTTTTAGATTCTTCCTGTCTCATTTTTTGCTCTTCCTGTCGCCTTTTTTGCTCTTCAATTCTTAGTTTGTGTTCTTGCTTTCTCAGTTTTTCTTCTTGCTTTCTAAGTCTTTCTATCTCTTCCAATCTAGGAATCAGTTGTGACTCAGATTTGCGCATACCATCTTCAAAGGCAGTATCAGTTACATTTTTTAAATCACGATAGACTTTTAGGCTGTGTTCGTAAGCTGCTCTGTCCTCTTTTGCCATATTGGCGATTTCGGCTTCACCAAAAAATTTCATAAATATCTTATTTTGTAACCTATCAGGTATTTCTGTCAATCTTTCAATATTCTTCAAAATAAACAACCATTTTTCAAAATTAGTTTCCAATTCATCGGCTGTTTTAATAAAGTATGGCATCTGTAAGTAAATGTAAGTCAACTTATCATAAAAGACCTGATTATTTTGATTTTTTAATTGTACGGTTGTCAAAACACTCTGGAAATGAACTGTAGGGTCAAAGACGAAGTCAAGAATGGCAATAGTGTAAACTGCCGCCAATTTAAAATTCCACTCACCTTTTATGGCTTGCTCTTGGATGGGAAAAGTACTGTAAAAAATACT
The DNA here is from genome assembly GCA_964526715.1 of uncultured Aureispira sp. Taxonomy (GTDB): domain Bacteria; phylum Bacteroidota; class Bacteroidia; order Chitinophagales; family Saprospiraceae; genus OLB9. The sequence goes on along the minus strand of CAZGMB010000019.1, from coordinate 48,722 downwards.
TCGATCTTTGAAGTATACTTGCTTTGCTCTTTGGATTTCCACGATGAATTTATCGCCATGTTCGTTGGCACAATAAATATCAAATACAGCTTTTCTTTCATTAATATCTAGACCCGGAAATTCAGATTTTGAATAGGTCAGTGTATGGATTTTGTGTTTTTCTGGAAGAAGTTCGTTTAAAAAATCCATCAATAGGTCTTTGTTTGGTTCCGAGCCAAAGAGTTTTTTAAAACCAAAATCGGTAAATGGATTGATATATTTTTGTGTGACTTCCAATCTTTCAGTTACTTTAATTAGTTCAATTCATACTGCAGCCTGGCCAACGCGGCATAAGTTCCATTTTCCTTAGACATAAGTTCTTGATGATTTCCTTTCTCTAGCATTTGTCCATTTTCGAGTACATATATGCAGTCTACATCTCTGATAGTGGACAATCTATGGGCTATGATAATGGAAGTACGGTTTTGCATGAGTTTGTCCAATGCTTCTTGAACTAATTTTTCAGATTCTGCATCCAAAGAAGATGTAGCTTCGTCCAAAATGAGGATTTTAGGATCTTTAAGTATGGCTCTCGCTATAGCAACACGTTGTCTTTGACCACCGGAAAGTTTTATACCACGTTCGCCTATAATGGTTTCCATTCCTTGTGGGAAAGATTGAATAAATTCCAGACAATTAGATTGTTGTGCAGCCATGTTGATTTCTTCTTCGCTAGCATTGGGTTTTCCATAAGCTATATTTTCTCTGATGGTACCACCAAACAAAATAACTTCCTGTGGTACTATGCCAATGTTTTTTCTAAACTGAGTCAAGTCATAGTCATTGACATTTTTATTATCTACCAAAATACTGCCAGAATCTGGATTGTAAAACTTCATCAATAATTGGACAATAGTTGATTTTCCACCACCGCTTTGTCCTACTAAAGCTATTTTTTGACCAGATTTGATATCTATATTGATACCCTTAAGTATGGTCAAATCTTTACGTGTAGGGTAGGAGAATACTACGTTTTGGTATTGGACATCACCTTTTATTTTTAAATCTGTGACAGTATCAGATTTTTGGATGGGCAATTCTGATGGCGTATCCAATATTTCCTGAATTCTTTCGGTAGCTCCGATGGCACTAGCAATTTGGGTGTAAAGTGTACCAAAACTTGCTATAGCGCCACCTAAAATACCCGTGTACATGATAAATGAAAAGAGATCACCGGCTTCCATTTCTCCACGTTCAAGCATAAGAGCGCCTTGCCATAATATAAAAAATATACCACCAAAAAGTACCGTAATGATAAAAGTGAAAAATACGCCTCGGATTTTTGCAAAACGCATGGATATTTTCACGATATCATCTACTGCTTTTCCATATCTCATTGATTCGTACCATTCATTAGCAAAAGATTTTACGATAGTGAATGATTGGAAGGTTTCTTCCACGATGGTATTGGTTTTAGCTAGTTCATCTTGCCTTTGTTTAGATAATTTTCTAATATATCTTCCAAAAACCATAGCACTAATCACTATAGCGGGAAATGTGAGTAGCATAATCATGGAGAGTTTGGGCATCCATAGAAATATAATTACAATTCCTGAGATTAAAATGACTAGTTGTCTTATAAATTCTGCCAACGTAATAGAGAAAACAGATTGTAATTGTTCAACATCAGCTGTTATTCTACTTGACAATTCACCTACTCTTTTTTCTTCAAAAAAGGTAACGGGCTGGGTAATAATCTTTTCATATAAATCTTTGCGAAGATCAGCCATACCTTTTTCTGATACGATAGCAAAAAAGTAAGTCCTAAAATAACTTAATATTCCTTGGAATATCAAAACAATTAAAAAAATCCAACCATAATCTTTGACATCCAGATTTAAATTGAACTTAGGTTTACCAATAGCTGTATTTGCCATTTCCCCAGGCAAACCCATCAAAGCCATAAAAATCAAACTACCCGCTACCAAAAAAACCATGGCGGCAATAAAATACCCCAAATATGGCTTGATATATTTGAATATTCGAATAGACTTCTTTAGAGATTCTTTACTTAGTTTGGGTTTGGTATCAACGGTGTCTCTACTAGACATAAGACTTTATTATAACTTATTTAGTGATGTTTTTTAGATAGGCTGCCACATCAGGATTACTCTGTTCGAACAATTCGAAAAGTTGTCTGCTGGCCAGAAAAGTTATTTTTTGACCAAAACTACCTTTAGCCTTAAGCTTGAAAGTCATGATTTGCAATCTGAATAATGGAATGATACTTACAGATTCGATATCATCATACACTAGTCTAAATGTTTTTAAATAATTGGAAACATAATAGCATTCAGGACCCATTTCTACTCTTTTGAGCTGTATAATGGTGAAGTAAATCAAAGTAAAAAACACTAGGTATCCAAATAGAAATGGATATTTGAAATAAGGCGATGTCAAAAAAGGAAGTGTTTGACTATCTATGGTGAAAATAGAAATGATAAAAATTGTGAAAAATACAATCCAGACCGTGGGTAAAAATAGCTTAAAGAAAACTGTAAAATTGGAAGAGATTCTTTGCATTACGAGAGTTGCTTTTGTGAATTTTCATTGTCTTTTACTACGTTGGCCGCTACCCTAATGGATATTTCGTAAAGTATATACATAGGTATACCGACTAAAATTTGTGTTAAGGCGTCAGGCGGAGTGATGATAGCCGCAACTATAAAGATAACTAAAAAAGCTTCCCTACGGTATTTTCTCATGATTTCAGGGCCTACAAGTCCAATTTTGGCCAAGAAATAAACTACGATCGGTAGCTCAAATGCCAAACCTACAGGCAAAGTAAACATGGTGAGATAATTGACATAAGATGATAGGGTAGGGCTATTGACCGCTTCTGTACCCACGCTATAACTGCCTAAAAATGTGATGGCAAAAGGAGCTATAATATAGTATCCAAAACATACACCCAATATGAACAAAAAAGACGTCACACCGATGAGCCTATTGGCTATCTTCAATTCTTTCTCATATAGTCCTGGTTTGATAAATTTCCAAAATTCATAAAATATATATGGGAAAGATGCAATAACGCCAAGGTATATAGACACCGTGATACCCATAAAAAATTGTTCTCCCAGTTCCCGTGTAATCAAAGGTAATTCAGGTGGTGAAAAACAAGTGGCATCGGATACTGCACAAAACAACCTATAGGTGATGAAATCTGGTTTTTTAGGTGCGTAAACGATGTATTCGAAGACTTCTTTTTGGAAAACTAAAGCGATAATGGCAAAAGATACTACAGCAATTCCTGCCCTGATTACGTGCCATCTCAGCTCTTCCAAATGATCTAGAAAACCCATTTCCGTTTCATCTCCATTTTCCGCTTGATTGCCTGAGAAGACTTTTTTAAGTAAGCCCAACATTCAATTTTATACTTTAGGCTGCAAAGATACAACTTTTTTTCGTATATTTATTTCTAAAATTTAAATGTAGGATGCATGAAAATATTCTTTAATATCTTATTTTTGCTCCATGAATTTTTCATCTAAAATATTGGAAGATGCTGTTTTGGCACTTTCTACCATGCCTGGAGTGGGCAAAAAGTCAGCACTCCGATTGGCTTTGCATTTGGTGCAGGATGGCGGACAAAAGTCATTGAAAATAGCCGCAGCCCTAAGTAAACTGGCTACGGATATCAAAAAATGTAAAACATGTGCCAATATATCTGATCACGATACTTGTGAAATTTGTAAAGATCGTACCCGACATGACAAAGTCATTTGTATTGTAGAAAATGCAAGAGACGTCATGGCCATAGAAGACACTAATCAATTTAAAGGCAAATATCATGTACTTGGAGGAGTCATATCACCTTTAGATGGCGTGGGACCCAAGGATTTGACCATAGATCTGCTCATTGAGCGCATCAAAAGCGAGCAAACAGAAGAAGTGATTATGGCTATCAGCCCAACCATAGAAGGTGAAACCACCATTTATTATATTTCAAAACTACTCAGAGACTTGAATGTCAAGGTCAGCATCATAGCTCGTGGTGTTTCTTTCGGTGGTGATTTGGAATATGCTGATGAGTTGACACTGGGAAGGTCTATAGTTTCTAGGATTCCATATCAGATTCAATCATAAATTCCATGTATAAGTACGATATCGGCATTGTCATTGTCAACTACAATGTCAGGTATTTTCTCGAACAATGTCTTTACTCTGTCAGGAAGGCCATAAAGCCCCATCTGAAAGTAGAAGTTTGGGTGGTGGACAACGCTTCGGTAGACGGATCTGTGTCTTTACTCCAATCCAATTTTCCTGATATTCAGCTCATTGCCAATGAAAAAAATGTAGGCTTTTCTGCAGCCAATAATCAGGCAATAAGGATGATGGATTCGAAATATGTGTTATTGCTCAATCCGGATACCATCCTGGAAGAAGATACACTACACCTTTGTTACCGTTTTATGGAGCAAAGATCAGAAGCTGGCGCTATGGGTGTGAGAATGATCGATGGAGCTGGAAATTTCTTGCCAGAATCTAAAAGAAAAGTTCCCGACTTATGGAATTCCTTTTGCAAACTGACGTATTTATCCGATTTATTTCCCAAATCTAAAACGTTCAGCGGATACAACTTGGGCTACTTACCAGAAATGGAGACTCATCAAATAGAAGTATTGTGCGGTGCCTTTATGTTTATGAGAAAGGAGACTTTGGATAAGTCGGGCTTGCTGGACGAAGCATTTTTTATGTATGGAGAGGACATAGATCTTTCTTACCGAATACTTCAGGCAGGATATCAAGTTTGGTATTATCCAGAGACCAGCATCATTCATTACAAAGGCGAAAGTACCAAAAAAGGAAGTATCAACTACGTAAAGACTTTTTATGGTGCCATGCAAATTTATGTCAATAAACACTACGGTCAAGGCAATGCTCGAATATTTAAAAATATCATCACCGTGGGTATCTACCTGCGTGCTGTATTGAGTGCTATTTTTAAAATCATCAAAGAACTGGTAAGACCCATTTTGGATTTGGTATTGCTTTTTGTAGCGTTGTATGGAATTAAGATGTTTTGGGCTAGTTTCTATTTTAATAATCCAGATTATTATACAGATACTTCCATTGTTTACGTATTGGCTGCCTACAGTGCAGTATGGATCTTTGTATTGTGGATACTCGGGCATTATGATGATAAAACAAAAGTATGGTCTACGATCAAAATGGTGCTCTCGGGTACTTTGGTCATATTAACCGCATATGCTTTACTACCTGAAGCATGGAGATCTAGCAGAGCCATTATTCTCTTAGGTACCATTGCAGCAGGTATGGTTGTTCTGTTGACAGGTTTTATTTTAAAATGGCTAAAAGGTAACACAAGTACACTCCAAGGAATTGACGGAAATATAGCTATCGTAGCTCAAAAAGAAAATGGCAAGAAGCTCCAAGAAATTATTTCGACTGCTGTATCATTTGCCCACGAGTTTTACTTTTTTGCTCCGGCAAATGTGGCTAAAGATACTTTTTATACTAATGACGTCCAAGCATTACCGGAGATCGTCAGAACATTGAAAATCAAGGAAGTAGTATATAGTAGCGAAGATATGTCCATGAAAGAGATCATGCAATCTATGTCAGCTATTGGTGCAGGTATTTCCTTCAAAATAGGTGGTGACGATGCGCTGAGTATCATAGGGTCATCTAGCAAACACCATCAAGGCGCATTTTATACGATGGATATGAAGTACGCCATCAATGAAGGCGCATCTTTGAGACTCAAAAGAATTTTAGACATATTTTTTGCAGTGTTAGCTATAGTGCTTTTTCCTATCCTATATTTTTTGACAGGCTTTCGCCAAAAAGTATTTTCTAATGCCGTTTCAGTAATATTGGGTGATGCTACCTGGATCGGATATGGTGGCGATATGTCCGATTATAATTTTTTGCCCTTGTTGCCCAAAGCTATCATACCATATGCTACCATAGATAAAGTATTGCATTATGGCGGAGATCATCACAAGAATAAAAATACAGAGTATGCTAAGGAGTATTATTTTTTAAAAGATATTTCTCTTTTGGTTAGGTATTTTTATAAGATGGGGGATTGATGGGATTAGGTTAAAGGCATAAGTTGCACCTGTCTGCTCTGCAAGAGGCAGAAATTTGCGCTAGTAAAAGGTATATTCTTCAATTTACGAAAAGATTCTAGGATGTGAATACCAAACTTGGTCGTTAAATCCAAAATGGCATAAAGGGTTTGACGATCTTTTAATTCAAATCGCGGAAACGCTGAATTCCTTTAGAAAAATTAGATTGGGCTTAATTGGATTTGAAATTTCTGGCATGTACAACTTAGAGTATTTGGAAAAAGCAGAATTGTTGAAAAATGATACATTACATGCTAAATTCCTAATAAATCAAAGTGAAAAAATTAAAGAAAATAATTGGAAAGTTGTTTACAGGTTGAAAAAGAAATAGTATCTTACCTTACGTTTTGCATAGGCTGAGATGTTGGATGATTATTTGACTTTATTGTTGGTAATTATCAAACAAAATATCATTTTCTTTTCCACCATTCATTTCTAAACTTTACCTTACCTTTGTAAAGATTTTTTATTACCAACAAATGTTACGGTTATGAACAAAGGAATTTTTATTTTTGGATTGGTTTTGTTTTTTATTATACCTTCATGGGCACAGACCAATCTTACGGGTACATTGCAGCACAATGGAGTCTCCAGAAATTACAGGTTGCATTTGCCACCGGAATTTGACAAAAATAAGCCTATTCCTTTGGTCTTTAATTTGCATGGTTTTACGTCTAATGCTGTTCAGCAAGAGATATACTCAGGTATGAATGCCGTATCAGACAAAGAAGGCTTTGCGGTTTGCTATCCTAATGGTATTGGGTCAGCTTGGAATGTAGGGTGGAATTTTGGCAGTACCGCAGATGATGTTGGATTCATATCTGCATTGATAGATGATTTACACACTAAATATGGCTTTAACCTTAAAAAGATTTATTCGTGCGGCATGTCCAACGGTGGTTTTATGAGTTATAGGCTAGCATGCGAACTCAATAATAAGGTGGCTGCCATTGCTTCAGTAACGGGGAGTATGGTCAGGCAAGCTTTGGATAAATGTGATCCTAAGCGCCCTGTTCCCGTCTTGGAAATACACGGCACTGCAGATGCTGTGGTAGCTTATGGAGGTACACCAGGTATATCAGAATCCATAGACAAGGTATTGACATTTTGGCGCGTCAACAATGGCTGTGATGATGATAAAGTCATAGAAATGATACCGAATATCGCAGCAGATAATACCACAACAGAAAAATGGACCTATAAAAATTGCTCCAATGGTCAGGATGTGGTTCACTTTAAGGTTACAAACGGGGCACATACTTGGCCAGGATCTGCGATCAATAACGGTGTAACGAGTCAGGATTTCAAAGCTAGTGAAGAAATATGGAAGTTTTTTAGCCAGTTTGAATTGCCAACTATATCGGGTGTAGAAGTAGAACCTTGGGCAGTGGCCACCATCTATCCCAATCCTGTTGACGACTTTATCAATATCTTGAATTCAAGCCATGATCAGATAATCATTACAGATATCAATGGACGAATTGTGTATCAAAATAATGAAGCGCAAGATCAGGTTATGGTCATAACTGAAAACTTGACATCTGGAGTGTACACCATTCAGCTGGTCAATGCTCAAAAGATGCAATCTCATAAATTTGTAAAAATCTAAGGTATTTTATATGGAACAATACGCTCAAATACTCAATTATGCCATACCTTTTTTCTTGGTTTTGATAGCCATAGAGCATGGTGCGAGTTGCTTTATGGATTTTAAGGTAAATAGATTATTTGATACCATCTCGAGTTTGAGTTCAGGGCTGACCAATGTGGTTAAAGATGTATTGGGATTGAGTATCGTCATTGTAAGTTATGATTGGTTTGTAAACCATTTTGCCTTGATCGAGATCCAAACTACTTGGCTACTTTATGTCTTGGCTTTTATAGGTATAGATTTTGCAGGATACTGGATACATCGATGGAGTCATGAGATCAATTTGTTTTGGAATCGTCATGTCATTCACCATAGTAGTGAAGAGTACAATCTTTCATGTGCACTCAGACAATCTGTGTCAGAAATTTTTGCGATTTTTACCTTTACTTTTATCCCATTGGCTTTGCTAGGAGTTCCCACCCAAGTCATTGCAGTAGTAGGTCCTATCCAATTGTTTGCTCAGTTTTGGTACCACACCAGACTCATTGGCAATATGGGTGTTTTAGAGTATTTTCTGGTCACGCCATCGCACCATCGGGTGCATCATGCCATTAATCCAGTTTATATGGACAAAAACTATAGTCAAATATTTATCATTTGGGACCGGTTATTTGGCACTTTTCAAAAAGAACTCGACTATGAACCCGCAGTATATGGGATAACGAGAGCAGCACACACTTGGAATCCTTGGATCATTAATTATCAGCATCTATGGTTGCTATTCAAAGATGCATGGCGCACCTCATCCTGGTGGGACAAAGCTAGGATTTGGTTTATGCCTACTGGATGGAGACCCAAAGATATGGAAGAGCAGTTTCCAGTGCCATATACCAAAGATGTGTTGCATAGACCCAAATATGAGACTCATGCTTCAGATTTTTTTCGAGTTTGGTCATTTGCACAGCTGGTCGTTACGCTTTTATTTATGATGTTTTTGTTTAATAATATTGGCCATATTAGGTTTGACTTAATCTTACTTTATGGAGCCTTTTTGTTTGTGACCGTTTTTGCATACACGAGCTTGATGGATGGTGATTTGTCTGGCTTAGTGGCTGAGTTTATCAAGTTTGGGTTGGCGATGTTGTTGTTTTATTTTAATGATTACCATTGGTTTGGGATAGATAATGTAATCCCAGGCGGTTCTTTTATAGTTTTGGGTTATTTGATTCTATCTTTGGCATTGAGTCTTTTCTTTTACTTTGGTGATAGACCGGTGGCGGTTTTGGAGTAGTGATACATTGTACAAAAGGTAAGAAATGGAAACGCCAAGATACCATACTGCAAATTCAAAAACATATCGATTCACAAATGAATTCAAAGATACGCTGAGAAAAAATCCTACAGAAGCAGAAAAAATAATGTGGGAGCTTCTTAGGAATAAAAAGACAGGTCACAAGATCCGAAGGCAACACATCATAGATAGTTTTATCGCAGATTTTGTATGCTTAACTAAAAAACTTGTTATAGAGATAGACGGTAAAATCCATCTTCAACAAAAGGAGTACGACGCATTACGCACCGAAAGACTAAATGAACTTGGCTTTCAAGTGATCAGATTTACGAATGAAGAAGTGATAAGCGACTCAAGTGTTGTGGTAATGAAAATAAAGGAGACTTTAGATTCAATATTTAATCTAAATATTCCGGATTAATTGTGCTGAGTGCCCCACTAAATCTCCCCAAAGGGGAGACTTGTAATATTACTTCGAAAATTTGAGATTCAAATTAAATTTATAAGATTGAATGATTAATTGTAAAGCTAATAGTTCCCCTCCTTTGGAGGGGTTAGGGGTGGTACTAGCCAGAAATCTCCCACTATCTAAAAGTATTATAAGGTCATGTTTAATTGTGCTGAGTGCCCCACTAAATCTCCCCAAAGGGGAGACTTGTAATATTACTTCGAAAATTTGAGATTCAAATTAAATTTATAAGATTGAATGATTAATTGTAAAGCTAATAGTTCCCATCATTTGGAGGGGTTAGGGGTGGTACTAGCCAAAATTCACTTCAAAAAAAATATCGAACATCTACCTCTTATTTTTTTATTTTTTAATATCTTTGCCATCCTTTTCGGGACGTAGCGCAGCCTGGTAGCGCACTAGCATGGGGTGCTAGGGGTCGCTGGTTCGAATCCAGTCGTCCCGACATTCTTTTGAATGTTTATTCAGATCATATATTGAATATAAATATATAAAAAAATTTCCACATACCACATAGCTTACATTATTTTTCAATGTCCATTTTTAAAATAATGCTGTAAGATATTATTAAATAATTTACATATTTGTTTTTTACTTAATATAAATTTGGGTCTTCATATATGTATGCTTTTATCAATGTGTTATGTGGAGCAAGAATTGTTTTAGATAATGAAAATTTTCTTTTATGTATTTAACATTAATGGAGCGAACTTTGTAAAATCAAAAGGTTATCCACATTGTTTTTGAGTTATCCACAGTGATTTTTGCTAAGGAAAGTTCAGTATCAAAATCGATATTAAAAAATTTAACTTACCTTTGCTATTATTTATTTTTCTAATACGTTTTACATCACATGGCAGATTTTCCCAATACGCTCAAAGCGATCAGCAACAAACTCACCGTGAGCAAAGGAGATTCTGAGTTGTTATATGGTAGGGTACAGCCACAGGCGATACCTTTAGAAGAAGCCGTACTTGGAGCTATCATGATTGATAAAGACGGTTTTCCTTCTATCATTGAAATATTAAGGAAAGAGAGTTTTTATCTCGAAAAAAATCAGGTCATTTTCCAATTGATGTCAGAATTATTTGGCAAATCTCAGCCTATAGATCTACTAACGGTACATGAATCTCTGAAAAAATCTGGTCAACTTGAAAAAGTAGGCGGTATTAGCTACCTTATGGACCTCACCAATAAAGTAGGATCTGCTGCCAATATAGAGTTTCACGCCCGTATCATTGCTCAAAAATATATCCAAAGAGAACTCATACGTGTGAGTACCCAGATTATTCACGACTCTTTTGAAGATACCAAAGATGTCCTTGAGCTTTTGGACGAAGCTGAGCGTGGATTATATGAAATTTCAGACCAGAACTTAAATACAGGATACGAATCTTTGGCATCATTGGCCGTTAAGGCACAAAAAGAAATAGAAGCCACCAGCCAGAAAGGCTCAGAAATGACAGGTGTTACTACCGGTTTCGTAGAATTGGACAAAATGACCAACGGATGGCAACCTTCAGACTTGATCATCATGGCAGCTCGTCCGGGTATGGGTAAGACGGCATTTACATTGTCATTGGCCAAAAATGCTGCTGAAGCTGGTAGAGGTATTGCTTTCTTTTCTCTGGAGATGGCCAGTGTGCAGCTCGTACAAAGGTTGATATCCATGGAAGCTGAGATCAACTCTAGCAAACTCCGTAATGGGCAGATGGAAGAATATGAATGGCGTAAACTTCATGCCGCAGTTGATAAATTATCTCAAGTTCCCATATACATTGATGATACGCCTGGTATTAATATTTTTGAATTAAGGGCAAAATGTCGACGTCTCAAGCAAAATCACAATATCAGCATGATCGTCATTGACTATTTGCAATTGATGGCTGGTCCACCTAATGGTAAGAACGGAAACCGTGAACAAGAGATTTCATCTATTTCTAGATCATTAAAAGGTTTGGCCAAAGAACTGCATGTACCCGTGATTGCGCTTTCGCAGTTGTCGCGTGCGGTCGAAAGTCGAGGTGGTGAGAAGCGACCACAACTCTCCGACTTGAGGGAATCTGGAGCTATCGAGCAGGATGCAGATATCGTGACCTTTATATATAGACCAGGATATTACGGAGTAGGAGAGGGCGAGCTAGATACACCTAATGACCTGACTGAAATCATATTGGCCAAGCATCGTAATGGTGGATTAGGTACGGTCAATCTGAGATTTGTACCCCATTTTGTTAAATTTGAAGATCCGGGAGAAGGAGGATTTAATAATGATCTCAATGATGTGTTTAATGTAAATCCTTTTGGTAGCGGAGGCATCATTACGAGACCATCTAAGATGAATGCCGATTTGGACTCTGGAGATAGTAATATTGCGCCATCAGGACTGGACGAAATTCCTTTTTAATATTGAAACATGACTGAAGATAGTGGCGTATTGAGATTGAATAAATACCTTTCCCAAGCAGGTTGTGGTACTAGAAAGGAAACGGTGGAGCTGATCAAAAAAGGTTTAGTTACCATAAATGATGCTGTTGTAAAAGAGCCATTTTATGAGGTAAAAACTAACGATGTCATCAAGCTGCGCAATAAAGTGATTGTACCCAAGGTCTCTTACGTGTATGCTTTGATCAATAAATCGCAAAGGTCGGCGATTTTTGCAGATGAAAAAAATGATGCCCCATCTCTCCAAGATTTGACCAAAAAGTGGCATGACTCACCACTGCAACCTATAAATCATCCCACAGATGAATGTTGTGGTCTGGTAGTGATGACCAATGATATGGAGCTCATGTCTAAATTGAATACACCAGGACATAAAATCAAGTCTGTGTATGAAATTACTCTAGATATGGATGCTGAACAGGAAGTATTAGATAAGTTAACAACACAAACCCAAGAACAAGGCTTAAGGGTTTTAGGGTTAGGTTTTCCTGATCCAAGCCAAAAAACTATTTTAGGATTAGAATTGATGGGAGGAAGTTTTGCAGATGTGTATGCGTTGTTTCAAAGTCATGATTTGAAAATCAACAAAGTGGATTGCACCTTTTACGGAGGATTGACCAAAAAAGATTTAAAACGTGGTTGGTCTAGATTGCTTACTGAAAAGGAAGAAGTGTTTATTAAACATTTTAGTTAAGATTGGCAAAGACACAGTACCTACAAACCATCCCGCATATCCACAGCTTTTTTTCTGAGTTCTTTCAGATGCTTGAGCAATAGACTCATCTCCTTTTTTTCCATTTTTTGGTTTTCAAGTTCTTTTTTAGCACCATCTATCGTAAAACCTTTTTCTTTGACCAGGTGATAGATTTGTTGTAAAATTTCGATGTCTTTTACTGTGAATTTTCTTTCTCCCTTACTGTTTTTAGCTGGATGTAATACAGGAAATTCTGTCTCCCAATATCTAATGACAGAAGCAGCCACATGGAACATATCAGCTACTTCACCAATACTATAGTATAGTTTTGTTAACTGAGGGAGTTGCATACGGTATGATATTGGTTCATAATACTTATTAAAAATACTAACAATTCGGTTCTTCAAAGGTTTTGTACATACACAAAGTGATTAAAACAGTAGAAAACTAACAAAACCTGTAAGTATAATAAAAAACAGATTTATAATCAAATAAATACTGGCTATGATTATGGCTTTTATCGAAGTCTTGATAACAGATTGACCATAATATTTATATAATGAAATACAAAATATAATCGTTGGCACGATAAAAAAACTTACGCCTAAATCTATTTCTGTATTATTATTTTCTTGACTTATAAGCTTACCTGATAAAAAGATTACTAAAGTATTGGCTAAAAATGCACAGGAGTGTACATTCATTAAAAAAATCAGGTGCTCCACATAAAGCGACTTTCTCCTTCTGTACAATAATTTGAAAAATCCTGCTAAAATCAAAATAGTTAACAATATGGCCCAAACCAAATTGCCCAACACATACCTTATAGTATTATCTGAGTCTTTATGCGACCGTATCAGTTGTTTTGCTATCAATTTATCAATGTAGTTATCATACCCATATTTTTTGTAGATACTGTCAGTTGATAACTCAACGATATCTCTGGAAGTAAAGTGAAAATCAGTCCCATTAAAATTAAAGTTGGTTACCGTGTCAATTTCAATTAATAATCCATCTTTAAAAAGGGTGGAATCTAATTGAGTTAAGAGATTTTTATAATGTATAGTGTCTATCTTTTGCTTAATCTCCATATAATTGGTAAATAACACGTTTTTTTCATATTGGGTGTACAATTCTTTGGTGATTTGGCCTGAACTCAGATCAAATGAAGAAATCAAAATACCAAAATGAAAGACTATAGCTACCAGAAAGACTCTCATAGGATTTAAATACGAAATCCTTTTTCCTTTTACATAAAACTCAGTCAGTTTCCATGGCGCCCAAATATATTTAAGTGTATTAAATGCAGAACCATCCAAATTGGTGAGTGAATTCCAAAAGTTGGACAATAACTCTCCCAATGAAAGTACATGAGCGTTGGTCTTTTGTCCACAGGAAGGGCAAAATTGATCATGATCTTCTAATTCGTGACCACAATTCAGGCAATGATTTGAGTTGACTTCCATATTGATTATTAATAGGCCAAAGATATATAATTCTTATGTAATTATTTATAAATATGTATTCCTACCTAAATTAACCCTTTTGGGGTAAAGAATATATTACAAATTGGTATAATGTTTGCAATATTTAAACATGTTATTTTATTATTTCAGATATAAATACAAATATGATGTTAAGTAATAGTAAATCAATTAATTATAAATTATATAATAATTTATTAATATTTTATTTAATATCTAAAGAGCAAATATTTCAATTCTTTTCTTTCGTAAAACACAAAAAAATGAAAAATTTTTTAACATTAGTATTACTTTTATTTGTGGCCTTATCCACAAATACTAAAGCTTGGTCTGCTGATGGATACCATGGTTATGGTTTCTTGCAGGAGTCCCGGGATTTTGTGACCCACCCGGATAAGTCTTTTGACAAGTTTTTTCCTTGGGCGTCAACATCGGCCACTGTCTTGATGCCATGTCCTGCTCCTTTAGTTTTTAACTTATCATCAGGTCAATGTAGTGTACAAGTAGATGATTTTGGATTTAGCTTTCCGGATTTTGCAACTACGCCTCTTACTTTTAATCAAAACAACAATACAGTGACGATTAATAGTACGAGATTTTGTGCTACTGGTTTATCAAGATACAGAAGGACATTTGTTCATGGTGGACCCACAGATATCAGAATATCTACAATAAACTTAGGTGTGTACGAAGCATCCAACAGCCCATTTGTTAGATTTAACTTTTATACTACATCAGGTATTTTACTAGGTACGTACGGAACTACCATTACCAATTCAAATAGGGTAGTTCGCACTATTACTGTACCTGCAGGAACTGACATAAAAATTCCAGCACTCTCCACTTTTGTGATGGAAGTGGTAGCAAGTGCGCCTGGTGTGAGTGTCTTTAAAATGGGTATGAATAATAATGGAAACTTTGGTGGCGCTATAGCAAATGTAAGTGCTCCCATAGGATGTAATCCATCATATAATCAAGAAATCTGGACAGGTTCGCCGGGTATCACTCCAGATGCGGTAGTGTTCAACGCTTTAGGTACGCCAGATGCATACCGATATCAAAATGTGCTTAATAATTTTGAAGAAGGAGATGTTTTCCCATTAGGAGTTACTCCATTAACCTATGTGGTAACAGACGCCAACGGTAATTCTACTGCATGTCCATTTACAATCACTGTCAATGAATTTGCTACTTCCAATACTACTTTGGCTTGTAACGATTTAGTACAGGTTTCATTAGATGAAGATTGTGAATTGGTTATCACTCCGGATATGTTGCTAGAAGGTGATCATTATGGTTGTTTTGATAAATACACCGTCCAAATTATCGGCGTAAATGGCCAAAATCTTCAAAATAAAGTGACTAGAGCCAATATAGGCCAAAGACTTAAAACTCAGATCATCAGTGCTAATGGCAATAGTTGTTGGGGAGAGATTTTAGTTCAAGATAAACTTGGACCACTATTGGTTTGTGAAGATATATATACCAACTGTGAGTCGGACCTAAGACCTGGATCTGAAATAACGGAGCAGATTCCTATAGCGGCTATTATTCCCACAGGTCAAGGTACTATTGGTACTGAACCTACACGAAGAAAAGATATTGCCATCACCGTAGGAGAATTTCAAGAAGGTACTTTGATTACAGATTTAGATGTTTTTATTGATATTACACACCCTAACGTATCTCACCTTGCTGCTGAAATTACATCTCCTGACGGGGTTACAGTTCCTTTGTTTTTTAACATTGGGTGTGATGGTGATAATATGGTAGCATCTTTTGATGATGGTGGAGATTTGCTCTCATGTGAGTCAGCTGTTGTTCCTGCTATTGCGGGTAGATTTAGACCTGTGCAGGCACTTTCTATATTTAATGGAAAGGAGTTGTCTGGTACGTGGACAGTATCAATATTTGATTTAGTACCTGGAGGTTCAGGTACGATTAATAGTGTACACTTAGTGTTTGGCCAAGAAGGAAATGAAGTATTATTTCCAACACCCAATGAAGTTACATTTGTGCATGTCTCTGACAATACTTACAGAGTAACAGGAATTGATAATTGTGTGGCTGCAAACTTGACATACACAGATCGTATTGTAGAAGAAAACTGTCAATCCATTTATTCTAAGGTCATCGAAAGATGTTGGGTTGGATCAGACATCAATGGTAATCCTGCAGAGCCATGTTGCCAAAGAATTTATGTATACAGAAACAGCTTGTCCACCTTGGTATTTCCACCAAATTTTGATGGGTTAGACGGAAATCCAGAACCATTATCTTGTTTTATATATGCAGACTCTATACCACCTGTATCAGTGACAGGATTGCCTGACGGAAATTTCTGTGATAATGTACAGATTGCTGACCCAATTGATATTAGAATTGAAATTTGTCCTAATTCTTATAAACTCCTCAGAACACATAAAGTAATAGAGTGGTGTAGTGGCAATGTGATTGTCCACAATCAGGTAATCAAGGTCGTAGATAATGAAGGTCCTGAGTTAGAATGTCCTGATAATGTAACCGTCTCTACAGATGATTACTCATGTACCGCTAGATATGTTGCGGTATATCCGACTATTCTTGCAGAATGCTCTGAAAATCTAGATTATGTATTGTCATATAACAGTTTTAATGAGGTGGATTCTGAGTTTGTTACCACCGGCGTTAATCAATTGACAGGTACAATTAGTGCCCTGAATTTGGGTGACAATTGGATTAAGTGGACAGTTACTGACGAATGTGGAAACATGTCTTCTTGTACCTACAAAGTAACTGTGGTAGACGACGTCAGACCTAATGCGGTTTGTGATAGACTTACAGTGACATCTATCACTGGGAATGGAATTGCCGTAGTAGAAGCTATAACTTTTGATGACGGTAGTGTAGATAATTGTGGTGTTTTTAGATATGAAGTCAGAAAAATGGCTGATTCGTGTGGTTTTGGAACTACTGTTTTTACACCATATGTTGAATTTTGTTGTAAAGAAGTAGGGAATACCATGATGGTAGAACTCAGAGTAACCGATATACATGGCAATAGCAACTCTTGTATGGTAGAAGTCAGGGTTGAAGACAAGTTGCCACCTTATATCACGAAGTGTCCTGCTGACCTTACCCTAGATTGTCAGGCTGATTTTACTAATCTGGACTTCACTAAAAGACCAGAATATGTAGATAATTGTGAAGTAATTAATGTGACACATAAAGATGTAGTTAAGATCAATCAATGTGGTGTCGGAACGGTTACTCGTACTTGGACGGTTGAAGATAAGCAAGGTTTCAAAAATACATGTGTACAAGTGATCACCTTGGTGGACAGAAATCCTTTCAGACCTTCAGATATTACTTGGCCTAGAAATTATGAAACTAAGAAATGTTTTTCTGTACTAGACCCTGCATCACTACCTGGAGGATTTGATAAACCTACATTTAGAGATGACAACTGTAGTTTAGTCGCTGCACATCACAAAGATCAGGTATTCAAGTTTGTAGATGGGGCTTGCGAAAAAGTACTTAGAACTTGGACCGTAATTGATTGGTGTACTTACAATGATCTAGATCCAGTATATGGTGAAGGATGGTATGAGCACGTTCAGATTATCAAGCTTCAAAATGACGTTATTCCCCAGTTTGTTGGGGCTAGTGGAACGACCTTGGATGGATGTATAGACAGAACAGTTCCGGTCTATGGCAATTGTGAAGGTGATGTGGACTTTACCATGACAGCCATTGATGATTGTCCAGAAGACAACACTAATCTGAATTGGTCTTATACTTTATTTAGAGAAGATGGTGTGACGCCTATAGAAACAAAAGCAACCAATAGGTTTTTCAAAAATCTTGCTGTTGGCAGATACGTTATCAAGTGGACAGCTGAAGATAAATGTGGCAATAGAGCATTTTGTACCCATAAACTTAATGTAGTAGAAGCCAAAAAACCAACACCATACTGTATTACTTCATTGACCACTGCGGTAATGAATTCCAATGGTACGGTTGGTATTTGGGCAAGAGATTATGATAAAGGATCTTTTGACAACTGTACGGCTCCTGAAAATTTATGGTTTACATTTTTTGGTGCTACACCAGTGGATAGTTTATTGAATGTTCAGCATTATTTCAAAGGAAATGGAATTAGAGCAACATTGGCTGAATATAATGCAGGAACAGCACAGATTTGGTTACCTGCATCTAAGTCTTCAGGATTATTGTTTGACTGTGCTGATATTCCTAATGGAAAATCACAAGAAGTTTCTTTAGATATGACTGTTACGGATTTGGCTGGTAATCAGGATTATTGTACTGTTATTATTGTTCTTCAAGACAATGCAGGTGTATGTCCTGACGTCAATTCGTCAAGTATCGCTATTCAAGGATTTGCAGGTAGTAATGGTTTAGGTATCAAAAATGCAGAAGTTACCCTTGAAAGTAACAAGCCAGAAGGAAATAAAACCATTTATACAGATGTCAATGGTCAGTTTTCTTTAAATAATCTTACCGCAGGAAATACTTATGAAGTTTCTGTATCTGACAATACCAACTTGCTCAACGGTGTTTCCACTTTAGATATGGTATTGATACAAAGACATATATTAGGCATCCAAACTTTGAGCGATTCAAAACTCATCATTGCCGCTGACGCAGATAATAATGGTAAAGTGACAGCATCCGACTTGGTGTCTATTAGAAAAGCGATTTTAGGTATTACAGAAGCTTTTCCAAATGGACAGAAATCTTGGAGATTTATCACCGCAAATCAGACTTTTGCTAATGCGAATAATCCTTTTCCTTTCATAGAAAAATATCAGTATGCCAATTTAAATAGCAATAAAGTTGGGCAGAATTTCCAAGCTATCAAAATAGGTGATGTCAATGCATCTGCAACCATCAATGCCAATAATGCCGTTACCGAAAATAGAGCTTCAAGTCCTCTAATATTGGCTACTGAGGTCAAGCCTATAAACAATCAAAGGATCGAAGTCCCTGTCATGGCAGATGTTTTTGATCATGTTTACGGATATCAGTTTACCATGGAATTTAACCCTGAACAATACACATTAGAATCTGTGGAATCAGGCGCATTAGCGGTAAACGAATCAAACTTTGGAATGACTAGAGTACAAAAAGGTATCATCACGACAAGTTGGAATCAGGAAGATGCGGTTTCACTTCAAAAAGGAGAGAAGTTGTTTACTTTGATATTCCGTGCTAATAACCATCATACAACGGATAAAGTAATACAGATTTCTTCAGCGATAACTCCTGCAGTGGCATATGGAGCACAGTTCGAAGCAAAAAATATCAATTTGATCTCTAGAAGTGAAAAATCTTTATCCTTTGCATTGTTACAAAACAAACCAAATCCATTCCAAAGTGCCACATGGATCAGCTTTGTATTGCCAGAAGCAGCAGATGCAACATTGACTATTACTGATATCACGGGTAGAGTAATCAAAAGTATAAACGGTTCCTACTCCAAAGGTGAAAACAGTATCAAGCTTGAATCTTCAGAATTGGGGACCACAGGAGTGCTGATGTACAGAATTGACAGTGGAAACTACAGTGAAACTAAAAAAATGATTATACTCGAGTAGTTTTTGTGTTTAGATTGAAATATTTTGAAGGTGCTGTTGGCGTAGGTTGGCAGCACCTTTTTTGTTAAACATATTTGTGTAGATATTTTACTATAAAATAATATTATAAAATACTATAATGTTTGAAGGTGATGTTGATTAACTTTGCATTTTATTTTTAAACCCGTTGTATTTTATGATTCGTATTTCAGCATTGTCATTCAGGGATTCATTTCTGGAAGACGTAAAATTGTTAAATAAAAGCTATCCGGATGTTATGTTGTTTTATTCTGGACACAAAGTCAGTGAGTTTAATAAGCAATACAATACCATCACGGATATAGTTTTAGTAGATTCGACTACTTTTGATCCTGAAAAAGGAGACATGGTCAGAGAAATTAAAGAATTAAGACCTGATATTCTCATACTAGCTTTTTTGGAATTAATGGTGGAGACTGATATAGCAGCTTGGATGTCTTCTGGAGTCGATGGTATTATTCCACACTATGCTGGAGAAAAGGAACTCTATGTATCTATTACACAGCTCTTTACTAAAAGAAAGTTTATCCACCCTGATTTGACAGCATTAGTTTTTGGTTGTTTTCAGACTTCAAGTCCAAAAAGGTTAGAAGTATCCAGGCTAAAACCCAAAAGTCTGATTGTATTGGATTTGTTGAGTAAAGGTAAATCTTATTCTCAGATAGCTCTTGAGATGGATACATCCATAGATAGCATAAGATATTATATTAAAGATATTTATGGTGTTTTAGGTATCAAAAATAAAGGCGCTGCTATAGGCATGTATCTCAGAGGTCAAGTAGCGTAATTAAAAAACATAATTCAAATCAAAATACTTATTGCACAAATGGGTAAATTGATTTGAATTTATCTGCATTAGTATATATTTCGCATTCGGTATAGTAAATTGTCTATACAAACATAATTGTATATTTATTCATTTGTAGTAAGGTTTGTCTTACATTTGCGCTATTCAAAACACAATTATGTCTAAATTGAAGTCTATTTTAGTAATAGATGACCACCAAATCGTCTTTAGTGGCATTCAACTTATATTTCATGCATGTAAGTTAGAATTTGAAATGCAAAATTGCAAAAATGGGGATGAAGCTGTAGATATATTGCGAAAAAAGACTTTCGACCTTGTCATTATGGATGTAAATCTGCCTGATACAGATACATATCATTTATTACATTTAATACTTGGCATTCATCCGGAGCAGAAAGTTTTGATTTTCAGCATGAGTTCGGAAGAGATGTATGCCAAGCGTTTTTTAAAATTAGGTGCTATGGGCTATCTAAGCAAACAGGAAAGTAATGAAGAATTTGTTAAAGCTGTTCATATCGTCTTGGGTGGTGACCGATATCTTTCCCGATATATGGTTCAGGCCATGACCAATGATGCCTTAAATGGGCAAAGCGGAAATATTTTTGAAAAACTTTCGTCAAGGGAGTTTGAGATCATGACTTATTTTTTGAGAGGATTGGGTAGTAAAGAAGTCTCAAATATTACAAATCTACATTCTTCAACCATTGGGACTTATAAGTTTAAAATTTTTGATAAATTAAGTGTGAAAAATGTACTTGAGTTGCAGGAATTAGCTCAGGTACATGGAATCAAAGGATAAAGCCATCTCGAACTAAAAATGCAGAACTAAGATAACCAGAATCAGTATTAACCATTAATTCTTTGAACAGATAAAGAGGATATAGAAATGACTGCCTACTAGGCGGATATACAATTTTTTTAAGAAAAAGATTAATGAATATTGCTTCTAACCATACATCTCAGTGGGACTCAGTCGGAATTCGTGGGAATTTAGTGGGAACTCGTGGGAACTCAGTGGGAACTCAGTCGGAATGCAGTCGGAATGCAGTCGGAACTCGGTAGGAACTCAGTAGGAATGCAGTAGGAATGCCGTTATACCATCTATGGAGTATGGTGGGAGGATCATGGGAGGAGCGTGGGAGGATCTATGGAGTATCATAAGAGCTGTCTCGTCTTAAAATAGCTTCAACAGTGAGCTACTTTTATCTTATCGGATTTAAATGAAATGATTTAATACGTGCTGTCATCTCCTTGTGTTAAATATAAAGTAATGCTGAAAAGGATATTTTCTTTAGCCCCAAGTAAAACTTAATTATGTAACTTATGTGCGCTAGGTAAATTTTAAATTTCACGAAGTAAAACTCATTTGCTAAACTATTTTACCATCGCAAGGACCAAATCCAATTCTGATTCCATCTTTTTCGCACCATCCGCGCATCGCCACTATGTCACCATCTAATATAAATTTTCTTTCCGTACCATCGGGCATTTGAATGGGCTTGGTGCCTTTCCAGCAGATCTCTAGCATTGACCCATAAGAATCAGGTGTAGGCCCACTAATAGTACCTGATGCCAAGAGGTCTCCTATACGCATATTGCAACCACCCACAGTATGATGAGCAAGTTGTTGGCACATATTCCAATACATATATTTGAAGTTTGATGTGGATACCCTTTTACTTTGTCCTGATAAATTGACAATATCTACGCTTAAGTGAATATCGTAATTCTTATTGCCTGCATATTTTAAGTAGGGTAGTACTTCCGGCTCTTGCTCAGGACCAGACACTCTAAATGGTTCTAAAGCTTCCAAGGTAACAATCCAAGGTGAGATGGTAGATGCAAAGTTTTTGGCCAAGAATGGCCCTAAAGGCACATATTCCCATTTTTGGATGTCACGTGCGGACCAATCATTAAACAGCATCAACCCAAAAATATAATCTTCTGCATCATCCGTAGATATAGTCTCACCGAGTTGGGTGTTTTTTCCGATTACAAAACCCATTTCCAACTCAAAATCTAGTTGTTTACTGGGGCCAAATATTGGCTTTTCTGCACCTTCTGGCATGGTTTGCCCCTGAGGCCTTTTGATGTCTGTCCCAGAAACCACAATAGATGAAGCTCGTCCATGATATCCTACTGGAAGATGCAACCAATTGGGCAGTAAGGCATTAGCAGGATCCCTAAACATGATTCCAACATTGGTAGCGTGCTCTCTACTGCTATAAAAATCTGTATAATCACCAATCTGTATGGGTAGCACCATTTGTACCTGATCCGCATCAATGAAGACCGGTGTGTCCTTAAAAATATCGTTATCTAAAAATCCACCCATCATCAAGGCTTCTTGAATAATTTTCCTTACAGCAGATGTGGTTGATTTACCCAAGCCTATAAAGTCATTTAAAGTGGCTTTATTAAAAATGCCTTTGGGCAAAGATAGGCTATCAAATATTCGGGTATGAGCGCATTGATTGAGATCAATAATGGTATCACCTACTCGTGTGCACACTGCATTATGACCGTCTTTAGTAAACACTCCAAATGGTATATTATATAGTGTAAAATCTGAAGTTTGTGAAATATCTAAAAAACTTTTCATGATCGGGTTTGGATTAGGTTGATTAAATGGTTTAGGGTGATAGATATTCGTATAACTATGTGATGGTTAGAAATAAACGGAGATTAATAGTTGGATGGTAGATATCCATTGAGGAAGACTGCATTTGAAAATAAAAGTAAACCTCTATCCCAAAAACATCTAAAGAGTGGATTATCTACCATATAGATAGCTTGTCCACTGCCGTGAGATTGGACAGCAAAAGAAACAGTTTCTGAAAGTTTGGGCTTGAGTTCTTTGCCAATAAAACCATAACTATCATATTTTTCAGGAACTCGGATGACATTCCAATAACCTTTTTGGAGTTTATAGGTAGATGAAGATGTTTTAAGGCTGTAATAAGTATCGCCTAATCCATATGCTAAAGGATGAGTGCGATCGATTACATTTTTAATGATAGCTCCTGCAGTACCTTTGGATATATTTCTTCGTTCCATGCCTTCAAAGTTATTATACCGGTCTTGGAGTTCTTGTTTTTTTAAGTTTTCTTCATCTGCTTTTTTCTCATCTTCTGTAGCAAATTTGTCAAAAGTTAAACCTTTTTTACCATCAAATTGGGACAGCGTACCTTCAATGACGATCAATCTTCCGCCTTTTTTAGTCCAGTCATTGAGTTTTTGCATCCTGTCATCTGAGATATTGAAATACCCATCTGGAAGTATTATCGTGTTGTAATCGTCTAGATTAGCTCTTTCAAATTGGTCCCAATCGATCATACTAACTGCATAATGTAGAAGTTGATCAAAATAGTACCAAATTTCGCCTGCACTATTGGCACTCACACCTCGCCCCGTAAAAGTTAATATTTTAGGAGCTTTTACCATTTGGAAATAGTTGCCACCTAAGTCTCCACCTTTGTCCGAAAAACCACTAGAGTGGGTGATATAATCATTGACTTCGAAACTTTTAATTATGGATAAAACAGCATTGTCAAAATTTTTGAGATACACATTATCTCCTTTATTTACAAAAAGGCTACCTTGTTTTACAGGCTTACCATTAAATGATGCGTCTTTTACATTCATACGTACTTTGATACCTTTTTGATGTAGTGCTGCTAGTATTTTTGCCGATGTCAGGTCATTCCAAGGGATTTGATAGCTGTAATTGTTGGTAGTCACAGGTGAAGACCTTACGGTTTTGACTGTTGTTGTCTCAGTATTTAACGTACTTGTAAATGCATAACAATCTGTGTTGTAAGCAAAAGGTAACGTCCACGCCGTAATGTCATAAGTGATCGAATCATTGAGTTTGGATTCTTCTTCCATCAGGATTTGCAGATAGATAGATCTAGGCTGAGCTGTTTGTATGACCATATCACCAGCTTCTATATCAAACGACTCATTGGTCTTGGACTGATAGTGATAAGCCGTAGCTTTGGTTTTTCCCTTGGCGTACCCATATCGTATACCGTTTCTGTCAAATAACTTTGCAAGCCTGTCTAATGATGGATTTTGCTTCAGAACATAGGTTTTATATTTTCCTTTGGGATTGGTGACACTCTCATTAAAATAGTTTTTGAAGTTTTTGATGATGTCATTTTGGTTTTGAGAAGCCACTTCTATGGTTGATAATGCGATTACTGTATTGTGATCAATTTTGTCCTGAATAGTCAATGTATCTCCATTTTCTAATTGAATGGCACGACCAGACGAACTATTACCAGCTTGTTCATAAGTCATACCAATAGCTCCTGCATAGCATGGGTAGGTATCACCGTAACTTGGATAGAATAGGTCAAAAACTTCCCTTGACCAATACAACCACCCGTTTTTGTCAAAATACGAAGCATGGTTTTTGCCGATCGTGGTTTGAAAACTTCTTTGGAATGGAGAAAGATACTGATGATATGGTTCAACCGCAGGTGCGAAATAATAGTTTTCATTATATCCCATTTCGTGAAAATCCGCGTGAATATGTGGCATCCATTGGTTGTATGCTACGATACGTTCCTGAGATTCTTTTTGGGTCTGCCATGCCCAGTCGCGATTCATATCAAACATATAGTGATTATATCTTCCAGATGGCCAAGGCTCTTGGTGTTCTCTGTGTGTGACACTAGGATGTGTAAGGCTGCCACTAACACTTTTGATAAAATGTACGTACCGATCATATCCATCAGGATTTAAACTCGGATCAATAATGACTACGGTATTTTCTAGCCAGGATTTCGCACGATTTTCAGTACCAGAAGCCAGTTGATAGATGATATTGGGCACACTTTCTGTACAGCCTGCTTCATTTCCGTGCACCCCAAAACTGCACCACACAATGGCTTTTTCTATATTTTGTTTAGGCTTTTGGGTAGATACACCTGTGTTGTAAAGATTGGTCTGTCGGATTTCTTCTATATTTTTTATATTTTCTGCAGAAGATACATACACCAAATGCATGGGTCTGCCTTGGTAAGTCTCTCCCGTTTTGACTATCTTGATTTGGTCAGAGTTGGACTCCAAGTAGCGAAGATATTCCAACACCTGATGATGAAAAGTGTGTGTTTTGCCATAGTTGGAGAAAAAATCCTGAGGGGATTTCATAGTTTTTTGAGCTGTATTAATAGTAGTAAAAACAATAATTATGGCAAAAATGGTAAGAAAATTACGCATGGTCACATTTTATAATTGAATAAATCAATGCAAATGTAATTAATTTTTTTTAAATATTAAACATTGATACATTCGTGCACTTAGTCAATGAAACTACTTACTTCTTACCAAGATACTTTTTAAATAAAAGCAAGATATAATCTGGCTTTTCTTCTTATCTAAATAAAAAGTATTAAAACAACAAACACATCCACACATTGATTGAATGGACTAGCAACCCTAACCAATGATTCATCGAAATATTGAAAAAACATTCCGGTCTAACCAAAGTAATTAGGGGTACCACTTTATATATAAATCTGACAAATAGAAATCCTGTTCCCAGTATATATTATTTATATATAACTGACATTCAGCTTAATAAATTTTGATATCTGCCGCAGAATCTAAGTATAAACCAATTTACAATGATATAACTGTGAAAAGTAAACCATGCTTATTGTTTAATCACGAAAGGGGCATCTCCATTAGTGATGATGATTTTACCATTTGGTGACTTAGCTAGATTGTTCATGGCTTCTATGCTTTTAAGTTTTAAGATTTGATCTGTCAAACCTTCCGACATAATAATCTGCGCATCTCTGGCCCCTTTAGCTTCGATAATTTTGCGTTCGGCATCTAGTTTGGCTTGCTGCAGTATAAACTCCATTCTCATTGCATCTTGTTCGGCTTGGAGTTTTTGTTCTATCGAGTTGGCCAAACCTTGGGGAAGCTGGATGCTTTTCATAAGCACAGACTCTATGGTGATTCCCTGATTACCTAAGATGGCATCCATTTTTTTTCTGATCTCTTCTTCTATATTGGCTCTCATACCTGAGTGCATGTCTTTTGCAAAAAATTGTGAGCATACATCAGCAGATGCAGATCTGAAAACATTGGAAATCACGGGTTCGTAGTCAAGGCTAAACTTTTTAATGATATCTGGCACTTTGTTTTTTTCCAACTTATACAAGATAGAAATTTGTGAACTCACACTGAGCCCTTCCTTGCTGGGCAAACTCAACGACAATTCCAGATTTGCTGTCTGTAATGAAGCTATGATCACTTTTTGAGTAAATGGATTGAAAAAAACAGGGCCAGGAGGTCTAACATTATCAGAAAGTCTTCCTAATGATTGGACCATGCCTACTTCTCCGGGTCTGACAGTCACACAACTCGAAATGGTCATGACCGTGATAAAAATAAAAGTAAATTTTGAGTACATAATAAGTATATTTATCTGGTTAAGTAATATTCTAAAGAAAGTTATGCGCGTTAATTATTGCCATCTAAAAAACCCTAAAACCCTTCATGATACTTTTATCGATGAAGGGTTTTATCGGATTAATTAACAAAACAAAAAATTTAACAAAACAAAACGTGTATGAACTAATTTTTAAAGAACTTCCGTGTTATTGCTCCAAAACAAGTGGAGATGACCCATTAGTAATGATGATTTTACCATTAGGAGATTTAGCCAAATTGTTCATGGCTTCTATACTTTTTAACTTAAGGATTTGGTCTGTCAATCCTTCAGACATGATAATCTGAGCATCTCTTGCACCTTTAGCTTCTATGATTTTTCTATCAGCTTCCAGTTTTGCTTGTTGTAAAATAAATTCCATTCTCATAGCATCCTGCTCAGCTTGAAGCTTTTGCTCTATTGAATTAGCTAATCCAGGAGGAAGTTGAATGCTCTTCATCAAAACTGACTCTATGACAATACCCTGAGGTCCTAAGATTACGTCCATTTTCTTTCTGATTTCTTCTTCTATGGTAGCCCTCATACCAGAGTGCATGTCCTTAGCAAAAAACTGAGAACAAACATCTGCTGAAGCTGATCTGAAAACATTTGCTATCACAGGCTCGTAATCTAAACTTAATTCTTTAATGATATCAGGAACTTTATTTTTTTCGAGACGATACAGTATAGATATCTGAGAGTTTACACTGAGACCTTCCTTACTAGGTAAATTCAAAGATAGTTCGAGGTTGGCTGTTTGAATAGATGCTTTAATTACTCTTTGGGTAAATGGATTGAAAAAGACTGGTCCTTGAGTTTTGACTTTATTAGAAAGTCTACCGAGGGATTGAACCATCCCTACCTCTCCTGGTCTTACCGTCACACAGCTGGTGATAGCAATACTCATAAAAACGAGAAACATTAATTTGGTATTCATGGTATTTAGATTTATATGGTGAAAAATATAGTCATTAAACATTAATCTATATTGGATGTTTATTTAAAATGATTTATATTTTTGATCATTTCGATAAGTTATTTTTATGAACTATACGCTCCATCAGTTAAATGTATTTATAGCCATAGTAGATCACGAGTCTATCACCAAAGCGGCGCAAAGTCTAAATCTAAGTCAACCTGCGGTATCCATCCAGTTTAAAAATTTTCAGGAACAATTTAGCTTGCCACTTACCGAAGTGATCGGAAAAAAGGTCTACATTACTGACTTTGGGTATGAAATTGCAAAAGCTGCCAGAAATATACTTTTTGAGGTAGAGGAAATTAACTATAAGATACAACAATTTAATGGCTTGCTCTCAGGCAAGATAAAAATATCTATCGTATCTACCGGCAAATATGTTATGCCATATTTTATAAGTGATTTTTTTATGCAAAACCAAGGGCTTGATTTATATATGGATACCAGCAATAAACCTGTGGTAGTCGAAACGCTGAAGGATAATCAGACTGATTTTGCGCTGCTTACAGTAGTGCCACCCAATTTGGATGTAGAACAAATAGAATTGTTGCCCAATTATTCTTTTTTAGTATGTAATACAGAAATTTGGGATCAATATGATCAAAACTTAATGCAAATATTGAATAAATATCCATTTTTGTTAAGAGAAGAAGGTTCAGCTACTCGATTCATTTCTGAAAGATTCTTGGAAAAAAACAAAGTAAGACCTACTAAGAAAATCGAATTTACATCTAATGAAGCCTTAAAACAAGCTATTTTGGCAGGCATGGGCATCTCTATTTTGCCATTAGTGGGCATGAAAGATCAAATCAAGGATGGTAGCCTGAAAATCATTCCGATCAACGATCTGCCGACGGTAGCTACTTGGAGACTAGTATGGTTAAAGAACAAATCATTAACTCCCGCAGCTAGAGCATTTTTAGCTTATTTATCAGAAGAAAAAGTCAATATTCAAAATAAGTATTTTGATTGGATGCATATTTACTTGCCCCATTAATAACTTTTCAAATATTTTCGAAACATATTTTCTCCATTTAGTTTGAAGTCTCCTTTCCGGGAATTTGAAACCTATTGATTCAATTTCTCTCTCATCATTAAATTAGGAATAAGTACTGTAGTGATATACTTGCTATGCATTAATTTAGTTTATAGTAATCATATTATTTATAAATTAAATTAAATGAACATTTGTTTGTGGATTTGTTTATTTTGTAAATAGATTCCAACCTTAATTTTAAAGTAATTTTACTTGTTCGGAATTTATATAATTGAATAATGACGGAATAGCCGAACACCGTTTTAAGAAGTAGGCACCATAATTTTTTAACAATGACAAAGAGAAATTATTTAATTCCAACAATGCTTGCACTCTTTTTTTTAATGTCATGCAATCAAATTAGTGACAAAGTACAGCAAGAAGCAGAAAATGCCATCAACCAAAGTACAGAAAACGTACAAAAAGTCATTGAAGAGCTTGGTCTCGTGTATGTGGAGGAAGGAGCTCAGGATGTCATTACTTATGATGAAGTAAATGCAGCACAGCAAGCTTGGTGTGATGCATTGGTTAGAATAGGGCAGATCAAAGAAGAAGGTGGTGATTATAAAGCATTTGCAGAACAGGTACTATCCACCGCTTATAACTATGATAATGGGAAGGTGTTTTTTAAACCCACGCTTGCATTTGGGGATCGAACTTTTCGCAATGACAAAAAGGGAGCTTTGGCATATTTTGTGGGAGGCGACCCTGATTATCCCAATGATAAA
This sequence comes from uncultured Aureispira sp., assembly GCA_964526715.1. GTDB lineage: Bacteria > Bacteroidota > Bacteroidia > Chitinophagales > Saprospiraceae > OLB9. The sequence goes on along the minus strand of CAZGMB010000019.1, from coordinate 18,997 downwards.
GGATTTGCATTGACACCTTGGGTAAAAGCCCGCTATGATAATGCTGGACCGAATAATGAAGGAATTCAAATTTACGGTTCTGTAGCTATTACTATGGGTAATGTTTGGGTTACGGACAAGGATGGTAAGGAAGTCATGGTAGATAAAACCTGGGTATTTAAAAAAGGTAAAGATGGTAAACTCAGGATCATCGTACATAAATCTGCTTTACCATTCAGTCCTAGTATGTAAGTTCATAGATTAAGTGAGGCTGTCTATTTATTTTTATTTAGATAGCCTCATTCATATTTTTCAAAACTTTAAATGATTTTAATGATGACGAATTTTTACATAAGACCATTGATTATAGCTTGGTTTTGGATATTCTTTTTTCAGTCTTTATCTGGACAAACCTCAAAAGATTTCCTTAATCAGAAGGAAGAATTTACGAATATTGAAGAAGCCTTAAAAGCACCTGACAAAGTGTACAGACTTAATTTGACTGAAAAGCAAGTGGAATTTATACCTGATAGTATGTGGGATAAGTTTCAAAATCTAGAATACCTCAGCCTGAAGAATGACCATTTACGAGAAATACCTGAGGGGATTGGATACTTAAAAAACTTAAAAGTACTGGACTTATCAGGCAATGATTTCAAAGTGTTGCCAAATTCATTTTCAAACCTATACAATCTCAATGAAATATACCTCAATGATGAAAAGAATATGAATGTTGAAGCAAGTATTGATGTCATTAAAGATCTTCCAAACTTGAGAATATTACATCTAGAAAATGACAATCTTAAAAAAATACCAACAAGCCTATTGCGTTTGCAAAATTTGGAAGCTCTTTACATAAATAATAACAAGTTCAAAAAAGTACCTTTGGAATTGGGAGAACTAAAAAATCTTAAGTTTGTTGATATACATGATAATAAATTTAAGTTGAATCTAAATGGTATTGACAATCAAAGTTTTGGTTATAAAATGCGATTTTAGATTTTTTAGTGTATGACCTAATTAAAAGTAAAATCATTGAACAAGCAAATTTTAATCAGCTTTTTTGTTTTCACCACTTTAATTAATGGATTTGCTCAGAATAACAGGGTCAATACCCATGGCACCATAGGTTGGTATAATTACTTTGGCAGCATTAAGTTGTCCCCAAAGGTGGGTTTGCACACGGAGTATCAATGGCGACGAGATGAAATCATATCCAAATGGCAGCAAAGTCTGATCAGGGTTGGGCTGAACTACCAACTTAATCCAAGAGTACTATTCAGAGTAGGATATGCCCATATAGAAACTTGGCCTTATGGAGAAATTCCACTGAATAGTTTGGGCAGAAATTTTACAGAACACCGAATTTTTCAGATGGCCCAAACCAGCCATAAAGAAGGAATTATTGATTTCTCACACAGGTTCATGTTGGAACAAAGATTTGTGGGTAGATACTCTAAGCCTAGTGTGACGTCAGAAGATGAATTCCCTTTATTACACAGAATCAGGTATATGTTGAGAGTTCAAGTACCATTGAAAGGGTCTGCCATTGAAGATCGCACTCCATACTTAGCATTTTATGATGAAATATTCATTGGTTTCGGCCCCAATGTCAATGCCAATGTTTTTGACCAAAATCGGATAGGTGTATTAATGGGTTATAGATTTAATAAATTTATCAGGATAGAAGCAGGCTATTTGAATCAAATCATACAGTTTGGAAGGCTCATAGATGGGAAAAACATATTTCAAAACAATCACGGACTGATTATCAATTCCAATTTTAATTTGGATTTTTCGAAAAAGGCAAATTAGCGCTCTGCTTTTGTAATTTTTTCACAAGGAAAGTAAATACCTCAAACCTGATTTTAAATAAGATTTTGATTTTTTTTAAAGGGTCATAAGTACGTAGTACATATATCTTTCATTGTCCGTAGTTCTTGACAACACAAATTTTATTTTTAAATCTTTTAATTTTCCAATAGGGGTAAATCCACCTTTTGTTTTCATATAGTCAAACAAAGGGAAATGAATAGTATTAATCTTACCGAAATTAATTTTATATTTTGGGATTTCTTTTTGAAACATTCGATGACACTTAATATTTTGTGTATAGTATTTCTTTGATTCATTGACATAGTGAAACTTATTAGTATTAGTTTAAAATAAGAATGGAGAATGCGAAAATCCAGAATAGAGTAGCAATTATATCTAAATATTTATAGAATGAACAAAAAATCTTATCTTAAAACATTCTTCATGACGACAGCATTTATTTTTTCACTTGCTTTACTTACAAGTTGTGACAAAGAAGAAATTATAACTTCTACTGACCTTTCAAGTGAAATAACGAGTTACATTTCGACACATTTTCCAAAAAACACAATTTTACAGGTAATTAAAGATAGAGACGGATTAACTAAATCTTATGAAGTCTTTCTTTCCGAAAATGTAAGTTTAGAATTTAATCGAAAAAATGAAATAATTGACATTGACGGAATAACTAAATTGCCTGACTCTGTTATTCCCGAAAAAATCCTTCAATATGTGACGGTAAACTATCCGTCAAATTTTATCACAGACTGGGAATTGGATGATAGAAATCAAAATGTCCAACTAAATATTGGAATTGATCTAGAGTTTAACATGAATGGTGATTTCCTCAGGATAGATAATTAAAATTTTTAGGTGCGTATGTAGATTAAGAATCTGATCCAATGAAAGAGAAAGATGCTTTTAACATACGCACTTTTTATTTTAGCTCCTAATTTTAATGATCTTCAATAATAAGTATGTTTGAAGTGATACAATAATTTTTTTATAAAAAGGGCGGATGCCTTAGGTTCAATGTTATGAATGATAAAATCAAATACATACAAGAAATCAAATCCGTAGATACTGCCACTTTTGAGCAGTTGTTTTCAGATCATTACGATGCACTATACCGATATTGTCAGACGATGGTCAAGGATCAAAATGATATTGAAGATATTGTACAGTCGGTATTTATGGATTTGTGGCATGATCGAAGCAAGTTAGTCATTCACTCATCAATCAAAGCTTACTTATACAAAGCGGTTTACTTCAAGTGTATGAATAAAATCAAGCACAACAAAGTCGCCACGAAATATTTAAATACCATCCCCAATGTAGAAAGCACAGCGGTGACGGACACACTCATTATTCAAGAAATCGCCGACAAAATAAAGGAAACCATCGAAAGCCTTCCTGAACAATGTCGTAAAATATTCTCTATGAGTAGGATGGATGGACTCAGGTATAATGAGATAGCAGAAAAACTAAATCTATCGCCCAAAACTATTGAAAACCAAATGGGTAAATCACTTAAGACAATGAGAGTCGCTTTGTCAGAATATATCCAAATCATTGCCCTCACGATATTAACATACTTATAATGGACATAAATAATCACAGCATAGATGATCTTATCAGCAAATATCTTTGTGGAGAAGCGACACCTGATGAAGCGATGCAACTAGAAGAGTGGAAACAAATCTCCAAAGAAAATCAATTGTATTTTGACAACATGCAACAGTCGTTTTTGATGGTTTCAAATGTAGAATGGTCTGCACCAGATAAAAAATCTGCTTGGCAAAAGTTCAATGCTAAACCAAAACCAAGCCCTAAAATGGGATGGATGTATGGATTAGCAGCTGTTTTAGTTGTAGGGCTTTTGGCTGTTGTATTCCTAATGAAAGATAATAAAATGCCTGTAGAATTGATAGCCAATTCAACTGCTATCACCCAATCGCTTTCTGACCAAAGTGAAGTGACCTTACAATCAAATAGCAAAATCAGTTATGAAAATGGTTTTGGTACCGAGCATCGACAGCTAAAATTAAGTGGTAAAGGCAAATTTACAGTGACGCACAATGAAGATTTGCCATTCATCATCGAGTCCAATGGTGTTTTTATTGAAGATTTAGGTACGGTGTTTAGTGTAGAAAGCATGCCTGATTCCGATACAGTTTATGTAGTAGTCAATGAGGGTATCGTGCGCCTTTATGACGAACATGGCAGCGAGATCATTATCAAAGCTGGTGAAAAAGCATGGTATATTCGTTCACAAAAGACCATCATTACCGATTTGGATACCAAAGTATTGAAGTTTGACTTTAAGGATACACGCTTGGTGGAAGTGGTTGATTTACTCGAAAAAACATATGAGATAGATGTGCAATTATCACCAGAATCTATTGGCGAATGCAAAATAACCACACAATTTTTTGACGAAGAAGTGGCCACGATCATCACTATTATAGCCGAAACATTGGGTTTTAAATATGAATACCAAGACCATCACTACAAAATAGAAGGAAAGCCATGTCAATAAGAATCATCATCAGTATGCTGACTTTATTGGTATGGAATGTCTCACACAGTCAATCAGATATAAATCAAGAAGTCACTCTTCAGTACAATAATACGCCTGCGAATGTCATATTTCGAGATTTACAAAATCAAACAGGAATGGTCTTTTCTTACAGTGAATTTCAAGATAATCAGCAGGTGTCCATTCAGGTTATCAAAAAACCTTTAAAAGATGTGTTGCCCATTTTGGAGACATCACTAAACATCCATATTTCAATTAAAGAGAAATACATCATCGTCAAACCAATCAAAGATATTAAAAATAAAGCGTTAAGTATAAGAGGAACAATCATTGATCCAAACTCAAACGAACCACTGAGCGATGCTAGTATTTATGTCAAAAGGCATAAAATTTTAGTCAATTCTGACAAAAAAGGAAGATTTGCTTTTAGTGTTCCTGTAAGTACAAAGCAAATAAAAATCAATATTGCCAAAGAGAATTACCTTGATACTTCTTTGCTTATTGTTGGTTCTAGTAGCCAAACATTAAACATCAAAATGCGTTCGTTTCCGAGGCAAAGAATCCCCGAATTTGATTCATTAACAAGAAGGGAATTACAGCTTGGTTCAGTGAACAGTGACAGGATATCATCAGCACCTAAGATTTCAAAGTCTAGCTATAATGAGAATTTTTGGCGTAAAATGAAATTGAAATATATTGACCTTGTAAATATAAATGATACTATTTTTAAAAGCTTTTCTGTATCGTTGTTACCATCAATAAGCACAAATAAACAACTTTCTTTCCACACAAGAAATAAAATTTCACTCAATATCATAGGTGGACACTCTAAAGGACTCAAGGGTGTAGAAATCGGTGGTGTGTTTAACTTTGATGATGGAAATGTCGATGGTTTACACATTGCTGGAGTAGTCAATGCAGTATCAAAAAATGTCACGGGGACTCAAATCAGCGGTGTCATGAATGCCGTAAAAGGAAACGCCAAAGGTTTACAAATAGCAGGCGTCATCAATAACAATGACAGCATCACCGATGGCATCCAAATTTCAGGTGTTTATCAGAAAACGCATACGCTTCGTGGGCTACAAATCGGTGGTATATACAATCAGGCAGTCAAAGCCACAGGTGGTCAGATCAGTGGTTTGCTCAATCGGGTAGATAGTGCCACGACATTCCTACAAATAGCAGGATTTTACAACCGTGGTGCGAATATTCGAGGTTTGCAGATATCAGGCTTAATCAATACATGCGACACGCTCGAGGGCCTTCAAATTGGCATATTCAATCGTGCCAATCATGTCAAAAAAGGACTGTCTATCGGTTTGATCAATTATGTGAAAACAGGATACCACAAATTGGAATTTTCGCATAATGATTTAGGTACGACATCTATTGGGTATCGTTCGGGTTGGGCACCGTTGCACATGCATTATTTCGGTGGTGTCAATCTGGTCAATAAAGATCAACGTTTTGTTCAGGCGGGAATGGGTATTGCTAGTTCCCTTCCATTAACCAAAACGATCCATTTTGAGGCAGATGCGAATATTAGAAACACACATAATGTAGATAATTTTTCTTCATGGGATTTCAATATGCACAATCAGTTGATGTTAGGTCTATCCTGGCAACCATTCAAAAAAATAGGTATCAGAACGGGCATCACACTTAATCACTTTTGGTACAATAATAATGTGAAAATCAATAATCACGTAGCTTCCCTCATAAACAATCCTGTATATGAAAAAGATGGCACCGATCGCAATCACAAGATGTGGATTGGATGGCATGTGGGATTGTTGTTGTTTTGATGGGAAGTAACATACTCAACCAAACATAACATAAACTCCAAACATTTTGGCAAATTAACCAATGGAAAACAGTAAAACAAACACTTAGACATGTTTTGTTATTTTCAAAGTATCACCGACATAAAATACAAAATGATATTTTCAAATAAGTTTTTAACTTTGTGATCATTAAAGTCAAATAATGAAATCATGAAGATGTCCTTTGTTGCAAGATTGTGTTTATACCATATCTTTGTTTGTGGTTTTATTGCGTTAGGGTTTGGACAAGGTCAGGACTTACCTGAAATGCCACAGGAATGGATAGAAACTTGTATACCGCCGACTGACAAAACCATTACCGTATGCAGCTCAGGATGTAATTTTTTAAACACCCAACTCCAACAAGCTATTCAGACGGCCACTCCAGGATCGACGATATTATTGGAACAAGGTGTTAGTTACACAGGTCCATATGATCTACCTGAGAAAAATGGCGATGGTTGGATTGTTATTCGTACTGCAATTGATGATGACCTACTTCCAGCAGTAAATGAACGCATCAATCCTTCATCATCACCTGTATTGGCAAAATTTTTGGCTAAACCAGGTTTGAGTGCCATTAAAACCAAATCACGAGCACATCACTATTACTTTTTGGGAGTAGAAATAGCAGCGACTGATTTTTCGTGGAATGTCGTAGAAATCGGAAATGGCGAAAAAAACATTAATGATCTGCCGCATGATATTATTTTTGACCGAGTATACATTCATGGACACAAAACCAAAGGCAGCCGCAGGGGAATTGCTATGAATGGCCTTCGTATTGCTGTCGTAAATTCATGGCTTTCTGATTTCAAAGAAGTTGGTTTTGACAGTCAGGCTATTTGTGCTTGGAATGGAAAAACATTCAAAATCGTCAATAACTATTTGGAAGGTGCCGGCGAAAATGTCATGTTTGGTGGAGCAAAACCTAGTATTCCGGATTTGTTGTGCTCGGACATCGAAGTACGTCAGAATCACTTTTTCAAACCCCTGACATGGAGAGTAGACGATCCGTCATATGAGGGAACACATTGGTCAATAAAAAATTTATTTGAATTAAAAAATGCGGACAGGGTTTGGATACATGGCAATGTCTTTGAAAACAATTGGGTAGATGCACAAAACGGATTTGCTATCTTATTTACACCCCGAACAGAGGCAGGAAGTTGCCCATGGATCACAGTACAAAATGTTACTTTTGAACAAAACATCATTCGTCATACGGGTAGTGGTTTTAATATTTCAGGGAGAGATGGTAGTTTTTCGACCATTCATACCAATCGCATCTTGCTTCGAGATAATTTGATAGAAGATTTAAATGGCAGTAGATGGGGAGGAGATGGACGAACACTACAAGTACTTAACGGTGTACATCACTTGACGGTTGACCATAATACTTTTATCAACCCTCTTGGCGGCACTTTTATTAACGCAGATGGTCCCAATTTTCCTAATGAAGATTTTATATATACCAACAACATTGCATCCAATGGAGTCTATGGTCTGCACGGTAGTGGAAAAGGAATTGGTAAAGCATCATTAAATTTTTATTTTCCCGCAGCTGATTTTCACCATAATGTGCTTACAGATGGTAAAGCATCCAATGGAGGGACTGTTTCTAATTATCCTGTTGGGAATTATTTTCCGGGATCGATGGAGAGTATTGGTTGGCAGTCGTTTAACTCAGGAATAGGCGGTGATTATCGTTTATTGTTTACCAGTCCATTTAGCGGTAAAGGATCAGATGGTCAGGATATTGGAGCGGATATTGAGAAATTGAACAATGCTACGGGTAGTGTTCTTTCTGGATCAAATGAAGTCTGTGATACCCAAACTACAAGTACTGATCGGGGCACTAGCCAGCCCGAAAATTCAAGAATGCAACCCAGACCCAATCCAGGAAAGCATTTTGTCTTTATTCCGATGTCGGAAGAACACCAATCTTCAGTATTGATGATGAATAAAGAAGGACTAATTATGCATGCAGTTACCTGTAGTCACAAGAAAGATGGGTGGGAATTGGATACATCTTCACTTTGTAACGGAATGTATTTTATTATGGTTCAGACAAATCATCAGGTTTATGCGTTCAAGTGGCTAAAATTTGACTGAGTCTTTTTATTCTTTTTAATTATCGCATACCATAAAATAAATCTTAATGTTCTTTGTTGAGCAAATAACTTCGTTTTTAATTTTAGATTTGTATTAATAAATGTGAAAGTTTACTGCTAATTGCCTTTGTTTTCTTATCTATTACTTTACTTTTTATAGCAAATAAGTCATTGATATTTATTCAAGTAAATGTAACAAATGCGGAACAAAAAGCATTATGTTAGACTCTATATTCTTACTTTTTTCTTTACAAATGTATAATTAAATTAAATGATATTCATAAAATATATAAATTATAACTTATGAACCTTCGGTCGTTTTAATCCTTTAAATGCAAACAAAATTTAAAATAAAATGACAAAAGTAACAATCGCAAAGGGCGACGGCATCGGCCCTGAAATCATGGATGCAACCCTAAAAATCATTATGGCCGCAGGTGCACAGATTGAGACAGAAGAAATTGAAGTAGGAGAAAAAGTTTATTTAGCTGGCAATACTGCTGGCATCTCCCAAGAATCTTGGGACATCATCAGAAGAAATAAAATTTTCTTAAAAGCTCCTATCACTACTCCACAAGGCGGCGGATATAAAAGTCTTAATGTAACAACCAGAAAGTTTTTGGGTTTGTATTCTAATGTGAGACCATGTAGAAGTTTACACCCATTTATCAGTACTAAGCATCCAGAAATGGATATTGTCATCATTAGGGAAAATGAAGAAGATCTTTATGCAGGTATAGAGCATCAGCAAACGGATGAAGTGGTACAATGCCTAAAACTTATCAGCAGACCAGGTTGCGAAAAAATAGTAAGATATGCTTTTGAATATGCCAAACAACAAAAAAGAAAAAAGGTAACTTGTTTTACCAAAGACAATATCATGAAGCAAACGGATGGTCTGTTTCATCAGGTTTTTGATGAAATCGCCAAAGAGTACCCTGAAATCGAAAACGAACATTGGATTATCGATATAGGTGCCGCAAAAATGGCCGACACACCTGAAGCTTTTGATGTCATAGTGATGCCAAATTTGTATGGTGATGTATTGAGTGATGTAGCTGCACAGATCACAGGTTCTGTAGGACTAGCAGGATCTGCCAATATTGGTGAAGAATGTGCCATGTTTGAAGCTATTCACGGTTCTGCGCCAAGAAGAGCTGGACAAAACTTGGCCAATCCTTCCGGACTTCTGCAAGGTGCAATCATGATGCTCAATCACCTGGGACAAACTGATGTTGCAGAAAAGGTTCAAAATGCCTGGTTAAAAACCCTAGAGGACGGCATTCATACTTATGATATTTATAATGAAAAGGTGAGTAAACAAAAAGTGGGTACTAAGGAGTTTGCAGACGCTGTCATTAATAATCTAGGAAATAAGCCATCGGTATTAAAATCTGTTTCGTATGCCGAAAATGCAACACCACTGTATCTACCTGCTTACAAAAGAAAGCCTATGGGCGATAAAAAATTGGAAGGAGTGGATCTTTTTGTGCATTGGCCTGGCACTGAGCCAGAAGAGTTGGCATCAAAAATCAAAAAGTTGGCAGGAGGTAGCACTGAACTTACCATGATCACCAATCGAGGTATCAAAGTATGGCCAGAAGGATTCAAAGAGACCTTTTGTACTGATCACTGGAGATGCAGATTTAAGCCAAAATCAGATAGTACATTTACCAAAGAAGACATACTCAACCTACTTGGTACAGCCACTACAGAAAGTATTGATGTAATCAAGACAGAGAATTTATATTCTTTTGATGGTAAAGCAGCATATTCATTGGGACAAGGACAATAATCAGATCATGGAAATACAATTTTTAAACGGAAAGTTTTCTAAGAATGAAGCGTCAGATTTGATCTCGCAAATGATACAGTTAAAGATCAAATACCATGAAAATAAAATTTTGCACTCATCTACTGAAGAAGATATCAAAAGCAGAGAGTCAAAAATTAAATTTCTTCATTCGGAGTTGCACGGGTTAAGAGCATTTTTGGAAGGAATGGACAAAGATGTTTCCTTGTTTTCAAAAATTGAAGTCAAATAGGCGATACTTTTTCATAGAATATTTTAAGCGATGTACAGGGGCAAAACTTTACTTATTGTTACTAAACATGCAAAAGAACAAGTGATTGCCCCTGTTTTTGAAAAAGAGTTGGGCGTAAAATGTATAGCGTCATCTGAAATTGATACAGATGTTTTGGGTACCTTCTCTAGAGAAGTCGAAAGGAAAGGTACACCTATCGAAACCGCAAAGGAAAAGTGTCTTTTAGGTTTGCAGTATTATGATGTTGATTTGGTTCTTTCCAGCGAAGGTTCGTTCGGTCCACATCCGGAGTTGTATTTTGTGAATATGGATGAAGAATGGATGTATTTTATGGATAGAGAAAATGCCTTTGATATTTATGTAAGAGAACATAGTTTTAAAACAAATTTTCATCATCAAACCATTTATTCATGGGAAGAAATGGAAATATTGGCTTCAAAAATTGATTTTCCTTCTCATGGTATCATCCTTAAAAAATCATCCAAAGACTTTTCAGAGGTGGTCAAAGACATTGAAACATGGCATGAATTAAAAAAGTGGACTTATACTTTTTTAAACAAGCAAGAATCCATGCACGTTGAAACAGATATGCGTGCATACCGCAATCCAACAAGAATGGAAGTTATAAAAAAGGCGGCTCACAGGCTTGTAGAAAAAATAAATTCTAAATGTCCACAATGTTGTTTTCCAGGTTTTAGTGTCACGCAAAACAAAAAGGGACTTTTGTGCAATCTATGCAAGTTTCCGACTAATGTGATAAAGAGCACTATATCCGAATGCATGAATTGTGGACATACCGTCGAAAATATGTACCCATACGGAAATAAATTTGCAGATCCTGCACAATGTGATTTTTGTAATCCTTAAAAATTAAAAAAATGAAAACAAGTTTCAATAGACAACAATCTCAAGATAAATCCATAAAACCTAATATTAATCAAAGTCTGGTTATATTATGTCCATTTTCACAATTAGAAAATCAAATGAGAGGTGCGGATCCCATAAATACTTTTTTTCTTACCAGGATGGGCGCTAGGGTAGATGACATGGATTTAGATACACAAGAGGCTGTGCGGGATTTTATCAGAGCGCAAAAGATAAGTTGTATCACTGTGGTAGTATCGCCTGATTGTATGTTTATAGATCGAATCATATCTAGAAAAAAACGCTTTGGTATCGGTCCAGAATCTATACTTGAAAATATCTATATTGAGCATTTTAATGAAAAATTTCGATACTTAGATAGCGCATCTCAAAAAGCCGAATTAGCAAAATGGTATGCCAAAGACCAATTGGAATCATTGGCAAATCTTACCTTAATAAAAAATGTGCTCCAAGAAAAGGATATCGAATTGTATTTTGAGGTAGTAACTGAATCAAAAGTAACAAACAAAAAGGTTATTTTGATATAAAAATATTCAAGCTTGAATATGAAAACAAAAAAGAGCTTCAACTTGGGTTTAGCAGAAGCTCTTTTATAATTTATGGGTACATTTTAACTTTGTGTATGAACATCCTTTACGGCTCTACCTGATGGGTCATTCATATTTTTGAAAGCAGCATCCCACTCCAAAGCTACCGGTGAACTACATGCTACTGATGGTACTGATGGTACGCAAAGTGCAGCAGATCTAGATGGGAAGTGTGATTCAAATATACTTCTATAATAGTATTCTTCTTTAGATGAAGGAGTCTGGTCTGGAAATTTAAATGCCGCAGAAGCCAATTGTTCGTCAGTGACATTTTTTTGGACCAAATCTTTTAAAGTGTCAATCCAGCTATAACCTACACCATCACTAAATTGTTCTTTTTGTCTCCAGGCTATGCTTTCAGGTAGCAAATCTTCAAAGGCTTTTCGCAATACCCATTTTTCGATTCTTCCATTTCTAGGCAATTTATCTTCTGGATTGATTCTCATGGCTATATCCATAAACTCTTTGTCCAAAAAAGGAACACGCCCTTCGACGCCCCAAGCAGCAAGTGATTTATTGGCTCTAAGATTATCATACAAGTGGAGCTTATCAAGTTTTCTTAGGGTTTCTTCATGTAGGGCTTTGGCATTGGGAGCTTTATGGAAGTATAGATATCCACCAAATATTTCGTCACTACCTTCGCCACTCAGCACCATTTTGATACCCATAGACTTGATGACCCTTGCCATCAAAAACATAGGTGTAGAAGCTCTTATGGTGGTAATATCGTAAGTTTCGAGATGGTAAATCACGTCCCTGATAGCATCAAGACCTTCTTGAATGGTAAAATTAATCTCGTGGTGAATAGACCCGATATGCTCTGCCACTTTTCTGGCAGCAATTAAGTCAGGAGCATCTTTGAGACCTACCGCAAAAGAATGCAATTGCGGATACCAAGCTTCAGCTTTTCCTTGGGTTTCGATACGTCTAGATGCAAATTTCTTGGCTACTGCGGATATGATAGATGAATCCAATCCACCAGAAAGCAATACACCGTAAGGTACATCACTCATGAGTTGTCTATGGACAGCATCTTCTAGTCCTTTACGCAATGCTGCAATATCAGTAGTATTGTCTTTGACATTTTCATAGTCCATCCAGTCTCTCTGATACCATTTGGTAAGCTTTGTATCTTTGGAATAGTGATAATGTCCTGGTAGGAATACTTCTATTTTATTGCACACTCCTTCCAATGCTTTGAGTTCAGATGCTACAAAATACTGACCAAATTCATCCCATCCATGATATAATGGAATAATACCCATATGGTCTCGAGCTACTAAAAATATATCCTTTTCTATGTCATAAAGTGCAAATCCAAAAATCCCATTAAGCTCTTCTAGGAAATCAGGCCCTTTGTCACGATATAAAGCTAGAATGACTTCACAATCTGATTTAGTCAGAAAATTATACTTACCTTCATATCTTGCTCTGATTTCATCATGATTATAGATTTCGCCATTAACAGCCAATACTACTTTTCTATCTTCAGTATACAATGGTTGACCACCCGATTGTGGATCTACGATAGCCAATCGCTCGTGTGCCAATATCGTTTTTTCCCCACAATAAATACCTGACCAATCTGGTCCCCGATGTCTAACCTTTTTCGCCATATTTATGGCTTGAGTTCGCATTTTCTCACTTGCTTCCTTCACATTAAAAATGGCTACTATACCGCACATATCTCTTTTATTTTAAAATTATTTTTAGAAAATTTTCTTGTTTGAATGCACAAAGGTAAGGGATAGATAAGTTTTTAATAAATGTTATCTAATGAAATTGATTATAATATAGATAATATTTTAATTATCGTTGTATTTGTTAGATATATTTTTGAATTTATGTTGAATGGTTTGATGTTTATAGATGAAATTTGATTTTTACGTTAATAAAGGGTGATTTATGGCTTTTGAGCTATTCCGCTTCATGCAATTTCCATCATACAAAAATCCACAACAGTTTCAGCACTGACTTCTTCCATTGATTTTTGCAAGAGTTTGGCCTTAATGCGATGGAGCATATGATTTTCTTGTGATTGGCGGATGGATATGTGGACCTTACATGTGTCTTCAAAGGATTTATGCGTAATCTCAGCATCCGTTTCTTTGAGTACATTCATGACGTGGCCCATGTGTTCGTAATCAAACTGTAGTGTGTACGTTACCGAAATATATTTTTCGATGATTGTGGCAGCCTGTAGGGCTTCTTTGGCAGCTTCTTTGTAGGCTTGTATGAGACCTGATGCACCCAGCTTGGTACCACCAAAATATCGGACCACAACGATAAGTACGTTGGTGAGTTCATAACTAAGAATTTGACCTAAGATGGGTTTTCCAGCTGTGCCAGATGGCTCACCGTCATCATTGGCGCGATATCGATTTTGGTCCATACCGAGTTTGTACGCATAACAATAGTGTCTAGCTTTGGGATGCTCATCGTGAAGCAAAGATAAGTAGAATTCAAGTTCACTTTCATCTTCCATAGGATAGGCGTAGGCAAGAAATTTGCTTCCTTTTTCTTTGTACTCGCCTACAGATTGGTCCGCTATGGTTAGATAAGCGTCTTTCAAAATCATTAAATGCTAGTAATTAATAAAATAGAAACTATCGCTAGTACAAAACCTGCTATCTTGTATTTTGTGGGTTTTTCCTTAAAGATAACCAACCCAAAAACACCAGCCATGACTAGTACACCTACATTATTTACAGGGAAAACTATAGAGCCGCCCCAGCCTTGTTGGAGTGAAAGCAGCAGGAGATAGATAGAAAAGAAGTTAGGTATGCCGAGTGCAATGCCTGCTACTATATTCTTCCATTTCAAATCCAAACGTTTTCTCAATGCCTGAATGATAAGTAAAACTAATCCATTGATACCTGCAAAAAGAAAAAGGGAAGCCACAAATCCAATGTCTCCGTTTTCAGCCATATTGTTTTTTTCTATAAGATATAAGGCACTGTCTATTAAGCAAGAACCTAGAAAAGTGAGTAATGGAAATAACCAAAGTAATCCTTGCTCCGATCGTTCTTTATTTTGATCCGTCTTTTGGTAACTCAGTAATATGATGGCCAGTATAGACGAAAGGATGCCTAACCATTTGATCCAACTACTCGGCTCATGAAAGACCAAAATGGCGATCAGGGTAGGAGCGATGAGTGACATTTTTTGAAAGATCGTAGCTACGACTACCCCAAAATTCTGTACCGTCAGCGCCATGAGATTAAAAACTATTATAAATACAAAACCCAAGCCCAGAGCATAATAAAACCAAGGTTGAGAAGTCAGATCTTTTGGAATTGGGGAGCCACCATTTACAACAGCTGCTGTAAACACACACACAAAATAATTGACCACTATGGCTTGCAAATTGTCGATCTTATATTTGTCAAATAATTTGAAAATAACTCCGATAAAGGCATTGAGTATGATGCACGAAATGAGTATCCACATAAGTATTACGGTTGACTAAGGATGAGCAAATTTTGTGGGATGAGCTTGAAATGGATCGTACTTTCGGCCAGCATTCCTTCTCCATCCACTTGAAAGTATTTGTTGTTTTCTTGGATAATGGTCAGGCTATCCGTTTTAAAAAAATGTACGAGGCTACTCTTATGAAATGTTTTGGTCAGCATCCTTATTGCTAAAAGAAAATACTTCCAAATCGCATCTTTTTTAACCAATAGAACATCAAATTGACCATCATTCAGTATCGCTTCGGGAGCTACTGTGAAGTCGTAGCCATAGACAGAACCATTGGCCACAACAGCCATGGCATATTGTCCGGTCCAGTTTTCTGTTGGTGTAGTAATTGTAAGTTTCATAAATTGAAATCCGAAACTCTCTTTTAGGGTTTGAATGAAATATGGAAAAAATCCCCTACGACTATTAAGTTTAGTTTTATAAGCTACAGTAGCATCCAAGCCTAATCCTGCTACATTGATAAAAAATCGATCATTGGCCATTCCAGCGTCAATAGCTTCTGTATGACATAGGTTGATCAGTTGGATAGCCTTGACCACATCTCTTCTCACACCCAAATGGTATGAAAATCCATTGCCCGACCCAAAAGGAATGATTCCTAAAGCAGTATTGGAGCCTTGGATGCTTTGAGCTACTTCATTGATCGTACCATCACCGCCTGCGGCTACCACTGCAAAATAATGCTGTTCAACAGCCTCGCTGGCTAGTATGGAAGCGTGCTTCGAGTATTCTGTCATCTTGATCTCATAATCGAAGATATCCTTATCAATGTATTTTTCGACCACTTCAGCGAGACTCTTTCCTGCCTTTGCGCCTGAAAATGGGTTGCCAATAAACAAAATCTTTTTCTTCTCCACTATTTCTTTGTTACGATTTTAGCCAGCCTTCTTTTTGATACCAAGCTACGGTTTCGCTGATGGCTTGAGATAAGGTATATTGAGGTACAAAATCAAGTTCCTTTTTGATATTTTCAATATCGCAGGCCCAACTCCTAGCTTGTATTTCGTTGACCCTTTCTGGATATAGGGTAGGGAACTTACCCGTGATCTTACCTATCAACGCGCTGATATGAGCACCGATTCTGATGATAAACACCGGCATTTTCAAAGTGATTGCTTTTTTTTCCAAGGCTGATTGTATGGCCTCGGGGAAATCTTCACCACGGTAAACCTTGCCGTCAGTAGCAAAGTAAGCCTGATGAGTTTGACTTGTTGTCGTTGCTCTTACCATCATTTTTACCAAATCTTTGGCGTATATAAAAGTAAGTTTCTGAGATCCAAAACCTGCCATGAGATTGATACCACTTTGTATCATCTGGAAAACTTGGAGTAGGTCTTTTTCGCCCGGACCAAATACTGCCGTGGGTCTGATGATGTTAAAAGGAATATCCTTTTGTTGCCACAGCCACTGCTCGGCGGCTAGTTTGCTGCGCCCATAGTTGGTCACCGGATGTGGTACTGAAGTATGTGTCACGATACCATCAGGCTGGAAATCTGCAGGTCCATAAGCCGCAAGGCTGCTCACAAAAAGTAGTTTTTGAATGGTAATGCCAGATAACCGTACACCTTCCACGATATGGATCAGATAATCTCGGTTGACTTTTAAAAATTCGTTGTAGTCTGGGGTACGGGTCAGTCCAGCATTATGGATGATGTAATCGGGAGTGATTTTGGCCATCAATATAGCTATGGACTGCACATCATCATAATTGATCTCTACGATGGTACATTTCATGGTTGCCAGTTTTCCTACTTGACTTCCTTTACGGACGGCTGCATACACTTGTATACCCTGATCTATACATTCGGCTACCAAATGCTGACCTATGAAACCGTTGGCACCAGTGATGATGATAGATTTTGATTCCGACATGTATTAAATTTTGGTTTTGTATAACCTGTACGTTTTATACTTTTCGCCGTTGAGATGCTCTGCTGCAGCCCTCATAGGTTCGTTGTTTTCCAGCACCCATGAGGCTTCACCACCTATTAGATTTCTTTTTTTGGCTTCGGCAATGTTTTTGGCAAAAAACACGGCTTCTATACCCAGTTTTCTATACTCACTTATGACACCCAATGCCAATACACGGACTGATTTGATTTTCTTTTTACCAAACAACAACCTGAAAATACCAAAGGGAAACAGTTTGCCCCTGCTGTTTTTGATCAGGACTTCATTGATATTGGGCAGTGTCAGTCCAAATCCTATGGGTTCGCCATCTTTTTCGGCAATATAAGCAAATGCCGGGTCCAAAAGCATCTTAAGATCATTTTTGAGATATTCAAATTCGGCATCTGTAAACGGCACAAATCCCCAGTTTTCTTCCCAAGCTTCATTGTATATTTTCTGAATACGTTTGGCTTCAGCATTGATGTCTTTAAGATTTACATTTCTGATAGTGATACCGCGTGTTTTGAGTCTGCTTTCCAGAGCATCTGCCAGTCTCAGTGATTTTTCGGACACTTTATCGGTATATATCATATAGGCGTACAAGTCCATTTCTTTTTGCAGACCATAAGACTCTATCATCGATCCATAATAAGGCTTGTTGTACGTCATCATGATTTTGGGTGGCTCGTTGAAACCTTCTACCAAGGTACCTGCGGTTTCGTTAGTAGTGAAATTGGTAGGCCCCATGATATATTCATTACCATTTTCGGTAGCAAATTGTTTTGCCTTATCTAGTAGCGCCTGGACAACTTCTTGATCTTCTATAAAGTCAAAAAAACCGAAAAAACCTACTTTGCATTGGTGATGACGATTGTAATTGTTGTTTTGGATAGCTGCGATTCTACCGGCAACTTTGCCATTTTTTTCAGCCAAGAAATACTTTACTTTTCCATATTGATGAAATGGATACTTGGCCGGATTCATCATATCTTTCTGACCTATAAATATTTCGGGCACATAGTTGGGATCTCCCTGATACAAATCATGAGGAAAATTGATAAACTCATGGATTCCTTTTTCGAAAGTGATTTCACGTATGGTTACAGACATGATAGCGATGGATTAGTATGGTAAACAAAACTTAAAACCACAAAAGTAATCAATTATGCGTAAAAAGCAAGGTAAAGTAAGCGATTAGCTGTTCATATTTGGGCGTGCCCCTATAGGTCAGGCTATCTATCTAAAGCTAGACAGGTCCACTTTACTTCCTACGGAGGCTAGGTACAAGGCCTAACCCTACCTTCGGTAGTGTTCGTTACTATCCTTCACGCATGAAAGTGGTTGTACTGGCGGTGTTGATTCTATGGTTGTACGACTTAAAGGTGTGCCACCGCTTTAGTTTAGTGATTTACCAAAAGAAAATCTTTCAGCGTCAAAAGAACTTCTTTCAGTACCAAAAGAACTTCTTTGAGTGGTAAAGGAAAATCTTTGGGTCACTGATTATTTTAGGGGAGTATCTACATTAAGCGAATAATTTTTCAAGTCCAAACAAGAATAATTTTATGTCTGTAACTCCTCTAAGATTGGCTATAAATAGCTTTGTCTTCGAATTAAATGATTCTGCATTGGCATTGGTATTTCTAATGTTGAAGAAGTTTATTATTGTTTATAATTGATTTTTAATACTGTTTGTTGCTGTATTGAGATTAAAAGCTATTTTCAAAACCTATGAACTTAAAAAACAAAATGACCCAAATACGTTGATGTAGTCCTTAAATCAGCGGGTGTTTCTGTACTGTAGTGGGAACTCGTGGGAACTCAGTGGGAACTCGTGGGA
>CAZGMB010000018.1:0-80196 GCA_964526715.1 uncultured Aureispira sp. | reverse complement strand
AGGCACCGACTTTCGCGGCATTTAAAATAAGGTCTTTTGTGTAGCTCAAGCAGTTTCGTGCTACAATCTAACTGAATGAAGCAAGTTACAAAATAAAAAGAGAGCTGCTCTGCTGCGAGCGAAAGCAGCTGCTCAATTCATGCATCTTTATGCATGATAAAAAAGGAACACACAACTAGGGTGTGAAAGGTCTTATCTTGCAGCATGGTGGAAAAGCGGCCGCTGCCAGCGCAGCGACCGCGTAACCCAAAACTATGTAACCCATACTTCTTATTTTCTCTTGTCTGTAGATGTAGTTTTGTACTCTATCCAGTTGCACATCTGGCGGAGGCGGCTGCGGACTCGCTCCCCATAACATTTCTCGATTTGGGGTGCCGAAAGATTGCTGGTGAAATGCGTCAGCACTTGTCGGTTTTGGAAAAGCTCATAACGCATTAAGATGATCTGGCCCAAAACATTGGTTTGGGTACCGTAATGTTTGACTTCATCTTCAGCGCCTAGATCATCGAAGCAATAAGATGTATTGATCGTATTGTGGTCTATATATTCCACAAAGTTTCTACCATATTGCAAGATAACATTTGATCCAGTATCCATGTACTCCAATGCCAATGACTGACATGTTTTCATTTTGAATCGTTCTGCAAAAGTCAAAAACTGTCTTAATAGCTTCATGTGGCAGGTCTTCCCTACCCCAGTCTTACCAGAAAGGAAAAGTCCTTTACGAAGGTCAATATCATAATGTTTGCAAAGTGCCACGTCTCCTGTAAAGTACGCATAGAGCTGGAGTAAAACGTCCTTATCTTCTCGGTACAGCTTAAAATCAAAACCATAAATGATCTGGCCATGGAGCTCCATGAGTTTCGAGAAATGCTCGTAATTAAAGTTTGATTGAGTAGTCAGCTTCTGGATCGACTGGTACTCCTGAAGGACGGAGGCTGGAACCTCGCGATTGTGAATCTTGATGATTTGCATAATTACTTTTATTTGAATGTGAAGAAATACGATTGTCGATATGGGATGCGTATTTGGGATCTGTGAGAGGGTTGTAGGAGGACTGAATAGAGTGGTGTTCCAACAAAACATGCTTTTCGGCAAAAAGCACTCCTCGTCCATTGATGAGTTGTGACTTATGGAGTCGGGTGACACCAGGTGAAGGTTTGCTATCATTGAAAGGTATTTCTAATTGCTTTCCGCAAATAGATTGGTGGTGGGATATCGACCAAACAATGATTTTAATACCTTCATTTACCCATTCCAAAGATGACATACAAAACAGGCCTGTTTCATATTTAGACTTGGATGGATAGTACCTGATTAGATCGAGTTCTGAAATTTCGCGTAAAATGCGATAGTAACATTCTTTGGACTTGATGCCAGCATAGGCCATGATTTCATCTCTTGCTGGTGTCATCGGATTATTGAAAAACGAATGATTCCAGGATCTGAATAGCGAAATATACAAGGCAATATGACCGTAATTGATAGCTGGTGAATACCGAGCAATTTCAAAGAATAGATCAATGTGCTTGATATAATTAACTGCAGGAGTTTTGGATGGTACTGACATGATGATCACTTTTGAAAAAGAGATAAAGACTTTACTTTTGCTTGCTTCCGGTTCGCTTCCAGCAAGGCTTGAATATCTTCACGCTTGTAGTAAATGGTGGAGCCTATCCTGGTATATGGCAATACCTTTCTGATTCTCATATGTTGAAGTTTAGAGAGTGAAATATTCAGCAACTTGGAGACTTCTGAAGATTTGAGATATTCTCTAGTATTGGTTTCGGCACGATGGCCAAAAAGTTGTTTTAGTTCATCCAGGAGTTCAATTTTGAACTGTCTGAGATCGTCTGTGGTGATGATGTTAGCAGGCATGTTATAAAATTTGTTTGCACTGCAAAGGTCAGGGGCGTTTCATGACAAAACATGTGAGGTACATGTTAGTAACATGTTTTTTTATTGAAAACCACTCAATAAAAATATTAGCGTTTTATATAAATAGCTCATTATCAAATAAAATCACAATACCAAATACACTATATGAATGAAAAAATGTATTAAAATCACTGCTATAAAAATAAAAACATAGTAGGTGATACGTTTTGATTATAAGAAATTTGGAAACTGGACATAGTATTTACTTAAATGCAAACAATAATTGGATTTTTGTAAAAAAACCAAAAGCACCAATAGGCAGGCTTTAATTTTTTTTTCTGTAAGAAATATGTATTAACCATACCATTGGCATTATTTTGAAAAGAAATTAATTTTGAAAAAGAATGCGTCCCATTTTAAGGGTACCCATTAAGGTTTATTTTTATAGGACGTGACGTACAATTATTTTCTTTAAAAAATGGGTAAAATTTGAGTATTTTTTTATTGAAATTTAGCATCAAAAAATGGTGTAAAATTTGGTCTGAAAATTTGTTAAATTTAGAATGAAAAAGGAAGCTAAAAAATGCTAAAAATACTTGGAATATTTGATCAAGAAAATTGGATATGAAAGGGCATTCAAGTGTTAGGTAAAATTAATGCAAAAGAATAAAAATATGGCCAAAAATCAAAACGACGCATTTTAAGGCGTTTTAAGGGAATAAAAACGAATTTATTTCTATTTTATCATCTTGTCAAATAAAATTCAACAGAATTGAAATTTGGTGCCTAATTTGCGATTTTAAAATGAATTTTTAAAACAAAAAGTGATGATTGGCGGCGGCGGGCCCCAGTGCGAGACGTTCCGCTTGCGTTTTTTCGGTTTTCGTTTCATTTTTTTTTCGCGCACGCGGTTTTATAGTTTTAATAAGTTTTTAATTGTTTTAAATTGTTTTATATATGGTACTGTTTCATTTCCGTCTCTTGGTCGGTGTCAAGTTCGGATTACCATACGGTAGTGGTCGGTAATCCGAACGCACTGTACCGTTATCCGAACGCACTGACACGTAATCCGAACTTGAGGCAGTTCACTTAAATTTCCGGCCAAAATGGCACCAAAATGCCAGTGAAAAATACACCAAAACAGCATGTAAAAATGCCTGAAAATTAACTCTATTTTAGGGCAAAAAATTGGACAAAAATCAGGTGAAATTTAGATGTTAAAATGAGTATGAAAAGGCATGTATTTTGAAGCAAAAATGTTGATAATTTTAGGTGGTCAAAAGATATTATTATTGGTGAGAAAATGATTAGGAATCATCCAGAATATTAGCTTAAAAAAATATCAAGGAATCATTTTGTTATATCAGTAAAATGCAGTATTTTGCAGTAAATTTGATGCAGCCAATTTGCAGCCAAAGTTGAAATTTTGGAATACATAACATGTAAGTTGCTGTAAATTATTGCGTTGTGTTTTGTGATTTGCTTTATAAACTGTCCCGTCCAGTCCGCAAAACATAACGCCAAATTGTAGTAAAATACAGTTTGGCGTTTGTTTTTCAGGGAATTATGAAATTGGAGATTGGGAAAATGAAGTAAAACTTATGAAAACCTATTTATTTCTGTATAAATCCAAAGTCATCTTTATCATTTTTTGGCTTTCCCTCAGCAATACACTATTTCATTGTTAAAATCATATCAAAAGCTATAGCTCATATTATCTTTAGGTTTAGACTAGAATGGAGAAATCTTTCCACATGGCTTCGTCTACTTTACTGAAACAACAATCAAGGCAAATCTTATACCGTCTAATCCTATGCAAGCTTTTAATTCAATAGGAAGCAAGCCAGTTTTTTATCAAACATTATGTATTTTCTTTAAAAATCAATAATATTCAGTGTCAAAAATTATTGGATACAAAAAATGGACTTATATTTGTATGATTAAGATAATGCAATATAAATCTTGAAAATGAAAAATATCACCATCTTCTTGCTCCAATTGGTTTTTGTGAGCTTTATTTATGGACAAAACACATCTCAAAAGATCTACATCGATGATTTTTGTTGTTCGAAAGAATCCAATTATGATCAAAATACACCACACAAACAGATATTAGACTCTATCTTTGGAGTTGGAAATTGGGAAGATAAAGAGTTTAAAAATACATCTCCATCTCAGATTTTGAATTCCAATACTGGTTTAATCTGGATAAATGCTTATAATGAAAATACAGCAGCTGCTATACACTTTTTTAAATCAAACGAGGCTCAAATACTCGAATGGGTACAAAATGGGGGCAGACTTTTGATCGAGGCAGGAGCGCTTAATAACCAAAAACTGCTTAGTTTCCAAACAGATTATGATTACAAAAATTCCAAATTCAATATAAATCCGTCCATTCCTTTACACCCCATAGTATCTTTGCCCAATTTGATTTCGAGTCAAAAAATTTATCAATCATATTTTGCTTTTAAAGGTTTTAAAGGAACCAACATATTGAAGAACCCAAGTGGCAATTTAACCTTGCTTAGTGAATTAAGTTATGGAAATGGTAGTATCATTATGACTTCACTTCATGTTTTTGATTACAATTTTTTTAATGAATCTTATCCATTATATGAAAATATACTAACGTATCTCTCCTCCCCTACACTATTTTGGTATAGAGATGTGGATAATGACGGTTTTGGAAATGGCGAAGACTTTATATCTGCATCCGTGCCACCAACATGGTATGTCGGCAACAATCGAGATTGTGATGATAATAATCCCAATATCCACCCCGATGCTTCCGAAATATGTGCTAACGGCTTCGATGAGGATTGTTCAGGACGAGCGGATGATGGCGATTATAGTGATGACGATTACGATGGTGTGAAAAACTGTGAAGATTGTGCTCCTAATGATCCTACGTTGCCCAGATTTTATTATCTCGATCAAGATGGTGACGGATATGGACATGGAGGTATGAATGTGTTTTCATGTACAATGCCTATCGGATACGTTACCAATAGTTTGGATTGTAATGATAATAACGCTAGCATTCATCCCTTAAGCCATGAAATTGCTGATGGAAAAGATAATAATTGTAATGGAAATATAGATGAAGGATTTGATGACAGGGATAGCGATGGTGTAGTGGATGCTATAGATTGTGCCCCTTTAAATCCTTATTTGCCTACCGTATATTATGAAGATTTGGATGGGGACGGATTTGGAGATTACAATAAATTAGTAAGATTATGTTCCATATCATCAGGGTATACAGAAAATGGTAGTGACTGTGATGATACCGACCCTAATAAATTTCCTAATGCCGATACTGATGGTGATGGTATATATAATTGTGAAGATTGTGCTCCTTTAGATCCCAATGTTTACCCAAAATTATATTTTCAAGATAAAGATGGTGACGGTTTTGGGGATGTATATAGTAGTGTCTTTACTTGTAATCCACCTTTAGGTTATTTTGACATACAAGGTACTGATTGTAATGATAATGATCCTACTGTTTATCCCGGTGCTCCAGAAGTGTGTGCCGACAATAAAGATAATAATTGTGATGGACGTATTGGTTCAGGACCTGATTCTGATGGAGATGGATATGTCGATTGTTTGGATTGTGCTGTTTGGAATCCTGTTTTTCCTAGAAATATTTACAGAGATATGGATGGAGACGGATATGGAGGAGGAAGTTATGTATTCGGTTGCAGCTTGCTACAAGGATATGTAATGAATAATCAAGATTGTGATGATAATGATCCACTAGTTAATCCTACAAGTGATGAAACATGTAATGGAAAAGACGATAATTGTAACTACCAAATAGACGAAGACGCATCAGATACTGATGGAGACGGAGTGTATGATTGCATCGATTGTTCACCAAATGATCCTAACATTCCTTTTGATGGATTTTATGACTTTGATGGAGATGGTTATGGAAGTATATCAACTGGAAAAATTTGTTTTTTAACTCCCGGAATCGTTAGTTTGGGTGGTGATTGCGACGATAGTGATCCTACTAAATCACCAAGTGATGCAGATAGTGACGGATTTAGTAGCTGTTATGGAGATTTGAATGATATGGATCCCACTTTAACCCCATCGTACTTTTACATAGACTATGATGGAGATGGCTTTGGGAATAATAATGGCTTAAATTATTTTGGGTATCCAAAAAATGGGTATGTGAGTAATAGCAATGACTGCAACGATCTAGACCAAATGATATTTCCAGGTGCATCTGAAATCTGCAATGGAAAAGATGATAATTGTGATTATGCCGTTGACAATTTAGCAGATTTAATAGATTCAGATGGCGATGGTTTACCCGATTGTAATGATTGTGCACCCAACGACAGCTATCTTCCTAGATTATTTTATATAGATATTGATGGGGATGGATTTGGTAATCAAAATAGGCAATACTATGGGTGTGATACTTCTTTTATTCACGTGATAAACGATGGCGACTGTGATGATCAAGATGCAATGACAAATCCCTTAGCATCAGAAATTTGTAATGATAATAAAGATAATAATTGTAACTATTATATAGACGAAACTGCGGATAATCAAAATCAGGACGGTGATTACTTTCTGGCATGTCAAGATTGTGATGACACTGACCCTAATTTACCTATGTTGTTTTATAGAGACCAAGATGGAGATGGTTACGGGTCTCATTACAATACCGAATATGGATGTATAGTCCCAACAGGATACGTTAATAATAATCTAGATTGTGATGATTATGATGCCACACGGTATGATGGAGTTACAGATGCAGATGCTGATGGGTTTGTTCTATGTAATGATTGTGACGACAACGACCCTTTGGTAAATAAAGCTTGGTATCAAGATTTAGATGGTGATGGATATGGAAACAACTTTGTGAATTATTGGGGATGCAATCCACCTGTAGGATATATTAGTATTTCTGGTGACTGTAATGATAACGATCCAACCATTCATCCTACAGCAACAGAAATTTGTGGCAATGGTAAAGATGATGATTGTGACGGTAATGTGTACAACCAATATCTCGGACTCGAAGACTCAGATGGTGATGGCTACCCAGATTGTGAAGACTGTGCACCCAATGATCCTACGCTTCCCACTAACTTTTATTTTGATTTTGATGGTGATGGCAGCCCGGGATATTATAATACGTCATATTTTGGTTGTAACCCACCTATTGGATATATCTATTCTCAAAAATTTGATTGTGACGACTTCAATCCAAATGTAAATGGATTGGATACGGATGGTGATGGGTATTCATTGTGCAATAATGATTGTGATGACAATGACCCGAATATAAATATTGTGTATTGGTATAGAGACTTAGATGGAGATGGTTTTGGTAGCTACCAAATTTACAATTGTATTCAGGCTGAAGGATATACAGCCACAGGCGGTGACTGCGATGATAATAACTCTAATGTCAATCCTTCAAGTCCTGAAGTTTGTAACAACGCCATAGATGATAATTGTAATTACTTCATAGACGAATCTTCCGACAATATAGATACTGACGGTGATGGTGTTTTTGACTGTGCTGATTGTGCCATCAATGATCCTACATTACCTAGACAGTTTTATTACGATTTTGATGGCGATGGTTACGGTACTTATGGCTATTATTATGGATGCAATCCGCCTGAAGGAATGGTTTCCCAAAATGGTGACTGTGATGACTACAACGCCAATGTAAATCCAAATAGTCCAGAATTATGTAATAATAGTGTCGATGACAACTGCAACTATCAGATCGACGAATCCTCAGACGGAATAGATACTGACGGTGATGGTGTTTTTGATTGTACAGATTGTGCCATCAATGATCCTACATTACCTCGACAGTTTTATTACGATTTTGACGGCGATGGTTACGGTACTTATGGATATTATTATGGATGCAATCCGCCTGTAGGAATGGTATCCCAAAATGGTGACTGTGATGACTACAACGCCAATGTAAATCCAAATAGCCCCGAATTATGTAATAATAGTGTCGATGACAACTGTAACTATCAGATCGACGAATCCTCAGACGGAGTAGACACAGACGGTGATGGAATATCAGATTGTGCGGATTGCGCTATCAATGATGCATCACTTCCTAGACAATTTTATTACGATTTTGACGGCGATGGTTATGGTACTTATAGCCAGTATTATGGTTGCAACCCATCTCAAGGTATGGTAACTCAAAGTGGTGACTGTGATGATTATAATCCAAATGTAAATCCAGCTGCTCCTGAAATTTGTAATAATAATATAGATGACAATTGCAATTATTATGCGGATGAAACTCCCAATGGTACAGATACAGATGGAGACGGAATACAAGACTGCTCAGACTGTACAGCGAATAATCCTTTATTACCTGGAATTTATTACCAAGATTTTGATGGTGATGGTTATGGAGGTTACAGTTACTATTATGGATGCGACCCAACTGATAATATGGTGACTCTGAATGGTGACTGCGATGACTATAATCCCGATATCAATCCAACAAGTCCAGAGATTTGTAATAATGGTCTGGACGATAATTGTAACTACGAAGTGGATGAATCTCCTGATGGCATAGATACGGATGGTGATGGCATACTTGACTGCGCTGATTGTGCTGTCAATGATCCAACCCTACCCAGAAGTTTTTACTCAGATTGGGATGGTGATGGATATGGTACTTATGTTTACCATTATGGATGCAATCCACCACAAGGCACGGTCATAAACTCGGGAGATTGCAACGATTACGACCCCAATATAAACCCTGCAAGCCCAGAAATATGTAATAATAACTTTGATGATAACTGTAACAACCAAATAGATGAGTCGTCAGACACCACCGATACTGACGGTGATGGCATATTAGACTGTGCTGATTGTGCCATCAATGATCCGACCTTACCTCGTTATTATTATTATGATTGGGATGGTGATGGATACGGCCAAGGGACCTACAGCTATTACCATGGATGCAATCCACAGCCAAACATGGTATTGCTAAATGGAGACTGTGACGACTACAACCCTGCAGTTCATCCCAATAGTCCTGAGATATGTAACAATGGCATAGATGACAACTGTAATGAACAAATAGACGAATCTGCTGATGGCCTAGATACAGATAATGATGGGGTTCCGGATTGCACTGATTGTGCGATTAATGATCCACAATGGCCAAAGAGTATATTTTATGATAGTGATGGAGATGGGTATGGCAAAAACATTGTATTTACTTTATGTGATAGTACAGCTTATTTTAATTATTTAACTAATACGTATTTTGCAAGTAATAGTGATGACTGTTTTGATTATGATGCTAGTGTGCATCCTGGAGCGAGTGAAATTTGTAATAGCATAGACGATAATTGTAACAACCTTATTGATGAAAATTTAACATGTGCTGGTTTGGCAGTATTTGGCAATAATATCCAAATTCAAAACAATAGCTATATTTCTACACCTACTAATCATACTCACTTGGGCAATTTTGGTATCCACGAAAAAGGAAGTAGGATTTTTCAGGTTCATAATACTGGAGTTGATACATTGTTTCTCCATTCTGTCCAATATTATGCTCATAATGGCATATTTTCTGTCTCTACCAATCTAAATAATGATTATATATTACCTGGTCAGAAGAAAAGTTTAAAAATTTCTGTGACTTCCAATTATGGTAACGTGTACGCAAATGCTACGATTGCCATATTTCCTAAAAACCAAGGGGCTTTTAGATTTTTAGTTACGGCAAATTTCCATCAAGGCAAAGCCCAAATCACAGGCAACAATGTTGGAATTACTAATTTTGCCACCACAGTATCTGTAGCCAATAATACAGATTACGGTATGGTAAATATTGGAAGTCAATCAGTTAAAACATATAAACTAAAAAACGTAGGTCAAGGAAATCTTATGATGATGAACGTGCCCAGGGTGCAAATAATGGGATCTTCGGCATTTTCAGTAGATCATTTTGCTATCAACAGCTTAAAACCCGGCGCATCCAATACCTTCAAAATTAAATTTGCGCCACAGACAGCCGGAGAACATGAGGCCATTGTAGATATTCCCATGAATAATTTCCAAGGTGTCTTCAGGTTTAAAGTAAAAGGAACGACAGATTTGAGTATGGCATCCAGTCCGGAAACGAGGCTTAAGGATGAAGGTCTGACGGCTTCCAATCTCTCATTGTATCCAAACCCTGCCAAAGATATCATTCATGTGATTTTGGCACACCAAAATGCAGATCATGCCAAAGTCGTCATCTTGGATGTAAATGGTAAAGTGGTGTCAGAAAAATCATTAGCTGTTAATATCTCTAATTCTATTGATATCAGAGACATTTCATCAGGTGTTTATACGATCAAATGCCCTGATTTGCCTGAAATAAAAGCAGTAAGATTTATTAAAGTAGATTGATAGTAGAGCAATTTATGACGATAAGTGGCAATATTTAGGTTAAATTAGATATTGTAATCTTGATACAGACTGAAACCTGTTTGACCAGATAGGTTAAGTCACATTGCTTACAATCTGACGGAAGTTCCCTGATTGTTGATCTTCTGGGATTTTTGAGTTTCGGTTTGTGTACTACAGATTTTAGTTTTATAAATTTCCTTTTCAGTTTTGACATTTAAACTTTTGTAATTATTTTGCCTTCAGATGATACCAAACCTTGAGTTTATATCGATCTATTATCTAAATCTTATGTAACTACATTAACCACTTCTCCCA
Organism: uncultured Aureispira sp.; assembly: GCA_964526715.1. Taxonomy (GTDB): domain Bacteria; phylum Bacteroidota; class Bacteroidia; order Chitinophagales; family Saprospiraceae; genus OLB9. The sequence goes on along the minus strand of CAZGMB010000018.1, from coordinate 69,561 downwards.
AATTGTTTGATCTATATACGGCACATTGCAATGATTACAGACCTCCATAGTGTGACCTGTGCCACCTGATTTTGGGGCTGACAGATTATCATAAAAAATACCAAAACTAATGGGCGGATAGTCAACTACTCCTACTACTTTTATCGTATCTCGAATGATAAAAGCCACCTTATCTGTAAATCTATTGCGTTCTCCTACCAAAAATCGTTTGAGCAAGTTAGCCGTTTTTTTGTTGAGTGCTGAGAGCTCTACGATCCCTGGATAAGTCAATAAATCGATATCATCTAAACTCAATGTCTTACCTGCAAGATTTGATTTGCTCCGATGCCCATCAAATGGGATGACCACTTCCAGTTTTTGGGAGTTAACTGCAGCTACACCTTGACTAAAATATAGATCGGCACCATTGGCGTTACCACTTCGAAATGTTGCCAGCTGCAATTTTTTAGCCAACATCTGCCCCAAGGCTTTGAGCTTGTGTTGATCTATTTCAGGTACAGTTCGCTTGCCTTCGAGAAGGATGACGCTACCTTCAAAGTCATATTGATCTATAAAATGGTCGAGTGTCATAGGTTTCTACTTTTTTAATTAATTAGGAAAGTTACTGATCATAATCCGGCCAAAAAGATTTATAAAAATGATGTGCGGCGGCTATCAATTCAGGATCAGGATCAGTCAACGGCACATAATTATTTTCCAAGGGATGATCGTCGATCACATAATTTGGGTTTGTGAGCAAATCCACAAAAGTCATCATCAGCTCCGATCTACAATCTTCCAAGACATCGTATTGCGGATCTTCGCTATCCGCTTCATAAATAAAAGACAATTTGAACCGTCCAATATCATAATCCAGACCTTTGAACAGTGCATACTCTGTAATCGCCTGAGCTACATCAAACTCGATGCCTGAGAGCATTTCAGTGTTTTCCAGATTGTCTCCTTCGTCTTCGCTATGCCAAAGCACAGCATATTCATCTATTTCTTGTATGAGTTGGGGGTAGGTGGTGATCATGGGGAAATTAGTTTAGAAATTTAAAAATGATATTCCAATTTTTTTTTGAATTATTGATGATATTCATTCTTTACATCATCCCATAAAATCCACCCACTTCCTCCTCAAAAACATCCGTCGGTATTCGATGACCCAAAGTATTTCTCCATCTGATATCCATGTCTCCCTTTTCATGGGTGGCGAGCCATGCTACATTTTGTATGGGGTCGATAATGTCGTCTTGACCACCGATGATTACACGCAAGTAAGAACTTCTGACTTTGTCTTGGGCAGGCAGATCTATACCTACACTACGAAAAGGCAGCGCAGGATTAAACAGTAAGGCAGGTACGTTGAGATGCAGCGAAAGATGATATGCCATACATCCACCCATATTGGTCCCGATGATGATATCTACTTTTTCTTCCTTGGCTATGGAGAGTAAATCATAGTAAGCGCCGGGATTGGCCCTAAATTCCATTATGGGCGCTACAACTTGTGTATATTTAGAAAGTATGGTGCGTTTTTCATCGCTTAAGAAACCATCAAGTCCGTGGATGTAAAGTGTCTTTGACATAGTAATGTGGTATTATTTAATTGTTAACCAAATATATAAAAAATAACTGAAATCACCAAATTTTTATAAGGGAATTTTGCTTCAGTTACTTATTAATTTAAAATTTGCTTCATCATTAAATCAAAAGTATTTTTATTGCTACTCATTGAGCAAATTGATATCTCCTATATGATTATTGATAATGTGTGTAATCAAATAACGATTCTCATGTTTTTCAAAAATTATATACCAAGTAGTTCTGTTATTAGCCTTATAAAAAATATAAAGGGAACCTAATTTCTTTAATGCAGTTGGCGTTATTTTATGGTGTAGTTTTGATATATTTTCCTCTGCGTATTTGATTAAATTTTCAATGTAGTTTTGTGAAAAATCTAAAAATGAAAATTATTCCTTCTCAAAAAGTAATTCACTCAGTTTATTGAGTAACAACTCTATTTCTGGTAAATATTGAACTTCTATGTTTGACAATGGAGATTATCTATATGTTTTTTGGTTCTTTTATTCAACCCTTCACCTGAAATACTTCGAGCCCATTCTTTCTCAAAATCAAATTTTGTATGACTTTTGATCTACATGATTTGTTCGATGATGTCAGGGTTAGTGATGGTATCTATCCAGTTTTTTAAAACTACTTTTTCTGATGCGATATCCAATAAAATATAATTATACCTTAAATAACGAATAAACATTAATTTTTGTTCCTTCTAAAATAAGAATAAATCTTAATGTAAAAAAAGCCAAATAAACACTTTGGAGAGCATCTATTTGGCTTTTGTCTATTGACTAGGTTAGTTTATCAACCAACTAATGCAGCATAAGCAGCGGCATCCAAAAGGTCGGCCAATTCATCAGGATTGGTAACTTTTACTTTTACGATCCATCCTGCACCGTAAGGGTCTTCATTGATCAGTCCAGGATTGTCGCCATCTGACTCATCTAGCTGACCGTTAAACTCCAAAATTTCGCCGCTTACAGGCATGAATAAGTCAGAAGTGGTTTTTACAGCTTCCACAGTACCAAAGATTTCGTCTTTTGCTACGGTTTGACCTACAGTTTCTACTTCTACATACACCAATTCGCCCAATTCGCCTTGAGCAAAATCAGTAATACCTACTACTGCAACGTCGCCTTCTACTCTGATCCACTCGTGCTCCTTGGTATATTTTAGACTTTCAGGAATATTCATTTTTTAAATTTTACTAAGGTTTGTGATTATATTTAGTTATTAGAAACAAATTTTTTAAGCCAGTCGGTGGTGATGGACTTCGGTCTCTCCAGTGGCAATCCTAAGGCTCTATCCCAACACAATCCAGCACAAACACCCAAAGCTCTAGAAACACCAAACAATACAGTATAAAAGTTGTACTCGGTCAATCCATAATGAACCAGCAATGCACCTGAATGCGCATCTACATTTGGCCAAGGGTTTTTGACTTTGCCCAATGCTCCTAAGATTTCGGGTACAAGTTCATATAGATCCCAAACAATCTGTACTGTAGGATCGTCTTTGATATTGTCTTGAGCAAAACGCATCTGTGCTATAAATCTTGGATCCGGCTGACGCAATACTGCATGTCCATAACCAGGGACTACTTTACCTTCTGCAAGAGTGTCATTAATATATTTTCTGATTTGGTCTTTGGTTGGGTTGTTGGTTCCAATTTCTTCTACCATTTCAAAAATCCACTTGATCACTTCCTGATTAGCAAGCCCATGTAGTGGACCAGCTAAAGCATTCATAGCAGCACTAAATGAATAGTAAACATCGCTGAGCGTAGAGCCAACCAAATGCATAGTATGAGCTGATGCATTGCCACCTTCGTGGTCTGTATGTATGGTCATATACAATCTCATCAACGCCAGAAAATCAGGACTATCAAATCCTAACATTTTAGCAAAATTACCTGACCAGTCCATTGTAGGGTCAGACGCGATATGTACATCGTTGTGAAAAGTACGTCTATATATAAATGCCGCCACTTTGGGAAGTTTGGCTATCATGTTCATAGAGTCTTCGTACATTACATCCCAATAGTCGTTTTTGCTCATGCCTTCTTCATACTTTTGAGCAAAAATACTCTCATTTTGCATAGCAAGTACCGCTATACTAAACTGAGTCATTGGATGGGTATCCTTAGGAAGAGCTCTTAGCGTGTCCAATACATGACCTGGAACTTCACTCCTTTTGCTCCACTCTGCTGACAGCCATCTCACATCATCTACAGTAGGTAAATCCCCGGTCATCATCAGCCAAAAAAGTCCTTCTGGAAGGGGCTCTTTGCCATTAGGTACTCTGGGCAACAATTCCCTCAGTTGCGGTATGTTGTAACCTCTGAAACGAATACCTTCCTCAGGGTCTAGAGATGACGTATCCCAGATCATACTTTTAACACTGCGCATTCCTCCTATGAGCTGATCTACGGTAACTTCATCTACCTTCTTCTCTCCGTGTTCTTTGAGGATGTTTTTGATGTCAGCTTTGAGGGCAACTGACTTTTGATAAAATTTTTCTTTTAATGGATCCATGTTTGGGAATTAATTCCTATTTATTTGGTTAGAGATTATAATGATTATAGTCAAAAAGAAGTGATATTTAGCTTCTCTGTTGAAAACTTGCGCTAAGATAATTGTTTTGTTTAATCTTGCAATAAAATATGATAAAAATCAGACTTTCCCAACGCAAATATCACTATTATTAATACAATTTAAAATCATTTAGGTTTAAAGTTTTTCATAATGTGCCACCGCAATTGTCAACCTTTGGGCTGATGCTGCTCCTCCGATCAATCGAATACTCTCCAAAAGGTCTGGACCTTGCATACTGCCACTGATGGCTATTCGTATCAATGGCATAAAGTCTCCCAGCTTTAATCCTTGCTCCTGAATGTACCCTTTTATGGCTTGTTCTACACCATCAGTCGATGCACTGCTCAGATTTTGGGCGATAGCCAGTAGATGTTCTTGATGTTCGGGTTTATATTTTTTTCTGATAGTATCGTCATCGTAAGTAGATGGGGCTTCAAAAAAGAATCTGCCGTGAGCCAATATTTCAGTAATTTTATGAACACGCTCTTTCATCAGTCTGCACACTTCTGCCAAGTATTCTACAGATACATGATAACCTTCTTCTATAGCACGATCTTGTATCAGGTACCCTAGCTTAAGGTTGTCACTATGGATCAGGTATTGCTGATTGAACCACAATGCCTTATCTATATCAAATCGGGCTCCTGATTTTACGATTTTATCCAAACTAAATAAGGCTATCATCTGATCCAATGTAAGTATCTCCTGATCATCACCTGGACTCCAACCTAGTAAGGCCAAGAAATTGAGCAGTCCCTCAGGAAGATAACCGTCTTCTCTGAAACCTATAAAATTGTCTTCTTCGTGCTCACTATCCCATGAAAGTGGGAAAACAGGAAAACCAAATTTCGCACCATCACGTTTGCTGAGTTTGCCTTGACCTGTGGGTTTTAAGATCAATGGTAAATGTGAAAACGATGGCGGCGTCCAACCTAAAAATCTGTACATTAACACATGATGTGGTGTACTACTCAGCCATTCTTCGCCTCTGATCACATGTGAGATTTTCATCAGGTGGTCATCTACAATATTGGCTAGATGGTAAGTGGGCATGCCATCACCTTTGAGTATTACTTTGTCATCGAGTTCGTTACTGTCAAAAACTACGTGTCCTCTGACCTCATCATCAAAGGCAATAGACTCATTTACAGGTATTTTTAGTCTGACAGCCACATGTGCACCCTCATCTAATAAAGCTTGGGTTTCTGCTGCTGAGAGTGACAAACTATTTTTTAGATTTGCTCTGGTATGACCGCAGTATTTAAATTCAGCGTCGCTTTTTCTTAAAGCTTCTAGTTCTTCAGGGGTATCAAAAGCATAATATGCATTGCCATCAGCGATCAGTTTATCTGCGTATTGTTTGTACAATGCTTTGCGTTCTGACTGCCGATATGGGCCGTAATGACCACCAAATTCAGGACCTTCAGTGGGCAAGATACCAAACCATCTTAAAGAATCAATGATATATTTTTCTGCTCCGGGCACATATCTGGCTTGATCTGTATCTTCTATTCTTAATATAAAGGTACCTCCATGTTTTTTGGCAAAAAGATAATTGTATAATGCGGTGCGCACTCCTCCTATATGTAAGGCTCCTGTTGGGCTGGGAGCAAATCTGACTCTGATATCCGACATTTTTTATATATTAAGTATATTGTATATGTTAATTATTTGAAAATAAAGCACCCCAAAGCCGCTTTTTGGGTTTTCTGACGTTATGTGTTTGTGATTTATAATTAAATAACAACCTTGTAATGATGTAAGGCTGCAAAAATAGTTGTAAAAAACGAAATTTTATAATTAAATTTTGATAAATATAAAATAAAATTTGAATACTTCCTTTCTGAGAGTGGATGTATTCTTTCTGGTAAAACTTATGTATTTAGTAAAAACTCCTCAAGTCGTTCAGAGTATATTTTCAGATTTTGTATGGTCTATTCCTACAGAACGTAAAGAAATCTTTTTGACCTTTGATGACGGACCTATACCTGAGGTTACGCCTTGGGTTTTGGACTTGCTCGCTGAGTTTGACTTTAAAGCTACATTTTTTTGTGTGGGAGATAATGTAAGAAAATACCCCCAAATTTATGACCGCATTCTAGACGAAGGACATGGCGTTGGTAATCACACCTACCATCATCTCAATGGCTGGACAACTGATCAGGAAACCTATCTGGAAAATGTCAAAAAATGTGATGGCATGGTGAGTTCAGATCTGTTTAGACCACCCTACGGCAAACTTAGGAGATCTCAGTCGCAGGTACTTAAACTAATCAAAACTGTGGTAATGTGGGACGTGCTCAGTGGTGATTTTGATACTTCCATAAGTAACGAAAAATGCTTGAGCAATGTGATGGATAACTATTCCAAAGGTTCGATCATCGTATTTCATGATAGTCTAAAGGCTGAAGAAAAACTAAGATATGTTCTCCCTAAATTTTTAGAGCATCTAAGTGGAAATGGTTATGTTTCTAAAAGCTTAGAAGCTTCGGTTTATGAATATGCGTAAAACTATTTTACTAGTTTTTGGTATGTTTGTTTTGGGTGTGCTTTCAGGACAGCCATCTTGGGAAGTATACAAAAAAACTAATGAATATACGATTTGGCTTAAAAACGTACCGGGGCAGGAACTGAAGCAGTTTAAAAAAGAAGCTATGATATTAGGAGATATCCAAACAGCTTATAAAATACTCAAGGATGTACAAAATATGCATTTGTGGTATGACAAAGTAAAGAAAGTAAGCCTACTCAAAACTATAAGTGATCATGAAGGTATTTATCTTTTGGAATATGATCTTCCATTTCCATTTGAAGATAGAATTGCTACCGTCAGGGGCAAAATAGATATGGCGGCCGATAAAAACTCATTTACTGTAGAGACAAAAAACTATCCTTTCCCGATTCCCGCTGACAAACAAAAAATGGAATTAATCACCACCATTTACTCTAGCTGGAAGATTTCGGAAATCAATAATTCACAGATCAAAATCATCCATGAAGGATACATGAATCCCGGTGGAAATGTACCTGTATGGTTAACCAACGAGAGTATCACCTCAGGTCCGCCCAAAACACTAAGTGGCCTTAAAAAGATGATGGTAAAATATCAAGTGAAATGAAATTTTATTTAATTGGTGGGTTGGGCGCTGATGAGAGAGTGTTCAAAAATTTAATAATTCAATATGAAACTCATTTTATTCATTGGATTACACCACTAGAAAGAGAAAGTCTTAAGGACTATGTAAGTAGGCTTTCGTCTCCAATTGAATTTGACGAAAACTATGGATTTATTGGAGTAAGTTTTGGTGGAATAATAGCTATAGAAATGGCAAAAATATTAAAACCCAAGTTGGTTATTTTAATTTCTTCTGTGCAAACTTCTGATCAATTGCCGAAAATTCAAATAATACTTGGAAGAACAGGCATATTAAGTTTATTTCCACAAAGCCTTTTTCGAATTCCTAATTCAATACTCAATTTTATTTTTGGTGCTAAAGATAAAGCGTTACTTCATCAAATTGTAGCAGACACTAATCCTTCATTTATAAAATGGGCACTTATTTCATTGGTTAATTGGCGTAATGATATAAAATGCCCAAATACGATAAGAATTCATGGTACAAAAGATCTACTTATTCCCTTGAAAGGTGAAGCCATTAAAATAGAAAAAGGTGGTCACTTTATGGTTGTGGATAAAGCCGAAGAAGTTAGTAGAGTTATCAATCATGAGATCAATAGTTTAAATTTGTAAAGTTGAGTAAAAAAAATACAGCAAAAGTTCACTGCCTTGTTATCCCATCATCCCACTTGCCTGAGCAACCAATCTCTGTCAGGAAGTAGCTTTTCATTTCTGATACTTTCAGCTAGTTTTTCTTTGGCTTTCTGATCATAGGGCTTGAGCCTGATGAGTTTTCTGGTGTATTTTACGATATTAGAATAGTTGGTTTTATGGTAGCCGATGATCTTTTTTCGGGTCAAATATACTTGCATCGCATCGAGATGTGAATCCAATAAACGGGTTTCTTTTGTTTCATAATATATCTTGAGCATCAGGGTTTTGGCAAAAAGATTGGATAGGTGATCATCAAATTCAGCAATTCTCAGCGCATTTAGGGCTAGGTCATATTCATGTTTGGCGTAATGAATGTTGGCTAGGTTGAACTGGTACGCACTTTCTTTTTCTTCTTTTCGCAGGAATTTGGCATTATCTAAAGTGATTTTGGTTGCTTCTTCATATTTTCCCATCCTTATGGCGATGGTATTGATATTTCTGTAGGTGTTTTTAGACAAAAAACCATTGGTCAGCAGGTAGTGCTTTTCTAAAGCTGTCATATAATACTCTAGAAGCTTCTTGCTAAATTCTTTATTGCCCAGATTGTGTTTTCGGATACAATAATTAATTGCCTGAAAATAGAGGGTTTTCAACTCATCTACCGAAAAATGTTGTTCGTATGATGTCAATATGTGATTAAACCGATCAAACCACTGGAGGTCATCTGGATAAAACAGCATTTTTATTGCATAATAAAATACAGAGATACAAGGATATTCCAGATAATTTTTTTCAATGATAAAAGGCTCTATATAATCAATAAACTGGGTATTTATTTTTTTTGAAATGAGTGAAGACTGTGGCGCTAGAATCACCGTTTGCTTGAGCTTTTTACTGACAAGGGATATTTCTTCCATCATGATGATATCGTCAGCTTCAGTATTGCCAAATCTGTTTTTCAACTGATCAAATTGCCATCTTTCAAAATAGATCTCTGAAATCTCTGCATAATAATCCGCATTCTTTAAACTTAAATTTTCGCGTTTTTGTGCCGTATGCAAGATGTCATTAAAAAGTTTTTCGTTTTCATGTATCCTATATATACCCATCAAAGTCATATCATAAAAGTGAGCAGTAGTGGCCGCTTTTTTCATGACCAAATATTTTTCTATCATTTTACAAAGATCACTCATCAGCAATCTGTCTGATACCGGTATGACTTTGCTTTTTTCACCGAGTTCGTTTTGTATATAATTATTAAAAAAAACCAAGTGTTTCTTGTTTCCAGACATTATTTTTGTGGTGATGAGCTCAGAAAAGGACTGAATGTCATCATTATCTAAAATAAAAATAAGGTTTTTTAATTTTGTACTCATAGGATTTTACTACAATTATATAACGTATATTATTGAATATAAACCGCTTGCAAATTTTACAATCATTTATATTTGCTACAAATGTAAAATAATGTAATTTTTTAACCAAATAAACAAGCGCATATTTGCATCATCATTTAAAACAAAGCATAAACAAAACCCATAACATATTCCCCAATATGAAAAATTTGACCACATATATCATCATTCTTCTGTTCCCCCTGACAGGATTGATGGCGCAAAATTGCCCGGATACGGTCAAGCTTAGCTTTTTGCATGATATAGCTGGGCCTGACCTCACCTTGACCATAAAAGCCAAAAATTTTAAGAATATCATAGGAATGCAGTTTTCGCTCAACTATGATCATGAAGCTTACAGACTGAAGTTTGTCACATCTCCCGTACCCAATTTTATGGATTCCAACTTCAAAGTGGATGGCAAAGGTTCTGTCCGGTTTTTATGGTTTGATGGTGCATCCAGTACAGGATTTTCTTTGGATGACGACGATGCACTCCTTACGCTAAAATTTACACCTTTGGAGATTGCAGCTGATGGATTTTTTGAAATTAGTCAGTCCAATCTACCCTTTGAATTCATCAATAAAGACAGCAGATTGTTGTGTGTAAAGACAGAATTTCTAAAAATTGAGGCTACAGGTTCAGAGCTTAAGGGCAGAGTTGTATATGATAAAAATGACAATTGCGTTTTTGAACCCGAAGAAGATGGCATCGAAGGTTGGTTGGTTGAGTTGACCTCTGGCAATCGTAAATATTATAGATCTACGGACAAGAACGGGTTTTATTCATTTGACTTGCCCAAAGGTATCTACTCCCTAAGGTTGCTAGCCAAAAATGAGTTTTGGCAAATATGTGATGATGCCATCTCGGTCAATCTTACAGAAGATCAGCAAGAAGCACCTGTTTTTGTGGCCAATTATTTTTTGGAATGCCCCGTGATCAAAACAGATATTTCTACGCCCATTCTCAAGCGGTGTGAAGACAATATGTATCATCTTATTTATGAAAACCAAGGAACAACCCTGGCAGAAAATGTAAAAATCAAAGTAGATTTTGATCGTTTTATGACATTTGTCTCTACTGATTTTAATGATTTTTCCACCGGTAACCAACAAGTCATTTTTAATATCGGAGATGTAGATGTACAAGAAAGAGATACTATTTTATTGGTCTTGAATCTAGACTGTACAGAAACTCAAACTGGCCAAACGCATTGTGTCACGGCACAAGCTAATCCAAATACGCCTTGTTTTATTGCTCCTGATTTTTCTGGAGCCGTACTCCAACTGGACGCAGTTTGTGACGAAATCAACAATAAAGTCAGATTTAATATCACCAATAACGGAACTGCGGCCATGAAAAATGCCAAGTCATACATTGTCACCGAAGATGACGTCATGCGGCCACCGCAGCCTATACAACTTGATCAAGCAGCCTCTTTTTCTCTGGAGTTTCCGGCAGATGGCAAAACTTACAGAGTCATTGCGCAGCAAGATGATCTATTTCCATACGAAGACCAAAATATTACTTTGGCCATAGAAGGTTGTACATCAGGCAGTACCTTTAGCAAAGGTTTTGTCAATATGTATGAAGAGAGTGACAGAGACATTTCGATAGACAAGGACTGTCAGCAAAGCACAGACATCATCAGCGGGCAAGAAATCGTCCCTTTCCCTTTAGGATATGGTGCAGAACATTATATCAATAGGGATGCAAACATAGAGTATTTGATCAGGTTTGCCAATACTGAAAAGGATACCATAAGGCAGGTGACTATCAGAAATAGCATTCCCGCAAATCTGGATATCAATACTTTGCAAATGGGGTCTTCCAGTCATCCTTACACCTATACATTTAACAAATCACGGGAACTTGTGATTTCATTTGACCAAATAGCATTACCAGATACTACAGCCGGGCTTGCAAGCTTGGGATACGTAAAATACAAAATACTACCTGTAGAACTTATACAAGATAAAGATACGATATTTAATACATCCAGGATTTTTTACAACAATGAAATATCCAAGTTTACCAATACTACTTTTCATGTCATTGGGACTAATTTTATCAAAGTGACATCAGTGGATGGTAATATTGAAAAAATGCAAATCCGGATTTATCCCAATCCTGCCAGCCAACAGATTACCGTGCAGGCTTTAGATAGTGAAGATCACGAAGCTTGGATCAATATAGCAGATATGTATGGTAAAAATTGGTATACAGAAAAAAGCAATACGCCAAAACATACCATCAACTGTCAGGATTGGTCACCCGGAGTATATGTCATGCAAGTCAAAAATAAACACAATGTGACTGGAACAGTAAAATTTGTAATACGCCCTGAATAATTTCATAAACATTCGATCCTCTTACTAAAACAAAAAAGAACACCAACTCAACAAAGATACAATATCAGGGAAACTTTGAAAAGATGCTGCTGCAGTAAAGACTCTGGCGGCATCTTTTAACCAACCTTCATTGACTATTTTTATCCATCATTAAAAAATAAATTTATGAGACACTTAATATTACCTTTAATTTTCATGGTTTTGGGACTTAACATCGCAGCTCAAAACGAAGGGTCAGGTACCAGCAATAAAAATGTAGAGCCACTTAAGTTTTTTGCTTACAATGATTTTCTTTTATCTGGAGTAGACCATGAAATACAGATTCAATCTTCCAATTTTGCTAACATCATTAATTTTCAAGCTGGATTCAGACTCAAAGATGCTGAACTTGTCAATGTTATTAATGGGGTTTTGGAATTGGCAAATTCACATTTTTACCTTCCTACGGAAAAAGCGCTAAGGACTCTATGGTATGAAACATCTATAATACCTACGACTATTACACCCGATAAAACCATATTTAAAATTAGAATAAAGCCTAGTAAGTCTGGGTATTTATCTGAATTTATAAGACTGGATAGTACGGTGATGATCAGTGAAGCCAATTATGAAGATTCAAATGTTGCTGATAAAATTCTTTTAGAATTTAGTTTTCCTGACAGAGTGTCTTCTTCAGAAGAAATAACTCAGTCAGTTCATCTTGTTAACGTCTATCCCAATCCTTCGTCTGGTGAATATCTGAACATCCAATGGAATCCTGAACTCAAGCCTACAAAACTAAATATATACGATATTCTGGGTAGAAACATCTTGGAAAAGTATATCGAGTTCCCAGAGTCAGGCGCCATTGAAATAAAATTTACAGAATCTTTAAGTTCTGGATTTTATAAAATTGTTTTAAATAACGGACCTTCCCATGTTACTAAAGCTTGGATTGTTAGATAAAAATTAAGGTTAATTGTGGTTTAATTGTTTTTAATTACCTAGCTGTACTAAAACTTCAAGACCTGCTTATTTCTAAAAAGAGCTATCTGCACGATGCTGCTGAATTCATTTTCAGTGGCATTGTTTGTTTTTGGCGGTCGTCCTTAAAATTTTAACATAATTACAACAATATCAAAGGTAAACTTTAAGTTTCTCTATTCATACCAAATAGCATTCCCTATAAGACACTATTTCTACATATTCGCAATAGATTTTTTCATTTTAAATTTGATGCCATATGATCAGATATCTGTCTTATTTGTTCTTAATCATTCCATTATCCCTATGGAGTCAGGAAAATGAACCAACTGATGATACCGAAGCAGAAGCTTTAGATTCAGTGAGTCAGGAAGTATTGGTGCAGTATCCTGTCAGCACCCTAAATCATCAAAAGTTTTTTCAGCTATTTGCTTCTGGCGAACTGGAATATTTCAACAATGGATTGATCAGGTCATGTGCTCAGGTAGCCCAAATCAATATAGGTGATCCTGATAAATTTTATTTGCCGCTTTACATTATCGGTGGCGCCACTTCTCCATCTTTTTCTGAAGGTAATAGCATTCATGCGATTAGCGCTGCAGAGATATTAAATAATCTGGGAGGAACGATCAATGCGGGTATCATGGGAAAACGACTCCTAAAAAAGTATGGCACACATACTTATATTTCTGGTTTGTATCAGCTTGCTTATAAAACCTTCTCAGGTATCAGTAGTGAGGATCAAACACATCTGGATATGTCATCTCAAATTGTATCTCTTGGAGCTTTACTGAACAGCAAGGCATGGGTCTCCCAAAACGACCAAGAAAACGCTGGTCGGGCTTGGATCAAACTGATGGTCACCACATCTTTTTTGGAAAAACAAAAAATGCATCTGGTGTATGGATGCAATGCGCCTGCTATCATGGCCAGTACCAATATAGAATGTGGAATAGACATACAAAACTATCTCAATCTAAAATGCGGCCTACACCACTTTATCAATGACCACCAAATAGAAGCATTTAAAAACGGCGTATTAGTCATCACGGCAGGATTTGGATTAGCAAAATAAGATTAAGTCTAAGATAATAGGTGATTGAGCGGAGTCGAAATCAAATTTATAGAGTGAAGTAGAAATAACTTTAAAGTTGAGAATGTTGTATTTTGACAACTAAAATAATTGTATTAGGTTTATGATAAGAGTAAGTTTTAGGTTTTTTAATTTTCTATTGAATTGAAACTTGTTGCAATATCAGACACTCATGGATATCATGACCAGCTTGTGCTACCCGCAGGTGATATACTCATTCATGCGGGTGATGTAAGTGCTCGTGGTAGTGAAAAAGAAGTCAAATATTTTTTAGATTGGTTTGAAGCCCAAGACTTTAAGTATAAAATATTCATAGCAGGAAACCATGATTTTTTCTTTGAATTAGCAAGTATTGAAAGAATAAAAAATATCATTCCTGATGATGTTATCTATCTCAATGATGGTGGTATCCATATAGAAGGTTATCATATTTGGGGATCACCGATGACACCGTGGTTTTTGGATTGGGCATTTAATAGACAACGTGGTGCAGATATTCAAAAACATTGGCATCTTATTCCTCATAGCACAGATATCTTGATTACGCATGGACCTGTCTACGGGATACTAGATCGTACTGTTCATGGTCTACATGTCGGTTGTGAAACACTCAAAGATACTTTAAAAACCATCCTTCCCAAAGTACATATTTGTGGACATATACACGAAGCCTATGGTCAAATGCAAACAAAAGACACTTTGTATATCAATGCCAGTGTACTTGACGTCAGATATCGACTGGTCAATAACCCAATAGTATTCGAGATTTGATATTATATTCTTTTGTATAGCCTAGTCCAAATGGGTTGTATTTGAATAAGAAATACATTTATATGATCCTTTGTAAATACTGATTTGGCTATAAGTGTTGCGAAATGCATAGATACAGCCAAATCAACGTTTCAATTTGGCTACAAGTACAGTAAAATGCATAGATATAGCCAAATTGAAGATCTACTATCCATCTTCATTCTCCATCAACAGCTTCAGACTGATTTCGGGATTGTCCAAAAACGACTTCGTGATTTGGTAATGTTCGGTTTCTTCATAGCTGACTTCTTTGATGCCTTCTGCACTGAACTCATAGATGCGCGCATTGGGGTAGGCCATGATGATGGGAGAGTGAGTCGCTATAATAAACTGTGAGTCTTGTTGCACCAATTGATGTATCAAGCTGATGGCCGTTAACTGTCGAGCAGGAGACAATGCAGCCTCGGGTTCGTCGAGTAAATAAAGACCATTGCCGGTAAGTTTGTGCATCAAGGTAGCTAGAAATGCTTCGCCATGCGATTGCTCGTGGAGCGATTTGCCGCCATAGGATTTGAGTACGCCAAATTCTTCTGCTTTGGTGGCAACATTGTAAAAGCTTTCTGCCCTTAAAAAATAAGCATCTCCAGGAATTTTAAAGCTCTTGGATAGTTTGATTTCACGATGCAAATCAGAATGTGTATTATGAATTTCAAACTGTGCTGACTTGGTACCACCTTCGGGATTAAAACCATAGGCTACAGCAATAGCTTCAAGCAATGTACTTTTTCCACTTCCATTTTCGCCTATAAAGAAGGTCACATCGGGATGAAATCTAATGTCTTCGCAATGCTTAATGGCCGGAATGTTATATGGGTATCCATTGATGTTTTTAGTTTCTTCTTCTTTAAAGAACACCGATTTGATGTATGGACGGGCTGAGATCATTTTTTAAGAACAAAAGGATACACTTCTTCCAATTGTTTTCTGAGATTTTGTATATCCTTGATTACAGTATCATACATTGATATAATAAACTTTCTGTTAAAATTAATCCTTTTCAATATTAAAATCAATCTATTTCTATCCTGATCACTGATTTTCAAAGGCATCTTCACATGATCAAATTTTCCTTCATCATCATACATTATAGAAGGTGCCAGTATTTCATTTATATGATTAGCTTCATTGGCATAAAACTGCAATTCCTGATATTTTTCTTCCAATTTTTCAAGTACTTCATATTGGAAATCATAGAGTTTGATCATATTCTTCCGAAGAGAATCATTGGTGATCAAATTAAATCCTTTGGACTTTATGGTTTCGAATGGAGCAGTATTCTGAATGCTCACAAAGTTCCTTGTCAATACTCCCAAAAGGTAAAACTCAAAAGAATCTTTTTTTACAGGGTTGTTATTGGATAGCTTTAAGAAATAATTGACTGCTTTTAGTCCGCCTAAATGACCTTTCTTATTTTCCTCAGCATCTTTGGCATCTTCTGCAAGCCCTTGATACATTTCCTTTATGGTTGCGTTGACATATTCCTTTTGCTTCAGCTCTTCGGCATAATTGTTGGCTTTGAAGCCTATATACACTCCAAAAACCACCACCAAAAGTTCAGCCAGATACTTTATGGATTGCTTACCTAAACTTTGCCTATCAAGATTAAAATTCTGCATTACCAGGATATCTAGGGAAAGGAATCACGTCTCTGATATTGGTCATACCCGTCACAAATAATACCAATCTCTCAAATCCCAAACCAAATCCAGCGTGTGGTACGGTACCGTATCTTCTAGTATCTAAAAACCATGACATCTCTTCTGCAGGAATATGCATTTCTTCCATCCTGCGCACCAGTAAATCATATCTTTCTTCTCTTTGTGACCCACCGATGATCTCACCAATGCCTGGGAATAAGATATCCATAGCTGAAACAGTAGGACCAGGTACACCTTCTTTAGGGTCGTCTTGTCTCATGTAAAAAGCTTTGATATCCGCAGGATAATTGGTCAATATAACCGGTTTTTTAAAATGCTTTTCTACCAAATATCTTTCGTGCTCTGATTGTAAATCTGCTCCCCATTTTTCTATAGGAAACTGAAATTTACCTTTTTTATTGGGTGTCGAATTTTTTAGAATATCTATGGCTTCTGTATAAGTCAATCTCTCAAACGGATGCTCTAAGCAGAATCTCAATTTTTCTGTCAAAGTCATTTCAGATCTTTCTGCTTGAGGTTTGGTCTTTTCGTCTTCGATCAATCTTTGTTCTAAGAAAGCTAGGTCTTCCGCACAATGGTCCAAAGCTTGTTGAATCAGATATTTGAGCATATCTTCAGCTAGGTCCATATTGTCATGGAGATCATTGAAAGCGACCTCAGGCTCCATCATCCAGAACTCCGCCAAGTGACGGGTAGTGTTGGATTTTTCAGCTCTGAAAGTAGGCCCAAAAGTATATACTCTACCTAAGGCTAAGGCCGCCAACTCCGCCTGCAGTTGACCAGAGACGGTAAGGTTGGTCGCTTTGCCAAAAAAATCTTCTTTATAATTGACGCTACCATCTTCATTTCTTGGAGGATTGTTGACATCCAATGTAGTTACTTGAAACATTTCTCCAGCTCCTTCGGCATCACTTCCTGTGATAATCGGACTGTGTATATTGACAAAATGACGATCATTAAAAAATTTGTGAATACCATAAAAAAGCACTTGCTTTACTCTAGTGATAGCACTAAAAGCATTGGTACGGAATCTCAAGTGCGCGATTTCTCTAAGGTACTCCAGACTAGGTCTGTTTTTGAGTTGTATGGGATATGTTTCTGGGTCACAATCTCCCAAGATGGTTATTTCTTCAGCCATTAACTCTACGGTTTGACCTTTGCCTTGTGACTCTACTAATAATCCTTTGACACTGATACCCGCACCGGTGGTAATACGTCTGATGGTGTCAGCATCGGTTTTCTCCATGTCTACCACTACTTGGAGATTGGCCAGACAAGAGCCATCATTAAGTGCAATAAACTGATTGTTTCTAAAGGTTCTTACCCAACCCATCATCGTATATTGGTGGCCCGTCTCAGCCGAAAAAATGTCTTTTACTCTTGTCTTAGTCGCCATGGATAAATATTTTATATTAAAACATGGCACAAAAATAGTGTTTTTTGCAATAATATAAGGTTTTTTTGAAGATGATAAATTGTAATTTGGTTATAATCAGGGTGGAGAATCTTCCGTATTTAAACGGTACCTAGATTATTTCTGGTGTTACCAAGGGTATGTCTTTTGGAATCATGTGTGCTGTGCTAGCCCACCTGTTATGTTGATGTAGCTTAATTGGTTTATTTCTATCCCAAGGAGTTCTTACTGATGTCACTTATGAGTGTTATACACAGTGATGCTAGCTTGATCATTTCGGCAATTTTTCGCTCCTCATTTCAAAGTTGATTTTGTAAATCATGCTTTAGGAATGAAGGCTGTTTTAGTTTGCCGCCTTCCCACTTTCTTCCGTGGTTTCTCCCTGGATACTCCGCTCGTTAGACCACCTTGTCATAGGGTTGTCATAAGGTTGTCATAGGGTTGTCATATGTGAAACCTATAATAAGCCTATGTTTTTTATACAAAAATCCTATTTTTACCATACTTAAGGGTAATAGAATGGTGGGAGTATCCGTTTAGTAAGGTAGTAACATCAAAATAGTAATCTTATGGCTATTGTAAATGAAGATGGGTCCTTTAGCGGCAAACTTGGAGATTTCAGGTTTTATAAACTTAACGGTAAAGATGTCGTAGCTACCAAGGGTGGACCCAAACCTGATGATATTAAGAAGAAGGCATCTTTTGCCATCACTAGAGCGCATCATGCTGAGTTTGGTATCGTGTGCCAAGTGTCCAATGCCATATTTATTTCCCACCGACTATTCCGACCTTTCAGGCATACGTATGCACATCAGTTTTTTAGATCGTACCTTTTTAGGATGTTTAGTTTTGATACGAGCAGTCCTCACGGACAGAGAAGTCTTTTATTTTCTAAAGCTGGTCAGCATTTTGAGCCTATGCAGTTGACTGCCTTGCGTTACCCTGAGTACGTGTCTCTGCCCCTGGTATGTGGTCATACAGCCGATGATATGCTCACCTTCAGTATACCCGCAGCTGCGAATGCTAACATTTATTTTAAATTCCCCCAAGGATGTCAACAAGTGAGCTGGTCCTTGTATGTGCAGGGTGTCCAGGACATCATTTATAACCCCGATCAAAAAGGATATAACAAACCAGAAAATAGCGTACTACCATTAACACCCGTAGCTCAGTTTGATTTTTACAGACGATTAGAGATATCTGATTTGCAATGCAGCATTCCTGCACAAAAAGGCTTTCACTACCTCGTTTATGCCGTAGCCACATATACTTCTCGCACCCGACCTCATATGGACCCGATACACACTGCATCATGCATCCGGGTAATAGCGGGTGATCGGTGATACCGCATGCTGCGACACAAGTTCTGGTGATTGGTGGGTGATCGGTGACCTGGTAAATGAGTGAATGGATATGGCATCGAAGTTACAAACTTGGACAATCGGGTAGCCACTTTTACTTCCAACACCCGACCTCAGATAAAGAGTCGTGTAAAATTTCCTTTGATAATGCTATGAGCAAGCCTGCAGTATTCAATATCGTCAAATCCAAAATATCCTCCATGAAAAAAGATATAATGCAATGTATAAACTACACCACAAAATATAAAAATCCAAAGTGAGGATGATTTTGATATGGAAAAAAATGGGTTCAGAATAGAAATATTTGTTTTTCTGTATCAAAGATACTCAAGCAAACGAAAATGAAAAATTTTTGATGTTATTTTTTTAAGTAAGCATATGATGCCATAAATTATTAACGCAAAACGTAAACAAGTTCTAATTTTTTTTTTAAAAATCGGTTAGCTCCTCTTGATTTTTTGAAATAATGCCTTTATATTTGTAATATTATTTAATTTAAAAACTTTTATCATGAAAACAGTACAAAAACAGTACAATTTTGCTTTTAAATGAATTTTTACGCAAAAGATTGCACCACTTTTTATGGCTTATTCTAATTTTTACACTCTCTTGTGCAAAAGAAAGCAAAGAAGTTCCTCTTGATTCTTTTTTAAGTGCTACCATCCAGTAACCAAAATGGAGTTAGGAAGTTGTGAACCTACAACGAATTCATGTCCTTTAGGAAGTGTACCAGGTGCTACATGTAGCCCTCCATGTGATAGGCTATAATTGTCATGTAATAATTTATGAGAATGGTCGATAATAAATAAACATATAAATTTATCATTGACCATTCTTTTTTTAAAAACAAATTATAAATATTTAGCATGAATATAAAAATTATCTTTTTCAAATTTTTTCTTTTAAACGTATTAAATATTACATCATCTTATTGTCAGCAAGGGCATCCATCAAGACCTTTTGCACCCATTGAATATGGTGGGTTAGATCCTATATGGAATGTGACTAGTTACGATAATACTTTCGTTGGAGACTCGTGTGATGAATATAATTACTTTTTCAGTCCTGCAAACTATCATGTAAAGCAAGTTTTCTGGAATGGAAGTATATTTACGGCTACTTATCGATTGGGGAAAGCTCAGTTAAGTGGAACTTACATAGAAAAAAGAGATTTATTGACAGGAAATCTACAATGGCAAGCCTACTATGGCATAGGAGCATCAGAGAGAGCTGAATTTGCTAGACTTATGTTTATCAATACTAATGGGGACCTTGAAATTTTAAGCCAAATATATCCAGTTGGATACGACCGAAATGATATAGGGTTATTAGGTTGTTCAGAAATGTTATTTTCCAAAAGGATTTATAATATTGATGATGGTAGCCTCTTACTTTTTGAGCATCCTGAATATGGTGATGATGTAGCCATTAGGTCAGATTTTACCTTCATTTATAATGGTTTGTCAAACTCCTTCACTAAAGAAGGAGATCAATTCAGATATTTTGATGTAAGTATAGCACCCAATTTTGATCGTTATTATCACTCAAGCCTTATTGATTATAATACATTAAAACGAGATCACAGAGAAGATTCACTCAAGGTAGAATATGTTGGTGTAGCAGGACCACCTATTAAAGTAAATGACAATAAATACCTATGTGTTGAAGTAGTGGACTCTTTTCACATTCTTTTTAGATATGTAGATAGTAATTTAAATGTTTTGGAGGAGTATTATTCAGATAGCTTAAGCTATCATATACATTGGATAAGAAAAAAAGGTTATAATCCAATTAATAATACTTTCTTATTTTATAATCAATTGCCGCCCACAAGCGCTATTAAACCTATCCCCTTTGAAGTATTCGTGTTAGACGATAAAGCTAAAATCGTTAGCAAAGTAAATTTTGAAAATGATTATGCCGATTTTGAAGTTATTAACTGGTTAGACCCTAAAAATTTGAGTTTTATCGCCACCCAAAACCCATATTTGGAACAAAAAAGGTTTAAGCCAACATTACTGCTATTATCTGCTATTGGTATTGATGTAACTCCAAAAATAGTTAAACAATTTGAACCTAATGACACCTTAAGATGGTCGGTCTTGTTTGATTTTGTTTCCTATGATAATGATAAATATATCGTTCAGTATACACAAGGAGCACATGAAAGCATTTATAAAAGAGACGACAACGCCAGAGCTGTCCGTATGATGCTAATTGATAAAAAAACATTTGATATAACCAATAGCATTATAGCTGAGCAAACCGAAAATGTATCACTCTACCCAAATCCTGCCTTAAATCAAATCAATATCTCCCATACGGGCATAGAAGTGGAACAAGTGTCACTCACAGACATCTCTGGTCGTGAGGTACTCCGTGAGGCTGGAGCCACTGATATCACTACTATAGCAACTGATCATCTGCCGCCAGGATGGTATGTTGTTACTATTTGGACTAAAGATGGTAAAAGATATGTAGAAAAAATAGTCATACAATAGTAATATAACCTAATGTATAATAATAGGACAAGTTGCGAAAGACACTCATGGTATTTTGGGTGTCTTTTGTTGTGTATAGAAGTGTGATTATGGTTTATATAGTCACAACATGATACAAATGTTAAAATGCAAAAAAAAATGCATAAAAAGTGGTGTGGCCTCTTGATTTTTTGAAATAATGCCTTTATATTTGCAACATTAATTACCTCATATGAAATCAATTTTTACCTTAATTACCTTTTTAATAATATTAAATGGATATTCTCAAGTAGGTCTTCCCGTCAGACCCTACGAAAAGATACAGTACACCGGAATCAATCCCGTCTGGCATGAGACCTCCTATGATAGTTTATGGAAAGATGGGAAGTATCTAGATGGGTACAATCATTACAGATTATCTACCAATATTACTTTCAATAGCTATGTGACAGACAAGGACCACATATATCTGGCTATAAAACAAAATGGCCCTTATGGTGTCTATGGAGGATATGTAGAGTGTCGATCTATTAAAGATGGAAAGATGGTGTGGCGACATAGTTTTGGTGTGTTTGATGGGGGGCATGTAGAAATCCCTAAATGGATATCATTGGAAAATGAAGATGTAGTACTATATTCTTTTACAAAGAGGACACCGTTTAATATGAGTGATTCAGAATACATGACTGACTTAATATTGACAAAAAGAGTTTATAACAAAATTACAGGAGAACAGCTAGCAGTAAAACGGGGGGATTATGACGATAAAAACATAAAGAATTTTAGACATTTTAACTTTACCTTTTTGGACTCTTACATTTTTAAAGACAAAGATGGAATGAGATGTATCGAAAACGATTATTACAGCCTGGACACAACATGGAATGTTACCTATAAAAGCTATGCTTTGGACGATGACAGCAGAATCATGGCTTTAGATAGTGCAAGATTTAATTCAGTATCATATAAAAATATATTTCAAATACATCCAGATACCCTGCTTCTAGTGGAATTTACGGACGAAGGAGACAATAGGATGCGGCTCAATTATCTATCGCCTACTTTAAAAAAATATTACAGCGTCTTGATGGATCATCAGTTTGATCACTATCCGGTATTTTCAGAAGTAATGATGTACTCCATAGAAAAAAGAAAATTTGTGATCCATAATGAAAGAAATCTCCTGCCACCAAATAGATATCTTGAGGTATATGTGGTAGGTTTTGACGGTACAGTACACTCCAAACATTTTTTTACAGAAAGAACCAATGCAAATTTTTGTTATTTGGAATGGGAGGATGGAGAAGTCGTCTTTATGGATTTCAAATATGATAGAATAGATACGACTGCAGTAAGCACCTTGAACGTTTTTACAAAAAATGAGTTTGAGCCCAGAAAAATAATCAAATCTTTTAGATCTACAGATGATAGACGGAGCGCAAGGCCTATAGGAGTCTTTTATGAAGATGAAGATCACTATCTAATAAATTTCAACGAACGTGCATATAAAGTAAATTATGAGACCAATACTCTTGTCTTGGATGATGCAGCAGCTATGAGTCATATGTTGATCTCGAAGAAAGAGTTAGGCTTAGGTAGTGTTTCTGTGTCAGATGAGAAGAATAATGATGTAATGCTCTACCCCAATCCTGCGATGGGTCAAATCCATATCTCTCATACCGGCATAGAAGTGCATCAAGTGACCCTTACAGATATCTCTGGAAGAGAAGTACTCCGTGATGTAGGTGGTGCTGATATCACATCACTATCTACAGCCCATCTGCCATCTGGATGGTATGTCGCTACGATATGGTCTGCTGATGGCAAAAGATACATAGAGAAAATAGTGATTCATTAGAAATGTAACCCAATTTATGATAGGACATAGTTGCGAAAGACACTCAGGGTATTATGGGTGTCTTTTGTTGTTTATAGAAGTGTAATTATTTGGTGATTTTACCGTAGTCCGGGTTTGATTTGAGTGCAAAGTACTTGTCCAAGAGCTTCTTAGCATTGATACCGTGATCGTAGTAGTCTTCCACAAATTTTTTTGGCTGCGGCACCTATGGCCACTTTATTACGATCACCTTTGAGTAAACTGGAGATCTGGTAGATAAACTCAGATGGATTGTTGGCTTCTAGGATGTGGGTGAGTTGGAGGAGTATAATTCGTTATGCTAAAGTTTGAAAAGACCCTTTTACACCACCACACCTTTCAGGATCACCTGATCTATGTGTTGACTTCCGAAAGCGTAAACCATATAGTCTAGGGATGGAATGTCTTTGGTGATGATGAGATTTGCAATTTTGCCTGTGCCGATAGTGCCGTGTGTCTCTCCTAGCTCCATAGCATGGGCACCATTGATGGTCACGGCATTAAACGCTTCTGTGGGAAGCAGTCGCATCTTGTTGCAGGCAAAGGCCATGAGCAGTGGGATGTTGCCGGATGGACTGGAGCCAGGATTGTAGTCGGTAGCTATAGCAATACCCAAGCCTTGGTCTATCATTTTTCTGGCGGGTGCATAATGGATGTTTAGGAAAAATGAACAGGAAGGCAAGACTGTAGGTATGGTATTTGAAACTTTTAACGCATCAATTTCTTCTTGGCCTATAGCTTCCAGATGATCTACAGAGACGGCATTATTCGCTATGCCTACCTGGACACCTCCTGAGATGGCTAGTTCGTTGGCATGTATTTTGGCTTTCAATCCATGTAGGAGTGCTGCTTTTAGAATCCTGTCGGTCTCCGTTACTGTAAAAAAACCTTGATCACAAAACACATCGCAGTAATCTGCCAATCCTTCAGCAGCCACTTGTGGCAACATCTCTTGGATGATCAGGTCGATATACGCTTCTCGATTATTCTTATAATCCCAAGGTATCGCGTGAGCACCTAAAAATGTAGCTTTAATGGTTGCTAGGCTATGTTGTTTCAGTCTTTTGATGACGCGAAGCATTTTGAGTTCGCTTTCTACCGTCAGGCCATATCCGCTTTTGATTTCAATAGCTCCGGTACCATAGCTGATGACTTCATCCAGTCTCCTTTTTGCGGATTCATAAAGTTCATCTTCGGTCTTTTGTTGCAATTTAGCAGCGGAGTTAAGGATGCCGCCACCATTAGCAGCGATCTCTTCGTATGTCTTACCTTGCAGGCGGTCTACATATTCGCCTTCTCTTCCCTGAGCAAAAACGATATGGGTATGACTATCGCACCAAGCAGGCATCACACACTTGCCTTGGGCATCAATGACCTGATAGGCTATGGATGGGCAATCCTTCATAGGACCTACACCAACTATATGATCATCTTCTATAAGGATGAAGGCATTGTCTATGGTTTCTGTAAAAGACATAGCCGCACCTTTTTTGAAAGGTGACGGCCCGGTGCAAACACCATATATCTTTTTTATATTTTTGATTAAGATTTGGGGCATTTTGTAAAACTAATTTTAGTCTGCTTGAAATATCTTAATTAACTGTATTTCAATATTATATAATAAATAATTTAATTGATTAATGCAAGTATTATAGGTATCCTTTTAGTAAAAGCTTTGCACTTTTATTTGACATTGCCTTATGCAGGCGGCAGTTACTTTTTTTCTTTTTGCTTGCCCTTATTACTTTGTAATTCTTGCCCAGAAAAAAAGTAACCAAAAAACGCTAGTTCAAAAAAAGGCGATTGCTTCGCATCGTTCTCTCCCATGTCAAAATGCTTTTTCTATTGCCAAGATAATCTATCTTTTAGAATAATGTTTCTACTTTGGCAATAGACGCACTTTTGACATTCCGTTCACTATCGCTTGTTTTTTGAACGATATACCTGACCAACAGCACCATTGTTTTTGAAAGAATCTAACCCTTCCAACAGATCCTAATTACTACCTACAATATCAATCCTTCCATATTGAAGTCAGATTTTATAGCGTTTTTGAACACCTGAGCTTCATCCCAAGTATCAAACTGTCCAATTCTGACTTTGTAGATGGGTTTTCCATCTTTGTAATCATTGGAAACGGTAATAGGTTCGGTAAACAATTGTTTTAGAGATTGTACCATTTCCTGTGCTCCTTGATAACGCTCAAATACACCAATCTGCACTCTGTATGCCTTGGTTGGACCTTTGGTGTCAAAATGTTTTTTGAAATCATCATTCATGCTCTTCATACTTTCTGACGCATCTGCCAATCGTGGATGATGCAGGTCTGGCGCAGTGTTGATGTCATGCTTAGTAATGACTTTATTGGCAGGTTCATTATATTTATTTAACAAAGCTATCAATTTTTTGGGTGTCAATGACTGCTCAACACGATCTAACAATCTCCCTTCAGAGTTAAAAATCAGCATGGTGGGTAAATATTTAATGTCATAAGCATTTTTGAGGTCGTATCCCGATTCTTCATCAATATTGGCCTTTAACGATACATAATGTTGGCTAAGGATATTGGCGACGTCTTCGTCTTTAAATGTGGTTTGGTCCATCCATTGGCATGGCATACACCAATCAGCATAAAAATCGATAAAAATCAGTTTTCCTTCCTGACCTGCTTTTGATTTAGCTTCTTTGATGTTGGTACTATTAAAAATGAGCTTGATATCATTAGCTTGGGCTATAAAGCTACTCCACAGCACAAAAAGAAATACATAAAAATACTTAAACTTAAACATGAACAACTATTTAAGGGATGAATAAAGGTGCTTTTAATACAATAATTAATACATTAATAAATATTGCGAATTGTATTTTACTGCTTGTCTTATAGTTACAGTTATACAATTTTGATACCAAAAAAAATATTTGGCTACACTAAAAGGTATATTTATACAAAATTCCAATGTATTAAGTACTGATATCAGGCGTATTATATGTTAAATAATTACTTCAATTAAAGACAATAAATTTTTCAATTGTCTAATTTATTTCCCTTAAAATATAAAACTCCTTATCTTGCGGCGCTTTTCGAAATATGAAGTGGTAATGATATTGTTTATACATATATTTTGCGGTATATTTCACTGAAAAGCAGCAGTTAAAATCGAAAACCAATGGCAAAAATCCTAGCAGCAATAACAGGAGTCGGTGGGTATGTCCCGGAAGATATTTTATCCAATACAGATTTGGAAAAAATGGTGGATACCACAGATGAATGGATCACGACTCGTACCGGAATCAAAGAAAGGAGAATCCTGAAAGACCCAAACAAAGCTACCTCTGATATGGGCGTAGAAGTGGTCAAACAAATCCTAGAAAAAAAAGGCATCTCACCTGATGAAATAGACATGTTGATTTGCGCCACAGTGACACCTGATACCACGTTTCCGGATACGGCCAATACCATACTCTCTAAAGTGGGCGCCAAAAATGCATTTGGCTATGATATCAACGCGGCCTGTTCAGGGTTTTTGTATGCGCTGACCACAGGAGCCAAATTTATAGAATCCGGAATGTACAAAAAAGTGATAGTCATTGGAGCGGATAAGATGTCTTCCATCATTGATTATACGGATCGTTCCACCTGTATCATCTTTGGCGATGGCGCCGGTGGTGTATTATTAGAACCCAATACCGAAGGACTAGGTTTTGTAGATGCCGTGCTACGTGGAGATGGAGCGGGCAGAGAGTTTTTGCATATGAAAGCAGGTGGCTCTTTAAAACCAGCCACAGCAGAGACGGTGGCCAATAAAGAACATTATGTTTTTCAGGATGGAAAGCCCGTATTTAAGGCAGCCGTGACTGGTATGGTGTCCACAGTAAATCAAGTATTGGAAAGAAACCACATTACCGTAGATGATATTGATTGGTTGGTCCCGCATCAAGCCAATATGAGAATCATCAACTCCGTGGGTGATATGCTGGAAATTCCCAAAGAAAAAGTAATGGTCAACATCTCCAAATTTGGAAATACGACTGCCGGTACCCTACCCTTGTGCCTTTGGGATTATGAGTCTAAACTTAAAAAAGGAGACCATATCATGTTTACGGCCTTTGGTGGTGGATTTACTTGGGGCAGTGTATTGGTAAAATGGGCTTACTAATAAAGATAAAATATAAGACCTAAAAATCAAAAATGAATACCCAATTAGAGTTGATCAGTACTTTAACATCAATCTCCGCCACGGTGGATTATTTTTTGCTTAAGACCGTCCCGAGCGTTTTCAGGATGATTTGTTGCGAAAAACAGTGATTTTATAGTATTTTTGGTCATCACTACAGAACCCATTT
This sequence comes from uncultured Aureispira sp., assembly GCA_964526715.1. GTDB lineage: Bacteria > Bacteroidota > Bacteroidia > Chitinophagales > Saprospiraceae > OLB9. The sequence continues at coordinate 41,888 of CAZGMB010000018.1, read as the reverse complement.
AGATATTTAGGTAATAATTCAAAAGGATTAAGTAAATTTGCAACTTCAAAATATAATATAATAAAATTTTTTATGGCAAGTACATCAGATATACGAAATGGACTTTGTTTAAATTACAATGGAGACATTTATTCCGTTGTAGAATTCCTTCACGTAAAACCAGGAAAAGGCAATGCTTTTGTAAGAACCAAACTCAAGAGTCTGACAACGGGTAGAGTAGTAGAAAACACCTTCCCCGCAGGACACAAAATAGAAGATGTAAGAGTAGAAAGAAGAAAATTCCAATACTTGTACAATGACGAGACAGGCTACAATTTTATGGATAACGAAACCTACGATCAGGTATCCCTTAACGAAGCCATGCTAGATCGTCCGGATTTCTTGAAAGAAGGCAGCGAAATCGAAATCCTATTTCATGCTGAAAAAAATATACCACTAACTGCAGAGATGCCTGCTAACATTGTCCTTGAAATCACCTACACTGAACCTGGTGTAAGAGGCGACACGGCTACCAACGTAACCAAACCTGCAACAGTAGAGACAGGCGCTGAAATAAAAGTTCCTATTTTTATCAATCAAGGCGACAAAGTCAAAATAGACACCAAAACGGGTGCATATCTGGAAAGAGTTAAATCATAAACCACATAAAACAATTGTCACATGAATTTCAATGAAATACAAGAATTGATTAAATTGATTGGGAAATCCAATTTAACAGAATTCAAATTGAAAGACAAGGATTTTGAAGTTCAAATCAGAACGGACAAATTTGTAAAAAATGGAGTGCAGACCATAGTCACTGCTGCGCCACAAATGCAAGTCGCTGCGCCACAAGCTGCACCTGCTCCCATGGCAGCTACGGCCCCAACAAAGGCTGATAGTGGAACTGAAGCTCCAGCTGCTGCTCCACAAGGCAAAAACCTTATAGAAATAAAGTCGCCTATCGTGGGTACCTTCTACAGATCTTCTGGACCGGACAAGCCACCTTTTACCAAAGTAGGTGATCAAGTCAAAAAAGGAGACGTGGTATGTATCATAGAAGCGATGAAACTGTTTAATGAAATAGAGAGCGATGCTACAGGCACTATCGTGAAAGTATGTGTAGAAGACGCATCACCTGTAGAGTATGACCAAGTATTGTTTTTGGTCGAAGCTTAAGCCGTTGGCACTTTATTTCAATTAACCTAATCCAAGTTTATGTTCAATAAGATATTAATAGCCAATAGAGGTGAGATAGCCCTGCGCGTCATACGTACCTGTAAGGAAATGGGCATCAAAACTGTTGCTATATACTCCAAAGCCGATGCGGAGAGCCTCCACGTAAGATTTGCAGACGAAGCGGTATGTATCGGGCCGGCAGCATCATCAGAATCCTATCTCAATATACCTAGAATCATGGCCGCGGTGGAAATCACCAATGCCGATGCTATACATCCGGGATATGGCTTTTTGTCAGAAAACGCTAATTTTTCAGAGATTTGTCGTCAGTCAGGTGTCAAGTTTATAGGCCCAAGCCCAGAAATGATCGCCAAAATGGGTGATAAAGTGACGGCCAAAGATACCATGATCAAAGCAGGAGTACCTGTGGTACCGGGATCTGAAGGACTGCTCAAAGATGTAAAACAAGGCATCAAGATAGCTAATCAGATAGGCTATCCGGTCATCATCAAAGCTACAGCAGGTGGTGGTGGCAAAGGTATGCGCATCATTTATAAAGATGAAGAATTTGAAGCCGCATGGGATAGTGCCCGTAAAGAAGCCAAAGCTTCGTTTTCAAATGATGGGATTTATGTAGAAAAATATGTAGAAGAACCCCGACATATAGAATTTCAGATTGTAGGAGATCAATATGGAAATGTATGTCATCTTTCCGAAAGAGATTGTTCTATACAAAGAAGACACCAAAAACTGGTGGAAGAGTCTCCCTCACCTTTTATGACACCTGAACTCAGAGAAAAAATGGGAGAAGCTGCCGTAAAAGCGGGTAAATCCATCAATTACGAAGGTGTAGGTACGATAGAGTTCTTGGTAGATAAATACCGAAACTTCTATTTTATGGAGATGAACACCCGTATTCAGGTAGAGCATCCTGTAACAGAAGAAGTTATAGACCGTGACCTGATCAAAGAACAAATCAAAGTAGCGGCAGGTATTCCTATATCTGGACAAAATTATTATCCAAGCTTACATGCCATGGAATGCAGGATTAATGCTGAAGACGTACTCAATGGTTTCAGACCGAGTCCAGGCAAAATTACTTCTTTTCATAGTCCCAAAGGTCATGGAGTACGAGTAGATACGCATGTATATGCTGGCTATACCGTACCACCATTTTATGACTCCATGATTGCAAAACTTATCTGTAAAGCGCAAACCAGAGAAGAATGTATCAAAAAGATGCAAAGAGCTTTGGATGAGTTCATTATAGAAGGTATCAAAACCACCGTACCATTCCATAAAGCGCTGATGAGAGACGAAGCATTTAAAGAAGGTAATTTTAATACGGCCTTTATGAATACCTTTGATATGGACAATTGTAAAGAATAAATAAATAACCTAATTTATCGTAAATATTAAAGTTAAGGATTGTGTAGTGATTTCATTTTACACAATCCTTAATTGTTTATAGAACCCGCATCATGAAGGATTTTTGGAAACTTTTAGCCAATATTAAAGATTACAAAAAAGAGTTTGTACTAAGCACACTATGCAATATTTTGTATTCTGTCTTTACTATTGTCAGTATTCCACTATTGGTACCCTTTTTTACGATTTTATTTGACAGGACAACACCACAACCTGTTCAACCTGCAAGTTCCAATCTCAATGAATGGATCAAATTTATCATTTCTGACCTTATACAAAAGCATGGAAAAGAAACTACTTTGCTATATGTATGCCTAATCCTGATCGTAGTATTTTTTCTCAAAAATCTCTTTAGATATGGGGCGCTGTATTGTATCACGCCCATGAGGTATGGTATAGTCTATGATCTGAGACAAAAACTGTTTAAAAAGTTTTTGGATTTGCCACTTAGCTTTTATTCTAATGAAAGAAAAGGAAGTCTGATGTCCTTGGTGACGGTGGATGTACAAGAGGTAGAATGGTCCATACTCAGTGCGATTGAAGCTGTGTTTAAGTCTCCCATTGTAATGACCGGTAGCTTGGTATTTATGATTTATGTCAGTCCACAACTAACCATATTTGTTTTGTTTTTGGTACTGTTTGCCGGTCTCATCATAGGTAAGACGGTCAGTCAGCTCAAGAAAGAATCCGTAGATGTTCAGGAATCCATGGCTACGCTATCTGCACATGTAGAAGAGTCCCTAGGAGGATTGAGAATGATCAAAGGATTTAATGCAGAACAATATCAGGAAGGTAAGTTTGATAAAGAAAATAGTTTTTTCAGAAATGTACTCATCCGAGTGATCAATAGGAGAGATATGGCCTCGCCACTTTCGGAGTTTTTGGGAGTTTCTGTGGTCACTATTTTGTTGTGGTACGGAGCTACCTTAGTGTTTAATGCTGAGCTTGAACCGGAAACCTTCTTTGCATTTGTATTTGCATTTTATCAAGTCATAGAGCCAGCTAAATCATTTTCTTCTGCATATTTCAATATCCAAAAAGGAATGGCTGCACTGGAGCGCATAGACCGAGTATTGCAAGTAAAAAATACCATTACATCACATCCGGGTTCTATTTCCAAAAAAACCTTTGAGCATAGCATTCGATTTGAAAAAGTAAGTTTTAATTATGATGGAGTGACCAAAAACGCCTTATCAGATATCAATATTGAAATTAAAAAAGGAGAAGTCATCGCTTTGGTGGGATCTTCAGGTGCTGGAAAATCAACTTTTGTGGATCTTTTACCACGATTTTATGATGTGATATCTGGCGCTATAAAAATAGATGGTGTCCATATTAAAGACATCCAATTGGAAGATTTGAGAGGACTCTTCGGCATCGTATCTCAGGATGCTATACTTTTTCATGATACGATCAAACACAATATCACCTTCGGGCACCACCAATATACTGATGCTGAAATACAACAAGCTGCCCTGATCGCCAATGCACATGATTTTATCAGCGTGCTACCTGATGGGTACAATACTTCTATAGGAGATAGAGGACTCAAGCTTTCTGGTGGACAAAGACAAAGACTCACCATAGCAAGAGCTGTATTGCGCAATCCTCCCATCCTTATTCTGGATGAGGCCACGTCTGCATTGGACTCAGAATCCGAAAAATTGGTGCAGCAGGCCCTTGAAAAAATCATGCAAAGTCGTACCTCCATAGTAGTGGCTCATAGACTATCTACCATACAAAATGCCGACAAAATCTTAGTCATGGAAGATGGGCGAATCGTACAAACAGGCAAACATCAGGAACTCATGATGGTAGATGGGCCTTATAAGAAATTTTTGAGTTTTCAGACGCTAGCATAAATGGTTATGGATTTAAAGCAAAAATTCATTCAAAAGTATGATAAAAATCCTGAAGTCAGTGTATTTGCACCAGGAAGGGCCAATATCATCGGCGAACACACCGATTATAATCATGGTTTTGTTCTACCTTTTGCTATTGGCCAAGGCATTCAATTTTCAGCAGCGGCTAATGATACCAATTTCATCCATATTTGGGCTGACGACCTAGGCGAAAGTGTAACCTTAGATTTACAAAACATAGACACAACACACCAAAACGGATGGGTAAAGTTTGTTCTACAGATTTTGGACGTCTTAAAAAGTACGCCATTGTGTGGATTTGATTTGGTTTTTGGAGGTCATTTGCCCATAGGTGCCGGTATATCTTCTTCATCAGCACTGACATGTGGTTTTGTGGCTGTATTGAATCAAATCTCATCATTAAACATGGGAGCTGATGATATGATGTGGGCAGCCATACATGCTGAGCGTGGTTATGGTGTACAAGGTGGTATCATGGACCAGTTTTCTATCATCAATGGGAAAAAAGGACATGCGATGTTGCTAGACTGCGCAAGCAATGCAGCTAATCACATTGACCTGCATATGGATGGATATACTTTTTACCTTTTCAATACTAATGTCAAACACAACTTACTGCATACGGATTACAATCTGAGAAGAAAGGAGTGTGAAACAGCTGTAGCCACTTTGGTGGATCATGGATTTGAAATCCAAAGTCTTAGAGACCTGAATGTTTACGATCTCAGTCGCATCTTACCTCATTTGGACTTTACATTATATCAGCGCGCGTCTTACGTCATAGAAGAAAACCAAAGAGTCATGGACGCGATAGATGCATTTGAAAGCCAGGATTTCGCCGCACTTGGACAGCTTTTGTATGAGTCCCACAATGGACTGAGTCAAAAATATGAAGTAAGTTGTCCTGAATTAGACACCTTAGTAGGTTTGACACAAAACATAAATACCATCTTGGGTGCCCGTATGATGGGTGGCGGATTTGGCGGCTGTACGATCAATCTGGTCAAGGGCAAACTCCATGCTACCACCATATCACAAATCAAAGCAGACTATTTTAATCTATATGGAATCCATGCTGACATTTTCGAAGTTTTCCCTTCAGATGGGATAATGGAGTATGGGTTGATCAAAGATGGTGGGAAAAAGTGATAGGTCTGTGCTTTACAAGTTTTTGTGTATATGTTTTCCACAGTCAAAGATCAAGCTGAATATAACATCAAACCTTAGAAAAGCAGCAATAAGTCAATAATAGCCTAGCTGGTATCCGTCCAGCGCCTTATAAATCACGGATTGTATTTTGTGTCTGTATTCTCTCTTATTAAAACTCTGGTTGTGTCTGCTGGGGTAAGTCCTGTTGGTACAAAAAACATAAACGATATTATTTACCGGGTCTGCCCATGCGGCTGTGCCCGTAAATCCTGTGTGACCAAAGGTAGCCGCCGGAGCCATAGGTGACATACTTTTTGTTTTGGCTGGATTGAGTTCCTTCATATCAAATCCAAGGCCTCTACGAGTAGATTTGGGATGACGAGTTGTAAACAACTCAACTGTCTCCGGTTTGATGAACTGTTGGCCACCATAAGATCCTTTGTTAAGTAGCATTTGCATGATGATCGCCACTTCTTTGCTGTTAGAAAAAAGTCCAGCATGACCACCCACGCCACCCAACATGGCTGCACCCATATCATGGACATAACCCTGTATTGTTTGCAATCGCCAATAATCATCTTTTTCTGTAGGTGCTATCGAAGATTGAGAAAATCGGGTGATAGGTCTGAAAGCCGTATGAGTCAGACCCAAAGGTTTGTAAAAATGATCTTCAGCATAGATATCCAATGTAGTACCCGATTGGTTCTCAATCACTTTTTGTAACATCATAAAACCCAAATCGCTGTATCTATAGGTATCAGCTGACCTGAGTTTGCTGGTATACATCTGATGAAATATAGAATCTTTATAGTCTGACCTCATAAACATCCCTTTGGCTACCGGGATGTTATATTCGCTTTGTATAATGCCACTATAATATTTGGGATTATATCCATAGGATTTTGGTGGTGCCACGGTAGACTCATAAAAACCTATCCAGGGAAATAGTCTGGCATGATGTGCCAATATGTCTTTGATGATGATTTGAGCCTTATCTGTAGAGTCAATACCAGAAATATATTGTCTCAAGGGATGATTCAGATTTATTTTGCCTTGGTCTACCAGTTTCATAGTAGATATGGTAGTAGCCAGTATCTTGGTCAGCGACGCCACATCATATATGGTTTGGTCAGAAACATAGTATCCATCCGGTTCTAACTTTCCATACGACTTTTGCAAAACTATTTTGCCATCCTTAGCTATGAGTACCTGACCTCCCGGAGCAGCATTAGTGGTGATCATTATATTCATGATACTATCTATTTTTAGTAGACTGTCGCTACTCATACCTACGGTCTCAGGTAGAGCGTATCCTAATCTATGGAGACTGTTTCTCTCCAATCCATATCCCACCGGCCAAGAAGTATTGATGGTGACCGGTAGTTTTCCGTCGATATCACTCACCCCAAAAATTGCCTGCATGGTGAGATCCTGAGTCATGGGATCATTGTCATAATTGACTAATAGATTTTTTGCAAAACCCAATTTTTTAAGTATATATGGACTACCAAATACAGTAATGATGACCTGTGTTTTACTGCTGAGTTCCTTCAAAAAGCGAAGCGTTTCTTCCGGCAAATCCTTAGAAAAATCATTTTGCTTACCACTGGTGTGAATACCTACAATCACTTTATCGAACTGCATCAACGTCTGTAAATATTGCTGATCATCCTGCGCAATCTGATATGGCATCAGGTGGAAATTTCTGGTATTGGCAAACTGTGCGGCACGGTTTTGAAAAACAGACTGTTGGTGAACATTGATACTTAAAGTTGCTATTTTTACATCCTGAATGTCTTTGATCGGAATGGTATTATCTACATCTGAAACCAATGTGATGGCTGCTTCGGCAAGCTTTTGTTTTATAGAAAGTGCCTTATTGGAATTCAGCTGCGCGTCTATATTTTCTGTGGTATAGTATGGAATATAGTTCAAACCCAACTTATATTTGGCACGGAGTATTCTTTCTAGACTTTCGTCCAATCGGGCAGTAGATATGGTTCCTTTACTTAGGTATTCTTTAAAAACACTTATGGCTCTTTCAAGATTTTCTGGTAACAGGATGACATCATTTCCGGCTAAAAAAGCTTCAGCTTCGGCTACCCCATTAGGGAAATACTTGGTCACACCTTTCATATCCATACCATCGGTGATAACCAGTCCATTGTACCCCAATTCATCTCTCAAAACTTTTTTGATGGTATTGTAAGACAATGATGAAGGTCTATTGCTTCGATTGTCCAAAGCAGGAATATGAAGATGGCCTATCATCACAGCACCAACACCTTGACTTGCCAGCCTTCTGAAAGGAAAAAACTCTACTTTATCTAACGCTTCTCGCGATTTGTTTAATACGGGTAAATCATAATGGGAATCTTCATCCGTATCTCCATGGCCTGGAAAATGTTTGATACAGGCCATCACGCCGTGATCTTCCAATGCTTTCATATACATATATCCTTTTTCAGTGACATTTTGAGGGGACTCACCAAAGGAACGGTCATAAATCACTGGATTGGATGGATTATTATTAATATCAATACTGGGAGCAAAATTGATATTAATTCCGGTCAGTTTACATTGTCTAGCGATTTCCTTTCCCATTTCATAAATGAGTTTATTGTCGCTGATAGCACCCAAAAGGAGTTGTTTGGGATAGGATATCGTTTTATTGGGAAACCTCATACCTAGCCCCCATTCCGCATCGATTCCCATAAACATAGGTATTTGAGCCAATTTCTGATATTGATTGATCACTTTTGCTTGCTCCGCTGGAGATCCCTGAAAAAAACAAAGCCCACCGATATGATACTTAGTGATGTAGTCGCTTATGATTTTTTCTTCAGCAGCACTACCTTTGGAATATGCCCTTACCATAAATAACTGACCTATCTTTTGGTCTAAGGTCATACTGCTAATTTTCTCTTGCACCCAGATATCTTCTCTTTCTAGATAGCTCTGTCCACTCGTCTCCAAAGTAGAAAAGCTAGCTATTAAAAAAAGAAGTATTCTTATATCAAACCTTTTGAAAATCATTAAAATAAAAATTTTGTTTATGTGTTCGACCAAAATCAGATTAAGATAATTTGGCAACTCTTTCGTAATTAACGAAAAGAAATGAAGTCCATATATACCATAAGACGAAAAGTTATCGGAAAAGTCTTATAAAATTTGGTTAAAAAAAACATGGATCCATAAAAACCAAGATTACAGAGACTAATTAGCGTTGTTTTTGAACTATTTGCGGATCTAGTTCAAGGGCTTTTTTTAGATGTATTTCTGCCTTCTGAATATCGCCTGCATTTCTGCAGGCATTGCTTAGATTTAAGTGAGCACTAGCATTATTAGGTTCCAATGTAACAACTTTACCAAAATACTCGGCTGCTTGCTGATGATTTCCCTTGATACCATTCAATACGCCCAAAAGTCGGGTGGTCTCTGCATCGTTGGGATTCATTTGGTAAGCTCTTAGCAGATATGTTTCTGCTTTAAGCAAATCATTTTGTTTTTCGCCTGCAAACTTCCCCGCTTCTCTCAGCGATATAGCCTGGTTATTAAAAGCATCCTTAAAGTCAGGGTCAATTTTAAGTGCATTGCCATAAGCTGTGATTGCGGCATCAAAATTTTGAAGATAGTAATGGGCATTACCCATAATGAGATAAGCATTTTTGTATGTCGGGTGGATCTCTATGGCCTGGTTTAGATACCCCAATGCTTCTTCGAGCATCTGTTTTTTCTTTCCTTCATCCGTTTCTTTAAAAGCTTTGTCCGTAAGGGTGCCGCCTGCCGCATTAAGTATTTTGGCGCTTCTTTTTGATGTTTTTACGTCAGTAGTAAAGAGTTTAAAATCGCTCTCCCATACCATATTTCTAGTCACCGTTTTCAGGCCGAACAGACCAATCAAAGTGCCCAATACCACCAGAAATGCTTGTTTTCCCATTCGGTTATATACAAAATAATGGATACCATAACCCAACACTATGGCAAAACCCAATGAAGGCATAAACATAAAACGTTCTGACATATTGGTACCGATAGGAAATACGATATTAGAAACAATGGATAATGTGACTATATAAAACGCTGCCCCAAATGAAGCGATATTTCTGGTTTTCCACCCTTTGTAAATCAAAAAAATGATTCCGGCATAAAGCAGCATACTCATCAGTACGCCTACATCACCAAAATTCATTATGTCAATATGCCTCGGGTAATAATCATGGGTTAAAGGATGTGGAAAAAACAGGAGTTGCACATATTTGCCCAAGGTGTACATGATGGTAGCTAATTTTTCGCCGGCATCAAAAGGTACATATTGGTTTCCTACGATTTTCAGATAAGGATTGTTCATGAGTTCCATGGGAGTACCTCCAAAATCATTGCCCAAAATAGAGGCCCTAATCAAAATAAACAATATGGTTGGTATGAGCAAAGGCGCAGCTATGACAGCGGACTCTAAGATATTTTTACTTCTAAAAAAGTACAGACTCATAGGTACAACTGCTAAAAAAGTAATCGCATTTTCTTTGGATAAAAAGGCAGCAAAAAAAGAAAGACAAGCCAATACCACATATTTTTTCAATCCAAAATCAGCAAATTTAATGATGTAATACAAGGCCGCTACGGCACCTAACATACTCATAATCTCATCTCTGCCTTTGATATTAGCCACGGCCTCAGTGTGTAATGGATGAGCCGCATAGATTAGAGCTATAGCTAATATCAGCAGACGCTTGGATTCTGAATCGTCTTTGTAACAAACCAATAATGCCAATAATTTGTAAATCACCAAACAAAGAAATCCGTACAACAAGATATTGACCAAATGTCCCAATAAAGGGTTTTTGCCCACGAGTTGGTATTCTAGTGCAAACATGGCGGGTGTCAATGGTCTATATCTACCCCCGGAAACCAACTTAGCTTTTCCCTCTTCTTTAAAAAATCCAAAAAAAGTATCCTTGGTAAACAATCCTTTGAGACCCGAAACGCCCTGTGTAGTATACATATTGTCATAGATGACGATGGCATCATCTTGTGTAAATTCGTGCGTCAAAGTATTGGCATATAATAATGTACCGATCAAAAACACAAACCAACTGTGCCATTGCCATGAACTAGACCTGTCTACGGAAATCATTTCAGGTTGGCTACTTTTATTAACTTTTTTTACGCTCATAGCCACAAAGATAAACTTAAACTAAAAAACAAAACCTAATTCAAGAGAGATTTTTTAATACAAGCTCCAAAATTGATTCTTAGAATAAAATTAGAATCTTAGGTAAAAATGATAAACAATTTTTTTAATTTATTCTTATATTATATCTTTACCTTTTATTAACAAATCCACTTAATTAAATCATTATATGCAAGCCACAAGGTTATTTGATTACATTAATATTCAATATGACAATGGACCGCTAGAAAAATTTGTAGGAAGCAGGTCTGATACAGGGTGGAAATTTTATTCTACTCAGGAAGTAATAGAAATGTCTAGAAAACTGGCCTCAGGTCTTTTGGATTTGGGTGTAAGTATTGGAGACAAAGTAGGTATCGTAGTCTATAAAAATCGTCCTGAATGGGTAATTGCTGATTTGGCTATCCAATATATCGGAGCTATAGGTATCCCCATGTATCCTACGATTTCGTCCCGTGAGTATGAATATATCATGAATGAGGCTGAAGTTAAAGTGTGTTTTGTAGGTATGGGTGACCTGTATGACAAAGTATCAGATGCCCAAGCACATGTAGAATCGCTAAAGAAAATCATTTGTTTTGACAAACAAGGTGGCAGGCCATATTGGCTTGACTTCATGAATGACAAAAATCTAGAAAAGGTAGAGACCATCTCACAAACTATAAAAGGAGAAGATCTGGCCACCATAATATATACATCAGGAACCACAGGTAATCCCAAAGGCGTCATGCTAACCCACAACAATATCATCAGTGTGACTGATAGTTGTTGCCATCTACTACCAGTAAAAAGAGGAGAACGAATATTGAGTTTCTTGCCCCTGTGCCATATTTTTGAACGTGCAGTATTGTATGTTTATACCAATTTAGGTACCGAAATATATTTTACAGGTACTGACAATCTGGGCGGAGAAACTGGAGATTTGGCTAATGTCAAACCACATTATTTTACTACTGTACCTAGACTTTTAGAAAAAGTATATGAGAAAATATACAATAAAGGACTGGCCCTAACAGGTGTGAAGAAAAAATTGTTTTTCTGGGCCCTGAGCCTGACCGATGACTTTGAGCACGGCAAAGTTTATTCAGGATTAGACGCTATTAAAAGAAAAATAGCTGATAAGTTGATATTTAGCAAGTGGCGAGCTGCTTTAGGTGGCAATGTAAAAGCAATAGCTACAGGTGCCGCAGCCTGTCCTTCAAAAATTGCCCGTGTATTTTCTGCGGCAGGTATTACCATCACTGAAGGATATGGTCTTACTGAAACATCTCCTGTATTGACATTAAACCACTACTTTGGTGGAAGCAACAAAATTGGTACTGTAGGTGTACCCTTAGATATGTGTGATATTGTCATCGATAGATCTGAAGGTGACTACAATGAAGGCGAAGGCGAAATCATAGCGGCAGGCCCAAATATCATGCAGGGATATTATAAACAACCTGATCAAACTGCTGCTGTCTTTAAAGAAATGAATGGTAAAACATATTTCCGCACGGGAGACATTGGTACCTTTGTATCTGGACCCAACGGTAAAAAATACTTGAAAATTACCGACCGTAAAAAAGAGTTGTTAAAGACTTCAGGTGGAAAATATGTAGCACCTGCACCTATAGAATCCATCCTGAAAGAAGACTTCCTAATAGAACAAGCCATGGTAGTAGGTGACAATCAAAAGTTTGTATCTGCTTTGATTGTACCCGCGGTAGATGCCCTAAAAGTATGGTGTGAAGAAAATAAAATTGAATGGACCTCACTGGACGATATGGTACACCATAAAGATGTGAATGCCAAGTATCAGGAAATCATAACACAGATCAATCCACAGTTTAGTCATATAGAGCAAATCAAGAAATTTGCCATTTTACCTACGTCATGGGAACCTATCAGAAATGACGGTACTGATTCTGAACTAACCCCAACCATGAAGCTAAAACGTAGGGTCATACTTTCTAAATTTGCTGATGAAATAGAGCGTATCTATAAAGATGCATAAACTAAAAATCCAATATTTAAGGAGAGAAGATATTAATGAGAATGCCTGGAACCATGTTGTCAGGCATTCTCCTTTTAATAGGGTATATGCTTACTCCTGGTTTTTGGATGCCATGTCAGATTGTGCTTGGACAGGAATCGTATTTGGTGACTATGAAGCAGTATTTCCGGTATTGATCAAAAAAAAACTATTCATTCCTTATGTTACTACTCCGCCTCTTTGTCAGCAATTGGGCATCTATATGATAGACCAACATAACACAGCTTTATACTTAGACGATATCCTAAAATCTCTGAAATCATATCTGAAAACAGAAGTAACTGTACATACTGGAAGTGGTTTCCCAAATCACTGTACTATCAGGACCAATCATATCTTATCATTAAACGCACCTTACGAAATCCTTCAAAAAGGATATAATCGCAATACCATCAGAAATCTGCATACCGCAAAAAAAGCTGACACGACCATCATGCAACTATTTGAAGTAAAATCATTCTTAGACTTTACACAAGAACATGAACCATCGGGCAGCATCAAGCATATTTATACGCAATTACATCAATTAATTAGCCATACCCTACTACATCGAAATGGGTACATCTTAGCAGTATATCATGAAGGACGGCCCGAAGCCATGGCTTACTATATAGAAGATCAGGAAAGAATCTATTTTTTGGTCTGTGCATCTACAGAGAAAGGTAAAACATTGAAGATGATGTATTTACTCATAGATCATTTGATAAAAACATATGCCGATACATCCAAGATCTTTGATTTTACTGGATCAAATATGCCATCTATAGCTAGAAGAAATCTTGGTTTTGGTGCTACTGTAGAATCGTATTACTTCCTAAAGATGAAGATTTTTGATTAAACCCGAATTATGCGTTAGAACTTCGTTATGAGAAGCTAAAATGCAATAAATCAGCTATTTATATTCGAAAAGCGTAGCACCGCTACGGTTACAGAAGATAAATAGGCGAAGCTTCTGATTTGCAGACCTTGTCAAGCTGCAAGCATGAAGTTTAGCTTTGGAATAGATTTTCTAATGCATATTTCGGGTTAAATACTGACCACTTTTCCATAAAGGTCGTACTCTTCGGCATCTGTGATGTGTACTTGAGCAAAATCCCCGATTCGAACAAAATTAGTTTTGGCATCTACCAATACTTCATTGTCCACTTCAGGAGAGTCATATTCGGTTCTTCCTACAAAAAAATCGCCTTCCTTGCGGTCAAAAAGCACTTTTAATGTTTTACCGATTTTTGTATTATTGTGATCCCATGATATAGATTGCTGTATTTCCATAATCCTATTGGCGCGGTCAGCTTTGGTTTCAGCATCCACATCATCTTGCAAAAGAAAACCTGAAGTATCTTCCTCATGTGAATACTGAAAGACGCCTACCCTATCAAAACGCATGTCCTCGATAAAATCGCATAAATCCTGAAACTCTTCGTCACTCTCACCTGGGAAACCAACCAAAAATGTAGTACGTATAGCTATGTCTGGCACCACAGTACGAGCATACTCAATGAGTTCTTTCTGCTCCAATCTGGTAGTCTGCCTTTTCATTCTTTCAAGTACCGAATCAGAAGCATGCTGCAACGGGATGTCCAGATAGTTACATATCTTGGGCTGTCTAGCCATAGTATCAAAAATTTCTCTTGGAAATTTACTAGGGTATGCATAGTGTAATCGAATCCACTCGATACCTTCTACTGCACAAAGTGCATCCAACAATTCTGGTAAAGCTCTTTTCTTATACAGATCCAACCCATAATATGTAAGTTCCTGAGCTATTAAAATCAATTCCTTCACACCAATGGATGCAAAGTGTTTTGCTTCGGTTACCAAAGATTCTATTGATCTGGAGATGTGCTTTCCTCTCATGAGAGGAATGGCGCAAAAAGAGCAGGTCCTGTTGCAGCCTTCAGAGATTTTGACATAAGCAAAGTGCTGAGGTGTAGTCAGGGATCGCTCTCCGATGAGTTCGTGCTTATAGTCGGCATTGAGTTTTGCCAATAATCCAGGCAATTCCAAAGTACCAAAATAAGCGTCAACTTCAGGGATTTCTTCTTCCAACTGATCTTTGTATCGCTGCGAGAGACAACCCGTCACATACAGTTTATCGATTTCTCCTTTGGACTTCAGATCTGCGTACTGAACAATGGTATTTACAGATTCTTCCTTGGCCAAGTCTATAAACCCACAAGTATTGACAATGATGATATTGGCCTGATCATCACTATCGTGTATGACATCAAAATCATTGGCTTTGAGCTGAGTGATGATATTTTCTGAGTCCACCAGGTTTTTTGAACAACCAAGGGTGATGACATTGACTTTATCCTGGCGTAATGTTTTTGTCTTCATTTTCTGATTTAGACCGCAAAGTTAGGTTTAATGATCAAAAAGACCTTCTTTTTTCAGGTATTTTATCATAGTGTGCCTGAAGTAGAAGATAATACGCAAAACTTTGAATAAATTAATGTGTTGGTAATGTTACATTGCAAGCGATTTTAGTGACCTTTGCATTTTAAATGAGTATCAAATCTAACCTATACATATTTCTTGAAGAAGTTTTACATACATGACACGCTCCATTTTGTCCGTAAACTGACTGTACGTCGTTTGGCAAATATTGTGTTATTGTATCTTTCTTATCAGATCACTAAAATACTGAAAAAGCCAGTACAATGGGGAATCCCTATGACGATCTCATTCGAGCCTACCACGGCTTGCAATCTGAGATGTCCCGAATGCCCTTCAGGTTTGAGAAGTTTTACCCGAGAAACCGGAAACCTTAAAGAAGACTTTTTTAGAAAAACGATAGATGATTTGTACAAAGACCTGACATATCTGATCTTTTATTTTCAAGGAGAACCGTATATCAATCCTAAGTTTTTGGATATGGTCAGATATGCTACAGACAAAGGTATCTATACGATCACCTCTACCAATGGGCACTTTCTCAATGATGAAAATGCTCGCAAAACTATAGAGTCTGGTCTGGACAGGATGATCATCTCTGTAGACGGAACTACTCAAGAAGTGTACGAAAGCTACAGAAAAGAAGGAAAGTTGGATGCGGTCCTACAAGGAGCCAGAAATGTGGTCAAGTGGAAAAAACAACTCAAGTCTAAAACACCTCACATTATTTTCCAGTTTTTGGTAGTCAAACCCAATGAACATCAAATTCCTGAAATCTTTAAACTGGCAGAAGAAATCGGTGTGGACGAAGTAAAGCTCAAAACAGCACAGGTATATGATTATGAACACGGCAATGAACTGATACCTACTATAGAGAAATATTCCAGATATAAAAAACAAAAAGACGGTACCTATCAGGTCAAAAACGAGCTACTCAACCATTGTTGGAAGCTTTGGCATGCTTGTGTTATCACTTGGGATGGATGGGTAGTTCCTTGCTGTTTTGACAAAGATGCCAAGCATCAGTTGGGTGATCTGAAACAATTAAAATTTAGAGAAGTATGGAAAGGCGATGCTTATAAAAATTTCAGGTCACAATTGCTCGTAGGAAGAAATCAAATAGATATATGTACCAATTGCACTGAAGGCTGCAAGGTCTGGACAGAAGAATGATGGATGTACAAACCTAAATCCCATTTTCATTGTTAACTCAACATTAAATTTTCACAACGTGATACATACAGACATATTAGTCATAGGTGCTGGCGTAGCAGGATATTCTTTTGCGATCCGTATGGCCGAAAAAAGACCCGATCTCAAGATCATGGTACTGACCAAAACCAATGAAAAAGAATCCAATACCAGTTATGCGCAAGGAGGAGTAGCCGCTGTATGGGATAATGATATAGACAATTACAATAAACATATAGAAGACACCTTAGATGCCGGTGATGGAATTTGTGATCGGAATATTGTTGAAATAGTAGTCAAAGAAGGTCCTGAAAGAGTCAAAGAAATCATATCGTGGGGAGCCAGATTTGACAAAAATAAAGATGGTGAGTATGACCTGGGCAGAGAAGGTGGTCACTCTGAAAACAGAATCCTTCACTACAAGGATATCACAGGTTGGGAAATTCAGCGGACACTCAATGAAAAAGCAAAGCAATATCCAAATATCATTTTTTATGAGCATTATTTTGCCATTGACATCCTCACGCAGCATCATTTGGGTAGAAATGTAACTAGGCTTACCCCAGATATCGAATGTTACGGTGCTTATGTTCTCAATAAAAATACTAAGGAAATAGAAACGATTTTGGCCAGAGTGACCGTTTTGGCCACTGGAGGTGCGGGACAGGTGTATAAGAGTACGACCAATCCTACCATAGCCACCGGAGATGGTATTGCTATGGTATATCGGGCCAAAGGACGTGTAGCCAATATGGAATTTATGCAGTTCCATCCCACATCTTTGTTTAATCCCGCAGGAGAAAATCCATCTTTCTTGGTTTCTGAAGCTGTGAGAGGATTTGGAGGTGTATTACGGACCACTGATGGCCAAGAATTTATGCATAAATATGATGAGCGACTATCTTTGGCGCCTAGAGATATCGTAGCCCGAGCTATAGATAATGAAATGAAAATCAGAGGAGACGAGTATCAGTATCTGGACTGTACCCATCTGGACCAAGAAGCATTTTACAATCATTTCCCCAATATCACTGACAAATGCAAAAGCTTAGGAATAGATCCTGCTAAAGATTTTATACCTGTGGTACCAGCATGTCATTACACCTGCGGAGGAATATTGACTGACGAAATGGGTCGCACCAGTATATCCCGACTATATGCAGCAGGAGAGTGCACGTGCTCAGGGCTGCATGGTGCCAATCGATTGGCGTCCAATTCACTCTTAGAAGGTTTGGTATTTGCGGATAGAATACATCAGGACTTAATCAAAAATATCGATCACATCCATTATGAAGAGTCGATACCCGAGTGGAATGCAGAAGGTACCACAGAACCCAAAGAAATGGTGCTACTCACCCAAAGTCTAAAAGAACTCAAAGAAATCATGAGCAGTTATGTAGGTATAGTGCGTACTGATGTCCGTCTCAAAAGAGCCTTGGACCGATTACACCTATTGTACCAAGAGACTGAAACGTTGTACCACAACACCATCATTTCTCCACAACTCTGCGAGCTTCGCAATCTAATCACTATCGCATATCTGATCACCAAAGCAGCTCAAATGCGCAAAGAGAGCCGAGGTCTGCACTACAATACTGATCATCCCAATCAATTTACTTATCAAGAAACGACTTTATTGTAATTTCTATTTTCACAAAATTGCCATAAATCTTTTTGGAGATCAATATTTGCCTTATTTTTGACCAAAATCAAAACATATATGCAAGATCAGTCAACCGAAAATAAGAATATTTTCAAGCAATGGCTCGAAAAACTTCAACAAGAATCCTGGCAATTGGAACTCTTGATCTCCGGATTTGCATTGTTCGGTATATATTCGGCCAGAACACTCATAACAGACCTTGAATTTTACAGAGAATTAGAGTTAACAGGTGATATCAGAGGTATAGCTGCTATTTTCATTTTAATTTTTAAAATGGGTTGGTTGATATTCTTCATCAATCTAGTTGTGCATGTTATACTCAGAGGCTTATGGATCGGAGCTATTGGATTGCGGTATGTATCCAATGAGATCAATTTTAAAGAACTGAACTACTCGCCCCGATTTGAAAATTATCTGATAAAAAAGATTGGAAGCTATGATGATTTTATAGAAAGACTGGAAAAAATATGCAGTGTCCTTTTTGCTTTTACATTCTTGCTCTTTCTATTGTTCATGTCCCTGATGATTTTTGTACTGCAAGTGGTATTTATTGCAATATCCATGAGCAAATATGCAAAAGACAATAGCTCTTTACCACCCATAATTGGTATCGTCATGTTAGTTTACCTATTTATGGGGATCATCGTATTCATTGATTTGGTGACTTTGGGAGGTTTAAAAAAAATAAACCAAAAGCATATAAGTAAAATCTATTTTTATATATACCGATACATCAGCATTGTTACACTTTCCTTTT
This sequence comes from uncultured Aureispira sp., assembly GCA_964526715.1. Taxonomy (GTDB): domain Bacteria; phylum Bacteroidota; class Bacteroidia; order Chitinophagales; family Saprospiraceae; genus OLB9. The sequence continues at coordinate 23,033 of CAZGMB010000018.1, read as the reverse complement.
TATATCGTCCGCTGCTCTACAATTTTATCGATAACAAGTATACCAAAAAACTATTTTATCTATCCATACCATACATCTTTATTGTCACGATAGGTCATACCATGTTTGAAAACACCTTCAATCCATATGAAACATCCTCTGAGCTCAACGAAGATTTAGGTGTTGGAATTGACCTCTATTTGTATGACGATCTTAGAAACCAATACCTGGCAGAATTTCCAAATGAAGAGCGAAAAGTCAAAAAACAACAATTGCGTTGGGTCTCACTAGAACACATGTACATCAGTAGCGACATTTCGTCTGTATTTTTCAAAACTAATGATAGTCAGGTTCGTCTTTTGGAAAAAGATTCAAGTATCGCAGCCTATAAAAATAGGGGCTTAAGATTCAGTTGGTTTGGGTTAAACAAAAAGGATGACCCCATCATAGAAAAATTCAACGAAGAAAAGGAAAAAACCATGTTAGCATTAATCAAATATAAAAAAGAGATCAAGAAAAAGTATGCTGACCAAAAAAATATTTTGGATGTAAAACTAGATTCCATCGAAAAAGTCATCACAGAGAAAGAACAAGAGTTTGCGATTAAACGGACTCAAATAAAAGGAGATAAAGTCTTAAAAATAAAAGAAAAGTTGGCCTCTAATTTCCAATTGTACATTGATACTGTTAAAATCGATTTGGATCAATGTTTTTACTTTACACACCCACATTATCAGGAGCAAGGTATCAAATGCTTCTTTAGAACAGACTCTTTATCCAAGGGACCACATTCATTAAAAATTGTAAGGAACTTTTTAGACAAAGATGAGCTAGAAATTGAAAAAGATTCCATAATTTTACCGATTATAAAACAATAAAAATCAAAACAATGAATAACATTAATCCCATTTGGCTTAGGTATGGAGTATTGTATGGTATCTTTTCAATTTTAATTTCATTAATATCTTTTTATCTTGTAAAAATAGGCTCTGGTACTCAGCTTATCATTTCATTTGTAATTATGATTTTGTTTATGGTTTTGGCTAGTAAGGCTGAAAAATCAATGAATGATGGCATATTATCGTATGGTGATACGTTAAAAACAACATTTTTAACATCTTTTTTAGGATTAATGATTAGTGGGTTATTTTTAATCATTATGGTTCACTTGATTGATCCTAGCTTAATTGATAAAATCATACAGCAATCTCTAGATTTTACTAGGTGGATGATGGGATTTTTTGGCGCTCCAGAAGACCAAATAGAAAATGCAATGGAAGAAGCTGAAAGTAAAGTATCAGAAAGTGTGACGCCATTAAATCAAATAATAAATATACTAATTATGTCATTATTTTATTTAATCATAGCAGCTATAGTATCCATTTTTGTTAAGAAAGATTATGACCCAAGTAAAATTAATTAAAGTAAATATTATAAAGAGGAACGGGAGTTTAATTTTTTTACAGGTTTTAAAAATATTAGCAGAATTTGTTTGTATTTCAAAATATGAGCTTATCTTTGCAGCCGTTTTAAAGAAAACAGGTTTTTGGCGTGGTAGCTCAGCTGGTTAGAGCGCGCGATTCATAATCGCGAGGTCGGCGGATCATGCCCGCCCCACGCTACAAAAGAGCCTCTCAGATTGATATTTGAGAGGCTCTTTTATTTTTTGACATATGAAAACTGTTTAGTTAAACTTAATATTGTTTATTTCATTCATCACTACATCCTTGTAAGCATTGGAAAGATCGTCGGCCATATTAAAGTCAGTAGGAAACAATTCTAAAAACCCATCCATCCTGTTTTTACTTTCTGGAGTCAAAGCTCTTTCGTCACCTACAAATTTACATCCGTAACCCTTGAAATTGTGCAATACATTGACCGGAATATTGTTAATAGCTTCATTGGTACGGCGGTCGATAATTCTGATATTACCTCTCAATTCTGACTGTTTTTCTCTAAACACTTCAGTAATATCTGCTCTTACTTTTTCGTACACTTCCTTTTCTACCCATACAAAAGTGGTATCTCTTTTTTCTTTTACCTTTTCTTTTTTGACCAGAATTTCTGAAGCTTCAGAGTATGTATTTATACGTTCTCGTTCAGGGCTGAAAGATATGTCGCTTAACTCAAGTACCACGATATAATCTGGTTTGGTTTTTTGGTCTACAAAAGCAAAATCATGCCACAAATCATCCAATCTAGATAAAGGTAAATCACTCAAAGCACGCTCTACATCATTGCTATGAAAATCTCTCAAATCATTGTAAATCTCTACATGAATGGTAGTCAAACCCAATCTGAGCGCCTTTTCTTTTAACAGCTCACTATCCTTAAAATTAGATTTGTACCGCTCAATCTTTTTGAGCTCATCATATGCTTGGCGAGACAATAATTTATCGTTTAATCTTTCTGACCTATCTAAAAGGTTTAACGCATTGTTATAATAATAAAAGCAAGTATTATCTTCTGCCTTTGCTATTTCCTGACGATAATTTTTGATCTCGAAATCTGCAACATATCCGTCTTCACTGATTAATGGAAGCAATGCGTCCAAGCGATTTTGGCGACTTTCCATATTATTATAAGTACTGAGTACTCTGCTCCAGTTTTCAGGTTTTTCACCCACATTATATCTTTCAATATCTCTTAGCGAAGCGCTCTGAAGCTTACTATATGCTTTCTCAAGTGCTTTGACATATTCTGTTTTTTTATTGCGCTCGCCTTCCAGCTTTTTGATAGCATAATTAAAAGCTTTATCGTATTCGCCTTTTTCCACCATCTTGGAAACTGACTTACAAGAATAAAAACTGATTAAAATTATTAAGGTGTAAAGTGTTGCTCTCATGACGTTTGGTTTTGATGTTTTGAAAAATGAATCACCTCGTTTAAAAAGTCACTTTATCCGGACTACATGGCTTTTCAAGTTGGGTTCTTATTGGCAAAACTATGATTTTTCTAGAAAAGTAACACTTTAAATGGGGATTAATTTTTATTTAACGCGAATCTTAAAAAAAGTTAAAAAATTTTAATTGGCTCTATTTAGAAATTGCGCTCTCGAAAGATAAGCATGCAAGATGATAAAATCACACAGGGTAAAATGGGGTCAGGAATTATTTGAGGGTATTGAGTATATTTTTGTGTTTTTGAATTGATCATCAATGACTGTGAATTTATAAGTTTTAAAAAGGGTTTTACCTACCGTACCTGCAAACTTGAACAAACTACTTAATTTTGCCATAAATGTAAAAAATTAAAAGGTTAAACCATGCCGCAAAGATACAGGGATACTTTTCGATTTTTCAAGAGGTCAGGTCCATAATGGGACATTATTTCCCCTTTTTTCCTGTTTTTTCCGGTTATGTCCACTTTTGTCCCATTTGGGTATGTTTTGGGCAGTTTTGTCCATTTTTGTCTATTTTTTCCACTTTTGTCCAAAAACGACCTAAACTTCCTATTTCTTCCTTTTTCTTCCCATTTTGGCATGTGGTTTTGCATAGCATGCGTCCATTTTTAATAAATTTTAACATTTGTCCGACACGCATATCATCTGAAATATCGTTATGTATATGTAAAATTTATTTCCATATGCCATTGTCCACACCTATCAACCTGTATCTTACTGCATACATACTCCATACCTCCTCCAACGATACTCCCATGATACTAGCACCATACTCCGTAGATGGTATAACCGCATTCCGACTGAGTTCCCACTGAATTCCGACTGAGTTCCCACTGAATTCCGACTGAGTTCCCACTGAGTTCCCACCGCATTCCCACTGAGTTCCCACTGCATTCCCACGAGTTCCCACTGAGTTCCCACGAGTTCCCACTGAGTTCCCACGAGTTCCCACTACAGTACAGCGACACCCACTGATTTCAGGATAACATCAACGTATTCAGGTCATCTACTGGCCTAATTGGGTTTAAATGCATAAGTTTTTATAATAGCTTTTTATCTCTATCCCATTTAAGTTTACGGTGCTAAGTCCTAACCTAAGTGCTATGATCTGTACGGCTGTGATGGCTGTAATTGAAAAATATATCATTTGACAGCCATGATTTTTAACTTTTTAAAATGCTTGCTCATGCTTGAATTTATCTTAAACCAATCATTTATTTCATCATCTTGGAGCATCCAAATAGAAGTGTTAGAAGTGCTATCTACCCAAAAGACATAGCGAATATTACTACTCCCCTAAAATAATCAGTGACCCGTAAAATGAAGGCTTAGGTACACGACTGTATTAATTTTTTGTTTTATTACCTCTAATTTTGGGAAATATGCTTTTTAGCTTTAAATTTGCGGCAAACCAATAAAGAGGTATGAACTTACACGAATATCAAGGTAAAGAAATGCTGGCTTCTTACGGAGTAGCTATACAAAGAGGTAAACTTGCTCATACAGTAGAAGAAGCTGTGGCAGGATTCGAACAATTAAAAGCGGAAACGGGAACGCAGTTTTGTGTGATAAAAGCTCAAATACACGCCGGAGGCCGCGGAAAAGGTGGTGGTGTCAAATTAGCAAAGAATATTGATGACCTAAAGCAACACGCCGGTAATATTTTAGGAATGATGCTCAAAACGCCACAAACCCCGGGAGGAATGGATGGCGAAGGCAAATTAGTTCGTAAAGTATTGATAGCTGAAGATTGCTACGCACCTGACTTTGATGCTTGCAAAGAGTATTATGTTTCTATCCTGATGGACAGAGAAAAAAAGCGCAATGTCATCATTTACTCTACTGAAGGTGGCATGAATATAGAAGAAGTAGCAGAACAAACACCTCATCTAGTACATAAAGAGTACATCGATCCTCATATAGGATTGCAAGAGTTTCAAAAAAGAAATATTGCTTTCAATCTAGGACTTAGTGGAAACGCATATAAAGATTTCCTAAAGTTCATCGGCAACCTTTACAAAGCATTTATGGGTTCTGATGCATCATTATTTGAAATCAACCCTTGCTTAAAAACAGCTGATGACAGAATCATAGCGGTAGACTGCAAAGTTACTTTAGATGAAAATGCGCTTTTCCGTCATCCTGACCTTGAAGCTATGAGAGATACTGACGAAGAAGACCCGACAGAGGTAGAAGCTAAAGGATACGGACTCAACTACGTAAAACTAGACGGTAATGTAGGGTGTATGGTTAATGGCGCAGGTCTGGCTATGGCTACCATGGATATCATCAAACTGTCAGGCGGATCACCGGCCAACTTCCTAGACGTAGGTGGTACTGCGGATGCGGCAAGAGTAGAACAAGCCTTCAAACTTATCCTTAGAGATGGAAATGTAAAAGCCATACTCATTAATATCTTCGGAGGTATCGTAAGATGTGATCGAGTAGCACAAGGGGTAGTAGATGCTTACAAAAATATGGGGAATATCAATGTTCCGATTATCGTGAGACTTCAAGGTACTAACGCGGATATTGCAAAAGAATTGATTGATAATAGTGGTTTGGCTGTACATTCGGCCATAGCACTACAAGAAGCTGCTGACCTAGTTAAAAAGATGATTTCATAAGATCATTTCTTATTGATAAATAGTAAAATGCAGTTTGGTTAGTATCAGACTGCATTTTTTATTTGATATGATTATAGTTTTACCCTACTGACCACTCTTTAAAATATTTGATAAAGATTTTAGCTAGATTTTCTGCATCAGAGATGGCTCTGTGATGAATACCTGTAAATTCAAAACCTTCTGCTTTGACTGCTTTTTTAAGACCAGGTTCGTCTTTTAGATTCTTTAGATTCTTGTATGCAGGTTTTAAATTGTAGTGATAATCTAGCCAATCATCTTCAATATGATGAAGTTTGCAGTCTTGTTTCAATTGTTCTTTGTCATATTTTCCCCAGCTGATGAGCGTATAACTTTCTTCGTCCACGCCTACCCAATCTTGAAACTCCTGGATTACTGCTGGAAAAGTACTGGACTTATCTATATCAGACTGCGAGATGGAAGTGAGTTTTTTACAAAAATCAGAAAGTATAGGATTGACGGTAGGTTTTACAAACTTGATAAAGGTAGATTCTACTTCGCCGTAATCGTTGACTTTAACAGCACCTATTTCAATGATTTCATTGATGCCATGTGGCGGTCTGCCGAGCCAGCAGGATGCTTCCAAATCAAATATGATATAATTCATAGCCTCTTTTTGTTAATATTTTTGCCAACCCATCAAATCTTCCAAACCATAATTAATCAATCTATTGTGGTAAAAATACAACAATTTGATATCTCTGCATTGCAAAGTGTTATTTTTTTCCTTTTTTATTATCGGATACCCATGATATATCCCCAATTTTGAAATTCCTTCATTGATAATAGAAGATATATCATTCCAATTTTCATCTGATATAGTTACCAAATTTCTCGAATGCATGTCTTTGATATGTGTCACTATCTGTGTTACATTTTGCTCCAATTCATCCATGGTAAAGGTAAAAACCTGATCTTTTTGATTGGCCAGATGTATCAGTTCTGTTTCTTTAAATTCGCTCATGATCACATGCAAAGCAGTAAAAGCAACCACATTGCTAGAAAGTATCACATTGAACTTTTTGTAAGAAGTCACTACTGTTTCGCCCAAAATTTTGGCATAGATACTTTCTCGTTGGCTATTGGATGATAGAGCGCCATCAAATGTAAAATAGTCTTTGGTATCAATTTTATTTCCAAACTTATCAAAACTATTTCCATCATGATCTACTTTATTTCCAAAAACATCTAGAGGATCTCCAAAAGACATATAAACTTCAGACGATTTTGAATAGATATCTTTGATAAATCTCACGATACTTCCAAAACTTGGGCCACCCTGTTTACTTCTTTTGTATTTATCTCTTCCTATCTGCTGTAGATGCTGGTCTATGAGGTGTGAAGCTTCCAAAACGAAATGGTACCCGATATTTAATGGCACCACAAAAATTTTCTTTTGGTTATTTTGCTCCAAATGAATTCTCTGGGCTTCAATCAAAGAACTAATCAAACCTAATTTTACTTTATCTTCTGTCTGTCCACTACGGGACCTAGTGCCTCCTGGAAAAAAAATACAATTGACTCCATCAATTACAGAGTATCCGGTCATGGATTTTAAACATTCGAGATATATGGGATTTTTTTTGCGTCTGTCTACTCTGAAAGCTCCCAATCTATTGATAAAATATCCTACAATTTCAACATTATACAAATTTAAGCCAGCACCATATGAAAAAAATGGCAAACCTACATTGGTATCGATAGTGTAGCCAACCATGATGCTATCCAAATTAGAATAGTGTGTGGGTAAAATGACCACCGTACCTTTATCAAAAAGCCCTCTGATTTTTTCTACATCACCCTTTACTTTTATGCGCTCTTGGAGATCAGCTTTGGATCCCCATCTCCATTTTCCTGAGTCAAAAAACTTACAAAAGATTCTTTTAAAAAATGAAGTTAGAAAAATCCTAGAGAACTTAAAAATTTTGGGACTAAAATGACCCACGATTTCTTCGTTGTATCTGTTGATAATTTTTTTTAATAGATGCACTTGTACCTCATCTTTATCTTCTCTTTGTAAAGAAGCTTCTAGGTCTGTGGAAATCGTTTTCCAATATGCTTTTTCGTCAGGTGGGTCGACTTTCCAAGGATTGAGTTTAATTCTTTGATTTTCCAAATATATAGCCTTAGAAATCAAATCATATAAATTGGATTTATGCTCAGCAGTTATATTATGGTATGCAAAATCGTTAAGTTCTTTTATAAAGCTACTCCTTTGGTTACTTTGAATAGCAACTGGCCATTGTTCTACTTCAGGATGAATATGTGGGTATATCTGAGTCATATGTGATCTTCTTTTACATCAATCTGTGTCAATATCATTTTGATGTATTGTAAAATATCTTCTCTTCCTAACTTTGTCTCCGAACTAGTAATAAAGTGAGGCGGCAATTCATGCCAAGTCTTCAGGAGTTCGCTGCGGATAGCCTCGACATTAGATATCACTTCTTTCTTGGAAGACTTGTCTGCTTTGGTAAAAATAAGTGCAAATGGTACATTGTTTTCACCGCACCATTCTAGAAATTGCTGATCTATCTTTTGAAGTTCATGACGACTATCTAGAAGTACAAAAGCAAGAAAAAGCTGTGTTCTTTTGGATAGATAATCTCGGATCATCTTACTAAATGCCGCTTTTTTATCTTTTGATGTCCGTGCGTATCCATATCCCGGTAAATCTACCAAATGCCATTGATGATTAATATCAAAAAAATTAATCAACTGTGTTTTTCCTGGCGTTACTGAGACTTTTGCCATGCCCTTTCGGCCGGTAAGCATATTGATGAGTGACGATTTCCCCACATTAGATCTTCCGATAAATGCAAATTCAGGCTTCACATCTTTGGGACAAGCGCTCTCTTTGGGATAACTGGCTACGAAGTCAACACTTTTAATATTCATATCGGCATTGTTTTTGATATATTATACAAATCAGTAATGAATTATCATTGTATAATCAATATAATACACCATTACTTAACTTATTTATTTCTATCTGCAACTGAGTCAGTGGGTTAAATAAAAGTTAAATCGGTTGCAAATCTAACCATTTTTGCAGTAAATATTCGTTAAACTGATAATTATAGTCAAAACAGATAGAATTATTTCAATTGAGAGATTTCTTTTGTTTAACATTATCGCCCCTTTTTTTAAAATAAAAATCCATAAAAAATGAAACGATTTATTTTAAGTATCCTTTTTGTGTCAAGCATATTTGCTATTTCTCATGCCCAAATAGAATTTGGAATAAAAGCTGGCTTAAGTTCGTATGACTTAGCCAATGAAGGCATCCTTATAACTACTGGAGATCAAGATATCAAATGGAATATAGCAGATGCTGGATATGGACATCATTTTGGTGTTTATACAAGATTATCTGCCTTGGGCCTATTTCTAGAGCCCGCTATACTATTTAATTCCAATAAAGTTTCATACGAGATATCTACCTATAGTGAAGCAGGCGTATTTAATACTATAAAAAATGAAAAATACAATACGATGGATATACCTGTCATAGCTGGTATTAAACTTGGTGCACTTCGTTTTCAAGGTGGTGTGGTAGGTCATATTTTTATCAATAGTATATCTGATGTAGTAGATATCAAAGGTTATGACCAAAGATTTAAAGGTGCTACTTATGGCTGGCAAGCAGGCACAGGCGTTGACCTTTGGAAGCTAAGACTTGACCTGATGTTTGAAGGTAATTTTGATAAATTTGGAGATCACATTACTATAGGCGGTTACAATTATGCTTTTGCAGACACACCTTCTAGATTGATGCTTACTTTAGGATATAAATTTTAAATACTATTCCTAACCAAAGGCCTACCAAATGCGTTTGAGTTCAGTAAATGAGCCGCTTAATAGATTTCCACTATGGTATATGGTCAGCTTTGTAAAAGGTTCTGATGGAAAAAAAATGTCTGTCATCACGCATTTGCCTTCGTCAGCAAACAACTCTACTGAAGCATGATCTATATACACTGACATTTGGATTTTATTTGACTTGTACGAGATATCACCAAAATGCAAGCCGGGAAAATCACTATTAAAGTCGGTCTCTCCAGCGTTTGTTCTATCTATAAAGTATTTGTTTGTCTTTTGGTCAAAACCTAGGTCCAAATATTCGTTTTTAGAGTTTGATAATCTGACAATTGATTTATCACCTTGGGCGGACTTATTGAATTCAAGGTCTATTTTACAAAGTGCAGGTATTGATGTTTGGATTACTGTATCTTTAATATTACTTATAGCAGTACTTTTAGCGTGAATAGTATTTAAAGACTTTATAGGATGGGAAGTAAGCAGATAATTTCTTTCATTTTGGATCAACTTCAATGATCTAGGCAATGTCATGGCACTTCTATATCTTTGAGTGGGTACCACTTGGGCATACTGCCAATTGGACATCCAACCAATACCTAAAATTTCTGCTGTATTGGACCATGTCACAAATGCATAATTGTCTTTGCCATAGTCTAGCCAATACTGTTCATCATTGTCAGGGATAAATTTTTTCCCATCAAAAGCTCCCACAAAATAACTCGTGGCTGTACCGCCGTTGGGTCCTTTTTTCTGAATACTGGTGATAAGTATCCATTTCTGCTCACCTGTACCTTCTACATTTATAGGAAATAAATCAGGGCACTCCCACAATCGGTCATCACCTTTAATGCCAAACTCACCCGTTGGCGTCCAAGTTTTCAAATCAGGCGATGTGTAAAATAGCACTTTGTCATAAGCAGCAAATACCATCACCCAACTTTTGGTGTCTGCATGCCAGATCACTTTAGGATCTCTGAAGTCTTTGATTCCGGGATTTTTGATCACAGGATTGGCATTATATTTTTTAAATGTCCTTCCTTTGTCCAAAGAATAGGCAATACCTTGGGTCTGAAAATCTATTCGACCAGATTTTTCTCCTTGGATATCATGGTAAGTATAGATGGCTACCATAGCATCTTTGCCAAAACCTGCTGTATTTTCATGGTCTATAACTGCACTCCCAGAAAAAATATAACCTAAACTATCAGGATACAATGCTATGGGAAGATGTTCCCAATGAACTAAATCTTTACTTACCGCATGCCCCCAATGCATGGGACCCCAAACCGTGGAATCTGGAAAATATTGATAAAACAAATGGTATTCCCCATCGAAAAAGACCATACCATTTGGATCATTCATCCACATAGAGTCTGGAGTAAAGTGATACTGTGGTCGGTGTTTTTCAGTATATTTTACTATTTTTTCATTCATTTCTGTTTGGGGTTTGCACCCTGCCATGAATAAGAACAAAAAAATAATTCCATATGTCTTGATGATCAGATTGTGGTAACCCATATTATTTTTTAACTACAAGTTTTTGAGTATATTGTTGTCCATTATCGGTTTTAACGCGAACATAGTAAATACCATCAGGAATATTATCCAAAGATACAGAAGTCAAACTAGTCGCTTGTTGTATCTCCAACACTTTTTGTCCCATCTGATTACTTAATGTGATAGAGGCAGCTTCATTTTCACTCAAATCTGAAAGCACAATATCCACCACATTCATCGCAGGATTTGGTGTAACTACCATTTGAAGCTTTTGATTTCCGCTCCTAACATACACAATTTCAGAATAAGAGCCAAACCCGTCGAAATCCAAAGATTGGATACGATAATAAATATTATTTTGCTCTACTCCTCTATCCAAGTATTGGTATTGACTCATCTCCAGGACTCCTTTTGCCGGCACCTTGGTTATATCCGCCCAGTCAGTACCATTCCATGATTTCTGTACAAGATAATGGCTTACATTTACTTCTTTAGCCACATCCCAAGAGATTTTATTGATTCCTTTAGAAATATTTTCAGCAGCTACATTCAGCCAAGTCAAAGGTAAAGGTTTTAAGCTAACTCCTGCATCAATCCCCAATAGCGTGCTACACAAAGTAAGATCAAATAACGGCGTAGTACCTTCTCCAAAATAACCATTAACATCAGAGTCAATCAACACAGGACCTTGGAAAGGAGCAGTAAATAAATAAGTGCTTCCTATGCTGAAGTGCAAATAATATGACCCCTTTTTCACCGTCTTAAAGCTGACAACCCCAAACTCATCTGTGGACGAAGTTCGTATCAAATCGCCATCTGCATTTCTCAATTCTACTTGGATATTTTCCAATGCACTCTCGGAGATTTCCTGCAATCCATTTTGATTGGCATCTAACCATACTTTGGATACGATCTCTCCTGAGCAGTAAAAACCTTGATTGATATTGCAATAGCTATCATTACTTACTAAATCAATACTATAGGAAGACAACAAATCACCGTATTCAAAGAAGTGATTGAAAGTTTCAGGATTGTTTGTTGCTAAAGGTGCGCCAGGTAAATAATCTGGTAAATCTGCACGATCTATTTCAACAAAATAGGTTCCAGGTGGTACACAAAACTCATAATATCCGTCATCACTTGGTGCACCAGGCCTAAGTGCTGTATGAGTCAAACCATAAAACAAGGTATCACCATTTACTATTTGCCAAAGATTTATTCTGACACCATTGATTCCGTTCTCGTTCAAATTAAGTGAGTCACTCTCATTAATATCATTATACAAGATACCACATATCTTTGCACATCGATAAAATCCTGCATCCAATGAACCATCAGCACTGGGTTGGATTTCAAAACCGTCAGTGGTAAAAGGTCCGTTATTTTGGGTGATTTTGCTATTTGCAGGATGCAGAGGGATATGTTTTGTGGGTATATACGCCTCAGGAGCTAAAAATCTAAAGACATAGTTGCCCGGTAGTAGAGTGTTAAAAAAATAATTGCCCTCACTATTTGTCACAGCATCAGCCACTAAGAGCTCGTCATTAAAAGCTTCTACTACCACGCCTTGTATGCCAGGCTCTCCGAAATCCTGAATACCATCACCATCAATGTCTTCCCAAACTCTATCACCAATGATGGGGAAGATGGAAATTCCAGCATTCAATTCAAAATTATCATCAGTAGCGATGATACATTCAGAGTAGCCAGTTTCATTTACATTATTATCAGTGCTTTCATTTTGTATCGTAAATGAAAAGAAATTTCCTAGATTTACTAGAGAGACATAGACCTTGTAGCTTCCATTTGGAATATTATTGAAGGTATAAGTTCCATTATTTTGAGAAACCGTAGCATTGACAAATTGACCATTGCAGGTAAAAAGCAATACGGGCACATTAGGCATCGGGAATTCGAATTCTTCGACCATGCCATTTATGTTTTGATCAAACCAAACCACACCAGACAAATTGGCCATCAAAATTTCATCATTGCTTTTGGTTTTGCTGAGTGTGTGATTTGAAGCAAAGCCAATGTTGTACATGCAAAATAATTGCAATACGAACACAGAACGTAAGAAAAGCATTCTTCTCATTAATCGAAATTTGGGTTATTAATAGAGCAAAAGTAAAACAAACAACCTTCAAAAACGAGTTATAAAAGGGGTAATTTTGGGTTATAAAATGAATATTATAAAATCTAATATATTGTTAATTAAACGATTATACAAAATCATCAGAAGAATTATTCTACTTTGTGATTATAATCAATAACATATACTTGAGACTTTATCATGATAAGATCAGGCATATTTTAGTTCAATACATTTATATAGTTTCTATTTAAACAAAAAAAGCAAGTCCAATGGCTGAACTTGCTTTTTTTATATGGCTCGGAAAAATAAAATCTTATCTTATCACTAGTTTTTTGATACCTACGTGATTGCCATTTTGTACTTTAACAAAATAAAGTCCACCTGCCATGCCTGCCGTATATATTGTTTTTTGAGAAGGTACTGTAGATATATTGATGGGACTTTGTGAAATCACTTTACCATCTACATTGACAATAGATAATGTTGCTGGCCCTTCTACAGGAGCGCTAACACTTACCACTGCGTAGTCTGCAGCTGGATTAGGAGTGATATCCATGGTAAAGAATTGATTTTCAAAAGCATCATTAGTACTGACCAAGCCATCACTGTTTACGATGGTTTCGATAGCCTGCGTACAAGCCTTTTCACCTGCTCCGTTTTCTGATGCTATACAAGCCTGAGCCGTGTATTTATAAATATCTAATAATTCAAAATCATCTATATACCACCCTGCAAATGGAGATGTAGGTTTGACCGTATCATTGGTTGCAAATCTAAATTTAAATCTCAAAGTCTTACCTTTATATTCTGACAAATCTATGTAAGAATCAACCCAAGGGCCTTCTAAAGTATTGGTCCAATCGCCACCAGTATTTCCAGAAAAAGCATAAATATTTGGCTGAGCTAAAGTACCATAGGCAAGTGGTGCTGAATAACCGTTTCTAAAAAATTTACTCCTATCAATTCTTACAAATTCACCGCCATCGACAGATACTTCTATAAAGCCGCCATCATTTCCCGATTCTGTATTGTATCTATGCCAAAATCTCAAAGCAGGAAAGTTGCCTGCAACTGTAATCGGATCAGAAATCAATGATGCATCTCCATCTGTAGCACTATTGAAAATAGCGTAAGATTGCTCCGCACTTCTAAAGATATCAAATGAAGTAGCCCAAAACTCACTTCCTTCTTCCTGAGTTGTTTCCCAATCCGCTTCTTCATCAAAGTTTTCGTAGGCTAATTGCATGGATTTATTGGTAAGCGAAGCTTGTGTTTTATATGTGATTTTAACTTCTTTTTTATAATCCATATCACCTAGATCAAAGGTCAGTAAGTTGCCAGAAACTGTAGGCTGCATGCTACCCGAACCAGGAACATACGTCATTCCATCGGGCAGCTCATCCGTAATGATTACTTTGGATTGTCTTGAAGGAATATGATTGATAGCATTGATCGTCACTGTCACTTCTTTTCCTGGGTCCACAGAAGAAGTTGCTTCTTTAGTGATCTTTAATTTCTCTATCAATGTTGGTAAAATTTCAAAATCTTCTGTTCCACCATTTCTATCAGCACCTGCTTTAGCAAAATATCCTACTCCTCTACGAGCAAATGTCTCCCATAGCAACTTATTGTTGGCTCCAGCAAAATGTATAGAATCTGCTTTTAAAATCGCATTTCTTCCTTTGATAAAGTCAGGATTACAACTTTGAATTTTCATACCTTCCATCACCAAGAAAACAGCTTTATAGTTTCCTGAAGTCTGATCGTTCCAGTCAGGTTTATATCCATATTTATCTATAAAATTCCAATACATATCCCACAAAATTGCATTCCAGACTTCGCCCAGTGGGTGTGGTGCTGTAGTACCTTTGATATCTTTGTAAGTTTGAGGATTGACATTCATATCTGTAGAGTAAGGAAATCTCCTGATACCTCTACCTGTCGCTGTTTCTGCTGCTGCGAATGTACCAATACCTCTGGCATCAGAACCTTTATCACCAGGTTCGTGAGTCATCACTAGAGAGAAGTAATCACTCCATCCTTCGCCCATTTGTTCATTGTTATTCAAGCAAGAAGAATTAAGTCTTCCACCAGTAAGTCTTGTGCTGATACCATGACCAAATTCATGCGCTATGATACCATTATCCAATGATCCGTCCAAATACCTAACCTTGCTACCTCTTTCCTGAAACGTCATATTAACCACAGCACCATTAGCAATGGCAATTCTAATTTTTTCGCAATCTGATCTCTTAAGCATGATAGCTGGTATCGTCACTTTAGATCCGTCCGCTCCGCCCAACATACCAGGTGCAGACTCTCCATCAGAACCAGGACCGTCTGCTCCAGGGATATTACAGATGATAGCAGCTATAGCACCCGCTTGCTGTGCTCTCCATGCTTTACGTCCAAACTCACAAGATCCTCTTTCGATCATAGCAATATTTCCGGAAACCTCAGCTCCATTTTTTAATGGATTACAGCCTAAAAAAGCATTATTAGTACCATCATTAACTAACACTACCTTTCCAGTCACTGGTGCTTCTGTATCTAAAGGTATTAATTTACCAAACTGTGCTATTCCATAATCCACAAAGCCTTTGATATTTTCAGGAGCATCTATAGAAATAGCTCCTCCACTATTATTCCAGAAAAACATCTGCATTCTACCATTAAACCCATCAGTAGGGGTAGAAAAATTTGCATTATTAATCTTTGGAGGATCTGTTTGTCCTGCTTCGTGCAATGTGATTCCATCAAAAGCCTGAGCCAAGACATAATCCCGTCCATCAGCTTTACCTGAGTAATTGGTTTCCTGGAAGTTTCCAAACTCTTCAGTAAAACCCACCTTGGCGCTCACATCATGCATCATATTGACCAAATAAAACAAATTAGTGACTGCTGCATCTGCGCTTTCTCTTGGGTCTTTAGCAAAATCCATAGGAAAATCAAAATTCAAGCTAGCGCCTCCATCTGTAGGAGTGCCATCAGCTGCATCGTCGTCGTTTTTGTCTTGATAAGCATATACATTGTTTCCTCTAGTAATGGTAAACTCTGCCCCTGCTTTTCCATCCGTATCATGCCATCCGAAGGGCGACATATCAGGGTATTGGTCGTCTGTGACTATCTTTCTACCACCATGGATAGGACTTTCTGCTGGCAATGCGAAAACATTATACTTTGCAGCTGTACTGCCATTGAGAATTGCATTTACGGATTGTGTATTATCGCTTATTTTTCTGAAGGTTCTGATCGCACATTGATCATGTCTGGCGTATTGATCATGATGATGCTGACAATAAACTGTGAAATTGTGTTTTGAAATATAAGTTCCTGTATTGGCGTCCATATTGATATCCCAATAGTCAGCACTGTTTTTCATATCGATGCTTAGGTTCCAAACCAAAATCAATTTATCTTCTGACAGTTCATATTTTAGTTCTGCGGATATCGGAGATTTTGCAAGATCAGGAAATGAATAGATCAGTTTTCCTTCGTTGGTTCTGTTGTTCATCACGGGTTTGCCCTTAACTTCTACGCCCAAGTATCTAGCAGCGTCGAGGATGGCTTGATCAGCATTTAACTTTTTTGATGAAGCGTTTATTTTTGAAGCCACATCTGAAATCAAATTGTTTTGATCAGAAACTACTTGACCATCTTTGATGATGATGGTAGCCATAGCATTTCTGATAGGAATATTCTGGAAAGCCTGATTTAAATAAAGGTAGGTAATACCTTTTTCAGTGGTTACTTCCGAACTTATAAGCATATCTTCGACATCTGATTTCTTTAATTGCCAAGATGCTGACTTTTGCTGGAGATGTTGTATTGCAGTTTTCAAACTGGCATTTTGTTGAGCATGAATGATGCCACTCAAAAGAAGAAAAAACAAAATAAATTGCTGTTTCATAAATGATGGTTTAGTTATTGTTAATAAATAGGTGATTTAAATCATAAAGGTATTAAAACAATTATTTATAATCTCTATTTTTTGTAAAAAAGTATCATACACGACATTTTTTAATATTGATATAAAAGTGCACCTTTGCATCTTCGAGAAAATAAAACATTATTATTGATGACAGACGTTATATATGGCCGCAATACTATACTCGAGGCTTTTAGTTCAGGTATGGATATAGAAAAGGTGTTTGTATTGAGCACGCTAAAAGGTGAGTTTGAAGTTCAGATACGAAATATTTGCAGGGACAACAATGTACCTTTGGCCAAAGTCCCGGAGATAAAACTCAACGAACTTACTAGATTTAAAGCGGTACATCAGGGCGTAGTGGCTACCATTTCGCCAATAAAGTATGCTGACTACAGAGAAATCATCGCCGATGTGATATCTCAGGGCCAAAAACCACTAATAGTCGTGATGGATGGCGTCACTGATGTTAGAAATATTGGGGCTGTGGCCCGGTCCGCTCACTTTTTTGGAGCACATACGCTGATTATAAGTGGTAGTTTTTCTGGTCGAATCAGTGAAGATACCGTGAAAACATCTGCGGGAGCCATTCTAAAAATACCAGTGTGCAGAGTCAATAGTTTACTTCATTTAGTGAGTGAATTACAAGCTATGGGTATCGTCGTTATAGCATCCAGCCTCAAAGATGCCATCGAGCCTACTGCCTGTGAATTTTCAGAACCAGTGGCCATCATCCTTGGATCTGAAGACAAGGGTTTGCATTATAAAGTATTGGAAATAGTAGATCAGGTAGTGAAAATTCCCGCTCATTCTGACTTTGATTCTTTAAATGTTTCTGTGGCAGGAGGTATATTATTATATGAGGCTATGAGACAAAGGGCAAATGCATAAAAACATCTGCAATTGCAACTTTTTATTCAAGCCTTCGTTTTTTCATATTAAAAATAACCAATCATTAATGACAAAATTTAGATTACCTATCACATACTTCTTTAGTATTATATTGATCAGTTTTCAGCTAGTATCCTGCAAAACTTCTAAAAATGCAAGTAATGACAAAGCTGGCTTGGACAAAGCACTACTCTGGAAAGTAACTGGTCCCGGACTTAATAAACCTTCTTATGTTTTTGGGACTATTCATTTGATCGATGCAGATGATTATTTTTTGCCCAAAGGTACCATGTCTGCCTTGGACGAAGTCAATAAAGTAGTCTTCGAACTGGATATGAAAGAGATGTCAGATATGTCCAAACTCATGGGGATGATGAATAAGTTATATATGAATGATGACAAAACACTTAAGGATCTACTTACCGATGCTGAGTACAAAAAAGTAGGAGATTTTTTTCAGGAAAAAGGCCTTCCATTATTTATGTTTGAGCGCATGAAACCTATGTTTTTGTCCATTTTTGCTTCAGGAGATATGAATCCAGGCGATCTCCAAAGCGGCAAAATGAAGTCTTATGAAATGGAACTGCTGGAGCTTGCTGAAAATGCTGGCAAAGCCACTGGTGGACTAGAAACTATTGAATTTCAAATCAGCCTTTTTGATGCTATCCCTTATGATGCTCAAGCCAAAATGCTATTGGAATCTATAGAAAAAGGAAGTAAAGGTGATGAAGATGACGAATTCGAAAAAATGACAAAAATGTACAAATCTCAGGACATCAATGCAATGGTATCCATGATCTCAGAAGAAGGTAGCGATGTGTCAGGTTTTGAAGATAAGCTGCTTACAGAAAGGAATAAAAATTGGATTCCTTTGATGATAGAAATGGCTAAAAAACAACCTACTCTTTTTGCGGTAGGAGCTGGTCATTTAGGTGGTCAATCAGGAGTCCTCAAATTGCTTATGAAGGAAGGATACAAGTTGACGCCAATGTCTAAATAAAAAATATAGTTCTATGGTCTTGTATTTGCTCATTGTCTGATGAAGATATTTTGGGTTTTGTTATTAACCAGCAATGATTTATTCTTAATAGGCACAATATTAAGTAAATAGCAACGATTATAGTGTATAGTTTATGGGTAGTTGAATTTGTAGTTTAAATAACAAACCAAAAATCGCAAAAATCCTTTCAGCATGAATAAAAGATTAAAAATTGGGTTTATCTATCTGACATTATTATTACTTCTGTTTTTTCACTCTTGTGTCAAGGAGCCAGCGAATCCAAACAATAATAACGGAACCAGTAATTTGCCAGAGAAAACGATTATAAATGTTAGCTATGGCTCGCATTCCCGGCAAGTCTATGATATTTATTTGCCCAAAAACAGAGATAGCAACACACCTGTGATTCTCATGATACATGGTGGCGCTTGGAAAGGTGGTCAAAAAGAAGATTTTAATTATTATCTGAACCTGATCAGAGCAAAATGGCAAAATGTAGCCATTGTAAATATGAATTACCGCCTCGCTAGTAATGTCAATAATATTCACCACAATGAAATCATGGATGATATCAGTACAGTAGTAAAACATATTACAGGCAAAAAATCGGAATATCAAATATCGGCAAAAATTGGAGTAGTGGGTGCTAGTGCCGGAGGTCAATTGGCTATGATTTATGCTTATAAGTACAATCCTGAAATTAAGTGTATAGGCAATATTTTTGGCCCCAGTATTATTAGTGATTGGGCATGGTATAATAGTACAAATGTATGGCTTGGAGCATATACTGGGGATATTTTGACAGAATACGTAGGTCAATCGTGGGATACTACGGCTTACAAGGCTGTGAGCCCTTATTGGAATGTACAAAATAGTACCCAACCTACCATTATTTTTCATGGCAATTTGGATCCTATCGTTCCAGTCTATCAAAGTCAATGGTTGCATGGAAAACTAAACAAAATAGGTGTCAAAAACCAATATCATGAATATCTGGCATTCCATAGTTTTGATAATGCGCAATCAGATGATGTTATTAGTAAACTTGTTACTTTTTTTAAAGAACATCTGTAATAATGGCTCATACTTATTAATCTACAAGGTTCTGATCGACATTTTAAATCATCTTGATTTAGGTAGAAGTTCAAAATGGAGCGTATTAGAAAGTAAAACATTCAAAGAGAAAGTCTATAGCTCCGTTTGGATTTAAAATGAGAGTAAAATAATTTTTCCAATTCATTTTCTTTTATAAATTTGGTATTTCTTATTTTAAATAATTAGCCATGAAACCTGTGTTACTTTTAGCATTTATTATACTTTTTTCGTGTCATCATGTAACCAATAAAGATGGAACTGCTGCTGCCAAAAATGAAGAAGTCAGCTCAGACACTTCCTTTATTTGGACAAAACTATTGGATAGTGCAGCATGGAGAAAAAACTATAATTTTCAGATGTTCAGCTTGAATGATACTATTTGGACGTTTCATCCGGATGGAAATTGGTTTTCAACAGATGGAAAAAATTGGACTAAATCAGCCCTACCCAATCCTATTCATAATCTGGCATTTTTGGACTATGTCCAGTTTAAAGGAGCGATTTACGGTCTTGGTCATTTCAAAGGTAACATTGAAAGTCACGAATTTAGGCCTGAAATTTACAAAACTACCGACTTTAAAATCTGGAAAACCATTTCGAAAAGGAGCAACTTGCCGGTTCGATTTTTCTACCATCCATTTGTCTTTAATGACAAGATTTGGATTATTGGTGGAGAAGATGAAAATACGAAGTTTTCAGATATATGGAGCTCTCATGACGCCATTACTTGGACAAAACATAAAGAAAATTTACCCTTTGGCCAACGGAGTGGTAGTCAAATTGTTACTTTAAAAAATAAACTATTCCTTCTGGACAACGATGTTTGGAGTTCAACTGATGGACTGGAATGGCAGCAAGTATCATCGGAGATCGTCCAAGGTGAGCAGATATTTGGTTATACCGCACTAGTATTTGATGATAAAATATGGTTGCTAGGCTGTAACCGAAATGGGCAATTTTCAAGCCAGGTATTATACAGTTCTGACGGAAAAGAATGGTTTACGCAGACAGCACCTTGGTTGCCCCGGGGCGGTATAGCTGCATCTGTCCACCAAAACAAAATTTATATGACAGGAGGTAAATATGGCGGTACACCAAACCATCCTGATTTCAGGTATGACAACGATGTTTGGACCCTAGAAAAAAAATAAAACTCAAATTCCTGGATAAAAAGCATCCTTAAAGTGTGAGAGAGTAGGTTTCATTTGTTTGTCAAAGAGTATGGAAATGATATCAAATCTGATTTCCCAATCATGACCGATGTGCTCCATATAAACTCCTGCGGCATCTATGATCAGTCTTTCCTTGCTGCTGGAAATGGATTCTTCGGGAGCGCCATAATAGGAGTAAGTCTTGGATTTGACTTCCACAAAAACAAGTACATTTTTGTCTTTGGCAATGATGTCTATCTCCGCTTTGCTAAAACGCCAGTTGCGCTCCAAAACGGTATATCCCAAGTCAGTGAGAAATTGCGTAGCGATATCCTCAGCAAGTTTACCGTTTTGATGTTGTTTGGCCATGTCTTTTACTACCACGCTAATAAAGTATCAAAAATGAGCAGTCACCTGTAGCATCCGATCTCTGAACTGCGGTGCAGATGCTAATATTTCTCCTTCGAATAGCCAATGGTTTTGTCCTTGGTAATCTGATACAACGCCGCCAGATTCCATGACTATGAGAGCACCTGCAGCTATATCGTAAGGATTTAAATGATGCTCATAAAATGCTCCATATCTGCCACATGCCACATAGCAAAGATCCAAAGCTGCTGATCCTATCCGCCGGATGCCACGAGTATGGGTAAGTATATCTTTTAGCGCCGCAAAATGCCCATCGCATGTGTGCTCTGTTTTGTAAGGAAATCCTGTGCCTATGAGCACATCAGAAAAATCTTTTCTATCCGTAACGCAAATCTTATTTCCATTTAGATAGGCTCCTTGATTTTTGACGGCGGTGAATACTTCTCCACTCATCACTTGCTGCACGATACCCAAAATGATGTTTTGCCCGTCATATAAGGCTACACTTACAGAAAAGAAAGGAACTGCGTGTAGGAAATTGGTAGTTCCATCCAATGGATCTATGATCCAAGTCCATTCAGCTTTTGTCTGTTCGATCATTTCCTCTTCGGTAATGAATCCTGATCCCGGCAACAGTTCTTGCAAACCTGCTACTAATATTTTTTCAGCTTGCTGATCCACGTAAGAAACCAAGGAATTGGTTCCCTTTTCTATGACATCATTATCTGTGACTACAGACAAATTTTCTTTGATAAATGCCGCTGCTTGGTTTACTATGTATTTTGCTTTTTCTTGAAATTCGGGAGTGATAATCATGTTACTATCCCATTTCAGAAACGACCTCACGTACTTCGGGTACCATACGCTTGAGCATGCCTTCTATACCTGATTTTAGTGTGACGGTAGATGATGGACATCCACTGCAAGATCCTTGTAGGATTACGGTAACCACCCCATCCTGAAAAGACTTAAACTCGATGTTGCCTCCGTCCATTTCTACAGCAGGTTTTACATAAGTATCGATGAGTTCTCTGATCTTTTTATTGAGTTCGCCATCTTCGCCTTCATAGATATGTTGATTGTCTTCCTTATCTTTTTGCGCCATGGCTTCTTCATATCCTTCCTTGATGATGGATTTATCTTCTGCAACCCAAGCTTTGATATATTCTTTAAGCGGCAACATGACATCTTCCCAAGCGTAATTAAACTCCTTGGTAATGGTCACAAAATTATTGCAAATATAAACGCCCTTTACATAAGGAAACTTGTACAGGGAAGATGCTAATTCAGACCATTCATCAGCAAAAGACGCTTCCTTAAAGTCAGCAGTGCCTCTGTACAACATTTTATTGGTTACAAATTTGAGTGTTTCGGGATTGGGAGTTTGCTCTGTGTAAAGCATTACCGGAGACTTTACTGCTTCCATGTTTTTCTGATTTTGGTTTATTAACAAGGTTGTGTGGTCAAAAGTTTAAATTATCCTTATCCAACCTGTTTTTGGCCATAGTTTTATATAGTTTAGGATTTTGCTTTGTCATAATATATATTATTAAAACAGGGTCAAAATATTTACAGCTTAGAATGGGATATGTTTTATATCTTTGTTTCACATCTGTCCAAAATAAATTAAAATGACATGGCAGAAATGTCCCATCTTGT
>CAZGMB010000017.1:65756-84845 GCA_964526715.1 uncultured Aureispira sp. | reverse complement strand
TGGATTATCCAAATGAAGGAGGTGCAGCATCATCTTTCAGACAACATGCTATCCGTATCCCCAACAATCCTTGGACTATCCCCAACTTCCCGCACTATCGCCTGGGCCCACTAGATGGCTCACCCTGTGATACCCTCGGCATAGACAATCATCCCATAGCCAAGTACCGCTACGAGGCAGACAGTACAGATCATCTACGGCTACGCTTTACAGACTTGAGTTACTTCCGGCCGGAGACATGGTCTTGGGACTTCGGAGATGGCAGTACACGAGTGAGTACGCAGAGTCCGTACCATACCTTCGCACAAAATGGTACATACAAAGTCTGTCTCACCGTCAGTAATGAAAACAGTAGCCATACCAGCTGCCGTACTATCACGCTTGGCACGAGCAGTAGTGATGACGAGTCTACTAGTAGAGCAGATGTATCTCTCTTTCCCAATCCTGTACAGGATTATTTACTCATCACTCTTGGAGAGTATGTCCCTGCTTTTGGTCAGGTCATGATCTATGATGTCACCGGCAGACCCGTGATCACGCAGCGTATCTACTATGGGCAAAATAGTGTGGACATGAGTGCTTTGCCAGCAGGGATGTATGTATGGAAGGTAGTGGATGGAGCGTATGAGATCAAAGAAGGGAAAGTGGTGAAGATGTAGAAGGCTTTAGATAAGCTAAGCGTCCTCGCTTAGCTTACATTAGTAAAAGCGTCCCGCTTTTGAAAAATAAAATCACGCTCTAAAGCCAAAATTGATGTATTGAAATATCATACATGTTCAGAATAAAATGTAACTTTGACCAAGCTAAACATTTAAGCACATGGAAATGATTGAAAATGGACACATTAAAAACTGGACACCCGTAATCGGTCAGACTTGTCAGGCTTGGAACAGACTGAGACCGGAAGGTTGTGGTATCGAAGTTACACCTGTCTGCCCTAGAACGGGCAGAAACTTCGACAATCGGTGAAGATATAGATGAACTATCAAGTTGATTGGCAAGAGCGTTATAAGCAAAACTCCGAAGTAATTTGCCATATACATCTTTTAAAAAATTTAAACGCACATTTTAAAAACACATCGTATATTTGGCCTGCTAAATGTATCCTTGGAATCATTAAAATTTTGGTCATGTTTCATCTTAGAGTCTTATTTATCTTGATGTGCTTTTCAGCCTTAGTATCTGGGCAAACTCATTTTACTACTTATGATGACCTACCGGGCATTCATAAATCGATGAAGCCTAGCCTACAGGAAGATGCGCCCGATTGGGCCAAAGGTATGTACACATATCCAGTCAATTTTAATGAACTCCAACAAGCTTATGCTCAATATCAAGCTTCAGGAAAAAAGAAAAATCCTTATACCAGGTTCTTCAGACATTGGAGCAGATACATCAGTCCATTAGTAGATCATGAAGGTATGATCCATATGCCAGATCCAAATACGATCACCCATACTTTGCAGTCAAATAGAGAGCGAAAATCGGGTAATATATCACGCAATAGTGGAAATTGGACATTTTTAGGACCGAAGGTGACCCATTGGCTTAAAGAAGATAATAGTAGCGGCATCCCAACGCAATGTCCTTGGCAAGTAAATATATATAGTATGGATATAGCCCAATCCAATGCAAATATTATGTTTTGTGGCACCGAGACTGGAGCCATTAATAAAAGCACAGACCAAGGTATGCATTGGCAATTGGTGACTCAAGATTATTTTACCGGTGGTGGTGTCCATGATGTGGTCATTCATGCTACTGATCCGGATATAGTCTATGCAGCTGCAGGAAGACAAGTCCATAAAACCATAGATGGTGGCTTGACATGGAAACCTTTATTGTCCAGTATTTTTTTTGATGCCAATACTTTACAAATCAGTAATGATGGTAAAAAGATTTTGGCTTCTGCAGATGATGGTGTTTATCTGAGTGTCAATGAAGGGCAGACGTGGCAGAAAAAACTAAACGTAAAAGCATATGATATCGAATATAAACCCAATGATGAAAACGTCATTTTAGTATTGGCAGCTATCAATCAGAATTTTGCTGTGTATCAATCTGTAGATGGTGGACAAAGTTTTAGTGTTGTGGCCAATTTTCCATCCGTATATCAAGATGGTGCCGGCGGAGTGTTGGCCGTTTCGCCTGTCAATAGTAGCTTGTTGATGATGACATTACTGACAGACAATGATACACCTGTTATTGTCAAAGGTATCGCCACAAATAATACATGGACTTGGTCAGAAATTGCACGGGGCAAAACATCCAAACTCCGTATGGACAATGGACAAGGATATTATGATCTAGATATGGAAATATCGCCCACTGACGAAAAGAAATTTGTAGTAGCTACGACTACCATGTACAAAACAACCAATGGGGGCACCACATTTACGCCCGTAGGTGGTTATGAAGGGCAGTTTGCTATACATCCTGATATTCAAGACATGAAATTTGATGCAACGGGTGATATTTGGGTCGCTACGGATGGTGGCTTGTCTATGAGTACCGATTATTTTACATCGCAGGCCAATTTTCATGTACGTACTAATGGTATCATAGGCTCTGATTTTTGGGGCTTTGATCAGGGATGGAATGAAGATATCATTGTAGCTGGTAGGTATCATAATGGCAATACCGCAATAGCCGATTTTTACCAACCCAAAGCATTGAGAATGGGTGGTGCTGAGTCTCCCACAGGCTGGGTTTTACAAGGCAAGAGTAGGCATGTAGCTTTTGATGATTTAGGTGGTGGATGGGTACTGCCTGCCAAAGCAGAAGACAAATACGAAGGCAGATTTTTGTTTTCCAAATTTCCCAATATGGAAGAATATGGCGGTCGTCGTGGGGCTTTGTTGCACCACCCATACTATCATTCACATCTGTATGTAGGTCAAGGCAATGCCGTATGGTTTAGCCAAGATGCAGGATCGACTTGGGAGATGTTGCACCAGTTCACTGGAAATGTGATGGCTATGCAGATCGGTACCAATCACCCAGAAATTATGTACGCAGATGTCGTTGGTCAAGGTTTATATCGTTCCAATGATGGAGGAATCACATGGGCTAAAAAGGGAGCATTAACTACGTCACCTCACGGTAGTTCATATTGGAATGGTAAATTATCATTGGCGGTATCTCCTTACAATCCTGACGTTATTTACGCTTGTTTGCAAAATGGGACGTGGTCAGCAGACAAAGGCAAAGTATTCAAATCTACAGATGGAGGGACTACATGGCAAAATATAACTTTGGGTTTGGATGTGTACATGAAAAGTTTAGTAGTACAGCCATCAGCAGGAAATAAAGACATTTTATATTTGTTTACCAATGCCAAAAACAGTTTACAGGCTGAAGTTTGGGTTTTGGAAGAAGGAAGTGGAAAGTGGCAAAATTTTAGCGACGGTTATCCCGTGGGTATGAGTGTAAATCATGTGATACCTTTTTATCGAGATGGCAAAATCAGAGTTGCCGGCAATTTGGGGGTGTGGGAGTCGTCACTTTTTAACACCACGTATGAACCCATCATTCGTCCTTGGGCAGAACGTGAAGTTGTACCTTGTATCACCGATACCATTTCATTAGATGATCATTCCATCATACCACACCAAAATGTATCTTGGCAATGGGAAGTAGACCCTCAACCCAGTTTTATTTCTGCTACCGATATGCGCAACCCCAAATTGGTATTGGGAAAAGTAGGGAAATATAACATAACCCTTAAAATCACGGTAGATGGTAAAACCTACGAGAAACGGATGGAAAATATGATCGAAGCTAAAAGGTGCCCTTCTGTGGAGACTTGTGACAATCCGGACAGAATCACCAAAACAGAATGGAAGGTCGTCGGCTTTAATAGTGAAGAAGTCAATGATCCAGGCAGGGCTACTATGGCAATAGACGATAATGTGAGTACTATTTGGCATACCCGATGGTCTACAGGAAATGACCCTTATCCACATTTTGTGTATTTGGATTTGGGCAGAAAGTACAAACTATTTGAATTTATTTATCTTCCAAGACAAGATGGCGGAGAAAATGGCCGAGTAAAGGACTACGAGCTCTATATTTCAGACAAACTCAACGACTGGGGAACTGTAATAGCCAAAGGTAGTTTTGAAAATAGTTCGGCACCGAAAGTTGTCAAAATTCCAGAAGGAAAAACAGGTCGGTATGTGCATTTTAGAGCTTTGTCAGAAGTCAATGGCAACCCTTGGGCTTCTGCTGCTGAACTTGATTTTACCGGTTGTTATGCAGATATCACCAGTACAGCATATACAGCCCAGTATCATGTTAAAGTGAATCCTGTACCAGCTGTGGAGACGATCCAAGTGGCGCTACCAAATGGACAATACCAATATTATATTTTTAATGATTCGGGAAGCCTAAAGTCCCAAGGTGATTTCCAAAGCCAAGGTCAAAGTATGATGGTGAATATCGCATCTTTTGCACCGGGTAATTATTATTTATTAGCTACGAATGAGCAAGGAGTGCAGTATAGGATGAGATTTGTAAAGATTTAGGATATTAAACAAACTACTCTTTTCAGACCTTATGAGTTTTCAAAACCTATAAGGTACACACTACTCAACATTCCAAAATTACAAAGATGGATCGTTAATTTTACCAACAAAAATCATGGTATTGGTATTAATATGGCGTAAAACTATATAAAATGGCTTGTCATACTTTAAATATGGAGGGGCAGAATTCACCCCAAATCCTATGGATGTCACTGCTGCTCCTTCTACACCTTTTTCATCAATGTCTAGTTTGACTTTATGTTTGATTTGATTTATAAATATTCTTTCAGAAGCCGCTCCTATAGATGTAAAATCAGCTGCAGAAGGGTCAAAAGCCTTTTTCATACCTAATGATTGTAATGATTTAATTATATCATTTTCATAACTACCCTTTAATTTGGGAAACGATATTAATGCTCTTTCATATTTTACCTTTTTTATAAGTTCTTTGTATCTATGGTCAGTAAAAGTTTCAGTAGCATTCTCTTCACGGATTAATGTAAGACTAAATGTTGAATCACTAAATGGGATATCCACAACTTTAATATTTGTGTCTTGAAAGAATGGAACACTTCTATCATCAGCTACGAAAGAATGCTTCTTTTTAAAACCCGAAGATGTATAAAATTCTGATTCTTGAGTCCAGTCTTGATTAAACCCTTTCGACCAATCTGCCTTAAAGTACAGTGCATTGATTAAAAAAGCGATATCTTCATCGTAGATGTTGTCCAAAATTTGATCTATTTTACCATTAGTTTTATCCTTTACCCAATCGTTGATTAACTTTAATGAACCAGAAACATTGGAGAAATCTGATTTTTCAAAGCTACAATCATAGGCTGCGAGATCGTTTTTAAAACCCGGCCCTAAAATCTTAAGTCGTTTATCATCATAAAAAAAGCCGTTTGAAATAGAAAGCGTAGGATGTCCACTATCTTTACTTAGTAATTGAATCCACAATTGGGCTTGCTCATTGATAGATTTAATATCACAATTTTTACATTGGAGTATTTCCAGCATTTCATCTTCAGTGATGCCATTAGCACCATTAGTGGCCATATAAAGAGCCAACTGTACACTGAGTGGAGAAATAATGACATTTTCGTCCTTCTTTTGGTCAGTCTCGGCTTTAAGTAGATTCCATCCAAATATCTCATTGGCATTGGCTAAATCTTGGGTTGAAGTTACCTTGATGTTGTTATTATCTGTAATATTTGGGTCTTCTGTTTCATTACAAGAAGCGAACATTAATGCAGCTGATAGTAAAATGAGACTTGTTAGATTTTTGATTTTCATAATGTTATTTCTTTAGAGATTAATATTTAAACATGAGATATAATTTGATAACGCAAATATAGACTTAAAAGTACTTCCCATGGTTGGTTGTCTGGTTTAAAAGTTCAATGAGCCCCTTTTTTTTATTGTATTCATTTTTAGGCAAGATTATTGTCTGTACATATAATTACATTATCTTTGCACACCATTAGCAAAAATGATGGTTTTTTATCTTAAAATAATCAGATCATTCCTTTAAGTGATGTAGAAACCAAACCAATGATCAATTATCTTGCAAAAATAAATGGAGTTGTAAAAGAAATTCAGGAAGTGTCCGATGCTTCTTGGATTAATGTATTTCCGCCATTTGAGCATAAAGAGTTGGAACAGTTGGCCATTGATTTGGAAATACCTTTAGATTTTTTGACAGACTCTTTGGACGTGGATGAGCGCTCCCGTTTTGAAAAGGAAGATGAAGGGACCTTTATCTTGATCAATAGTCCTGTATTGAATGATGAAGGTAAAGACAGTGAAGCTATATATATTACTATGCCGATTGGTATCATCATCACACAAAGTCACATCATCACTGTCAGTAATGATGAAAACCCAGTCTTAGACAAGTTTTACGAAAATAGGGTGAAGAATTTTGATCCAGCTGACAAAAGATTATTTGTACTTCAGATTTTTGAGCAAAATGTATTTAGATTTCTCGAATGCCTTAAAAAGCTCAACCTTAAAAGGAATCTAATCGAACAAGAACTTTACAATTCGAGTAGAAGCTCAGAATTACAACAACTCCTGAGAATTGAAAAGTCATTGGTGTATTTTGTAAGTTCACTCAGCACCAATGAGTTACTCAAAATGAAAATCAAAAGAACAGATTTGCTTCGTATAGGCAATGACGAAATTCTTTCTGATTTATTCGAAGATATCATCATTGACAATTCACAGGCTTTGGAAATGTCTAATGTGTATACCAATATCCTCAGCGGAACGATGGAAGCTTATGCATCTATCATATCTAACAATCTTAATGTGATCATTCACAAACTCACCATAGTTACCATCATACTTTTGGTCCCTTCAATGATTGCCTCTTTTTATGGCATGAATCTTAAATATCTGCCTTTTCAGGATATGAAAATGGCATTTCCACTTATTATCCTGATTTCCATTATATTGGGGTTCGGAGTGGTCTATTATTTTTCCAGAAAAAAATAATTTTATTTTTTAATATCATACGTAATTTATTAGATTACAATTACTTGTTTGGATATATTAAAAGTTATCCACATGTTTGATATTTATTTTGTGGTATAAGTTTCTGATTTGTAGCTCGTTGCAAAGTTATCCACATTGTGTGGATAACTTTAGTAGATTTCGTGCTTCCATATTAACTTAATGTTAGTTAATTTGCACTCTCATTTGAAAAAGTAGTCCCGAACTACATCAAGTGAAAATACCAACCGATAGAATATAATGTATTGTAAACCAATACTTAAAATGTAAACCAAAGGCAAATGTATGTTTTTGGATGTGAGTTTAGCCACTTTAAAAATTTATATGACAAAAATAATATATATAAATTTTTAATCAAATAACAAAACTTATCCACATTTTAAGTGTATTGTGAATTCAAATTTAATAAAAGAGAACCATATGAGCATGAATGCATTTGAAGAACCCATTTTGAAAGAAAATCCCGGTCGATTTGTACTTTTTCCAATACAACACGATGATATCTGGAGTTTTTACAAAAAATGTGAGGCAAGTTTCTGGACTGCCGAAGAGATTGATCTTCACCAAGACATATCCGATTGGGAAAATCGATTAAATGATGATGAAAAACACTTTATCAAACACGTTTTAGCATTTTTTGCAGCAAGTGATGGCATTGTCAATGAAAATCTTGCTGAAAATATGGTTCGTGAAGTCCAGTACACTGAAGCTAAATTCTTCTACGGCTTTCAGATTATGATGGAAAATATACACTCAGAAACCTATTCTTTACTTATTGACACCTATATCAAGGATAATAAAGATAAGGACTATCTTCTCAATGCCATAGACAATATGGAATGTGTCAAAAAGAAGGCTGATTGGGCACTTAGATGGATATCCAATGGAAGTTT
The DNA here is from genome assembly GCA_964526715.1 of uncultured Aureispira sp. GTDB lineage: Bacteria > Bacteroidota > Bacteroidia > Chitinophagales > Saprospiraceae > OLB9. The sequence goes on along the minus strand of CAZGMB010000017.1, from coordinate 76,909 downwards.
TGCAGAGCGCCTTATCGCATTTGCCGCTGTAGAAGGTATCTTTTTCTCAGGTTCATTTTGTTCTATTTTCTGGTTAAAAAAGAGAGGTTTGATGCCGGGTTTGACATTTTCCAACGAACTCATCAGCAGAGACGAAGGTATGCATTGTGATTTTGCATGTTTATTATATAATAGTCATATTCAAAATAAACTACCTAAAGATACACTTCAGGCCATCATCACTGACGCTGTAGAAATCGAAAAAGAGTTTGTTACAGATGCCATTCCAGTAGCATTGATTGGTATGAATGCAGAGATGATGTGCCAATATATCGAATTCGTTGCAGACAGACTTTTGTTATCTCTTGGAAATTCCAAAGTTTACCATGTAGAGAATCCTTTTCCGTGGATGGACATGATTTCGCTTCAAGGGAAAACCAACTTTTTTGAGAAAAGAGTAGGAGATTATCAGAAAGCAGGTGTCATGGCCGAAAAAGAAAATCAAGTATTTACTTTAGATGCTGATTTTTAACATAAATTATATTTGAGTTACCCCAATTACTTACACTCAAGAACCGAGTTTTATTCCTAAAATTTATCAAAAAAACAATGTATTAACATGCAAGTCATTAAAAGAAGTAACAAAAGAGAAGCCGTAAGTTTTGACAAGGTAACAGCCCGAATCAACAAATTGTGTTATGGGCTAAATGCAAAATTTGTTGACCCTATAGAGATATCCAAAAAAGTAATTCAGGGCCTTTTTGACGGAGTTCGCACTACAGAACTAGATAACCTCGCAGCTGAAACATCCGCTACTATGGCGGCAAAACATCCAGATTATGCGATACTTGCTGCTAGAATTGCAGTTTCCAATTTACATAAAAATACTGAAAAATCTTTTTCCACCACCATGGAAAAGCTTTATAACTACATAGACCCAAAAACAGGTGAAAAAGCAGGTTTGATCAGCAATGAGACCATAGACGTCATCAGAAAAAATGCAGATAAACTCGATTCAGCTTTAATTTATGACAGAGACTATAGTTTTGATTATTTTGGTTTCAAGACTTTGGAAAAATCTTATCTACTTCGCATGGACAATGAGGTCGTGGAGCGTCCACAACATATGCTCATGAGAGCTGCTGTGGGTATTCATGGAGAAGATATAGAATCGGCCATCGAGACTTACCACTTGATGTCTGAAAAATGGTTTATACATGCCACGCCAACTTTATTTAACGCAGGAACACCTAAACCACAGTTGTCTTCTTGCTTTTTGCTTACGATGAGCGATGATAGCATTTCTGGTATTTTTGAAACTTTATCCAGATGTGCCAAGATATCTCAGTCCGCCGGAGGTATAGGACTTTCTGTTCATAATGTAAGAGCTAAAGGTTCATATATTAAAGGTACAGGAGGTACATCCAACGGTATCATCCCTATGCTAAAAGTATTTAATGATACGGCAAGATACGTAGATCAAGGTGGTGGAAAAAGAAAGGGAGCTTTTGCCGTATATTTGGAACCATGGCATGCTGATATTTTTGATTTCTTGGATTTGAAAAAGAATCATGGAAAAGAAGAGATGAGAGCACGTGACTTGTTTTATGCCATGTGGGTGCCTGATTTATTTATGCAAAGAGTAAAAGAAAATGGTAAATGGTCACTTTTCTGTCCCAATGAAGCGCCAGGTTTGCATGATTGTTACGGTGGAGAATTTGAGGCATTGTATCATAAATATGAACAAGAAGGTCGTGCTAGAAAAACCATCAATGCACAGGAGCTTTGGTTTGCCATCTTGGAATCACAAATCGAGACAGGAACCCCGTATATCTTGTACAAAGATGCTTGCAATATCAAGTCTAACCAAAAAAACCTAGGCACCATCAAGTCAAGTAATCTATGTACAGAGATCATAGAATACACGGCACCTGATGAAGTTGCTGTATGTAACTTGGCTTCAATATCGCTACCTAAATTTGTTGATGAAGACAAAAAAGCATTTGACTTCCAAAAGCTTCACGAAGTTACAAAAGTAGTCACTCGCAATTTAAATAAAATCATTGATATCAATTATTATCCGGTTATCGAAGCTCAAAACTCGAACTTTAGACACCGGCCTATAGGTATTGGTGTTCAAGGTCTTGCAGATGCATTTATTTTGATGAGAATGCCATTTGATAGTGCTGAAGCGGTCAAATTGAATAAGGATATTTTCGAAACTATATATCATGCTGCGATGGAAGAGTCCAATGCATTAGCAGCTCAATTCGGTCCATATCAAACTTTTGAGGGATCACCTGCAAGTCAAGGAGTATTCCAATTTGATATGTGGGATGTATCGCCATCAGACAGATATGACTGGAGTACATTAAAGGAGAAAGTAAAATCTACTGGTCTCCGAAATAGTTTGTTATTGGCTCCTATGCCTACAGCATCTACTTCTCAGATATTGGGGAACAATGAGTGTTTTGAACCATACACATCTAATATATATACCCGAAGAACTTTATCAGGAGAATACATCATAGTCAATAAACATTTGCTAAAAGACTTGACAAGATTGGGTCTTTGGAATGAGACACTAAAGCAGAAGCTCATGGCAGCCAATGGATCTGTAGCTAATATACCTGAAATACCTACAGACCTAAAGGAACTTTATAAAACCGTATATGAAATCAGTCAAAAAACCATCATTGACCAAGCTGCGGATAGAGGAGCGTTTATATGTCAATCTCAAAGTTTAAATCTTTTTGTAGAAAATCCAAACTTTGGAAAGATGAGTTCTATGCACTTCTATGCATGGCAAAAAGGCCTTAAAACAGGAATGTATTATCTAAGAAGCAAGGCCGCAGTTGACCCTATTAAGTTTACCTTGGACGAACAACACCAACGTGTGCAGGCAAATGCCGCTATTGCTGAAAATGAAGTGATGGACCTTGCTGAAGGTGCAGTTTGTACCATGGAAGAGGGATGTATCATGTGCGGTAGCTAATTTAGTATGGATCACTACAACACAGTGACAGAGTGCTGACAAAGCAACTTATCAAAAAAATATGAAAATAAAAGCCATTATTTCTTTAGGGGAATGGTGGCTTTTTTATTTATTTTACAATTTCAGACTTTGGTTGCCTTTTAAATTTTACCATTTGGATCTTCATAACCTATCATATTTTGATTTGAGAAAATTTATACTACATATATGGTACACATTATCAGTTTTTTATAAAATGTAAAAACTAAATTTAAAAATATTTCAAAAAAAAATGGTAAAAAAGTTTGTTAGTTTTAAAAATAAACTTTTACATTTGTCAAAACTTTGATGGTGAGGAAAACAGTGAAGACAGATTTTACCACAAAGTAGCTAAAAAAATTGTAACCGCCCGTTGTTTAAGTTTGGCAGGGAACCTTAGATGAGTTGAAGACTATAATTCAACTTTTCGTGTAGTCCCAACCGATGTATAGCATGCCTTTTGGGTTATGTGATACTGAAGTGAAAATATTCGTATGTGTGGATAATCTGCATGTATGACTAATATATAATCTGATGTGACAAAAGTGTTCATATCACTTATACTCCTATGAGTATCAAATATTTTTTAACAGGCGATTTATAAAAAATTAGATAACCATTTAAACGATATATAACATATGACCTAAAACAAAAAAACAACGGGAAACCCGTCTCAGGAGATTGGACCCAAATAGAACATTAGTAATTATCAATGGCTAATTAGGCATTAATAATTACAAATTCACCCACCCAAAACCGACAAAAATAAAAAAGAGCCTACTTTGGCCCATTTCGCGAAAAATGGAGTAAGCTCCCGACCGATCTACTCGGAGAGACAAAGGTATGTTTTCTTTTTTAAAATTGTACGAAAAAGGGATTAGTATTTTAGCATAGCCATAGACATTACTAATGGTTTGGCAAAGAAGTAATTAATTTTTTTAACACAATTTTAATTTTAAAAACAATGAAATATTTTAAATTTTCAAACAAGCTATTTGCTTTATTATTTATGATTACCAGTATGATGTTTGTAGGATGTCAAAAGGAGGAACAGAAGAAGGATGAATTAAATGTATCAACCGATCTTGATCAAAGGAGTACAAATGTAAATTTGCAATACCCTGTTTTGTCCAATGGTTTATTAAAGTTTTCAGATATTGAACATTATAAACAATTTTACGAAAGTTTGAACCAAATTTTAGAACAAGGAGAAAATAGTTTAGAAACTCTTTTTGAAAATAAATATGCGTCTGAAGAGTTTATTTCAATAGCTAGCAGACTTAGAACAGACGAGTTTGTAAATTTTGGAGATGCATTTAGTCCATTTTTAACTGATCCTATAATGATGGAAATATGTAATTTGCATTACGAGTTTCAAATTGGTGATCAACTTGTAACTTATATTAATAACAGACAAATTTTGAATTCAAATATTAATGATTTTGTTACTCAAAATAAAATTCGTAATATGCAAAAGGGACAAACAATAACAGTAAGTGACGTACCAAATGGAGCATTTTGGGGAGAAGATACAGATATTGTGGAGATAAGAAATATGCCATGCAGTTGTTCTATCAATATTGAAAAGCTTGGATGTAATCAAGTTAGAATTTTTGGAAAATGTCGAGATTTAGCATGGGGCTTCGGAGAGGCCAACTTATCAGTTTGGTTAAATTTTAATTCTAACCTACCGCCTTCTATCCAACAAAATCCAACATTTACCTATAATATAGATGGAAATTTTGAGTATATTTATACCTTATCATCAGCGAGCACAATTCGTGCAATTATTGATCCAGATTGCATCACTGCTGCTACTAAACAAGTTCAATTAGACTTTACACCTAGCGCTGGTTCTTGTGATAAGCGTGAAAAAGATACAGGATGGCTTACTGTTTCAAATAATCCAGAAGGAATGAGATATAGATTGAAAAATTATTCTAATTGGTTAGCAAATTATGAGGATGCAGACCTTAAATCAGTTTTTTGGAATTCTCAAAAACAAAAATGGGAGAATAGGACTGCAGATAAATTGGAAGTTTCAATTTCAGTAAGTCGAAGGAACGGATCATGCGGAATTGATCATAGTGATAATGATTCAGATGACTGTAGTAGATGTAGAGATGTAAGTGTTGGAGTAAATTCTGGTTTCTCAGGAAACTTTTTTAGACACTGTGATGGTGATGTAACAGCTACATTTTTAAAAGTAAATAATTCAACAACTTTAAATGCAACAGCAACATTAGATTTTGATTGCTGCCTTTAATATATATTCTTTAATTTATGGACCCACAGAATTACCATTCTGTGGGTTCTCTAAAAAATAATTCGTATGGCAAAGAAAAATTTGGTACTAATTTTTTTTATCTTTTCTGGTTTATTAACAGGAAATACTCAAACTTACAAGGTTGATACTCTTCGTTCAGAATACAAAGAATTAGAAAATTACAATTCTATAGCATTAGAAATGGAAGGAGATTTCTTTTGGGAGAAAAGATTTGAATTGCCGTTCGTTTTCCCTTATTATGATTCATTATATACACATATCATTTGTGATTATATTTCAACTTGTTATTTTGATTTCAATCCAGAATACGATATTAAATTAATGACTTTTAGTTACGAATTTGACAATGTATTGGATCCAACTAACATTGACTCTGATGTACGGTATAACTTTTTAACGATAAATGGGAAAAAAGCACTTGTAATACAATATACAAAAGTCAGGTTGTCATCGGATAAATCTGTCGTTAATTATGACAGCTATATAAATTTTCAGTTGTGGTTTTATGAAGATGGTGTGATGGAGGTCCATTTTGGTGATATCAATCTTGACAATTCGCCCAATTATCGTCCAGGCGAAGGTTTTTATTTCACATTTAGTGATGGTACTGAAATGAATAGTGGTCCTGAAATGGGAGTAAGGCATCCTTTGAATGAAGAAGATCAAACTTGGTTGGATGGAGACTGGAATGATTACTTTGTTGATAATGCTGTAGGCTATCTTACCACACTGCCACCTAAGGGTTTTATTATAAGATTTTCTAAAAAGACTTCGAATATTGCATTGTACCCAAAAAATATCGTTAGAGTTTATCCAAGTCCTGCATCAGATATATTATCCATTGACTTTGATGGAAATATAGTAAAAGCAAGAATACTTGGTATTGGTGGTGATGTGATTAAAATCAATGATCTTTCTGATAAGCAAATAGATATCCAAATGCTCAGTTGTGGAATATATATTTTAGAATTGCAAACAGCTGAGGGTATAATGCAGTCCAAATTTATAAAAATTTAAAATTAAAAATTATGAGACATTTATTTTTATTTACTGTTTTACTTACTTTAGTTAGTTCCCTTAACGAGGCAATCTCACAAAGCCAAAACATAGGCTTAAACTTGAGCATTAATGACATTTCGGGTTTAAATGCTGAACTTAGATATGAAAGAATGATTAGGCCAAGGTGGATTCTTGGTGCAGGTGTTGCTTCCAATTTTGTCTATGGAAGTAGTCTTAATTTGGGTTTTAGATATTTTTTACTCAAAAAAGAAAAGATATCAATGCTCACTGGCTTAGATTATAGATTTGTATCGTTAAAAGGACTTTATGATGAAAAAAATAGAACAAAATTCTATAACAGGCTGGAATTGCCTCTTGAGTTTCGATATAGAATTGCAAAAAATGCATCTTTAAACATGGGTGTTACCATTCCATTTTCTTTGGATAAAGGAAGATATGAAGATAATTTCATCAATTCTTATCGAATTGGAGTGATTAGACATTTTTAGAGTTTTAAATTTCACAAAAATTTCTCTAGTCTACTAGGAGTTTATCCAAATTATTTCAAAATTTTATTTATTTTATAATTAACAAATAGTGCAAGAAAAACTTAGAAAGGGAAACCTATCTCAGGAGATTGGACTTAGTAGATGTAATCTTGTAAAATAGTAAATTTTAAGACTCTTGGTTTATTTAATAACCAACCTGAGTATTTTGCGCGGTGCTCTGGTCAAAATAAAGATTACCTTTTGCTTATTCAAACTATAACTTATAAAACGTCTTATGAAAACATTTTTTTCGCTTATTTTAAGCTTTGGTTTATTTTCTTCATATGCTCAAACTTATAAAGTTGAGATTGATGAGATACCCTATGATACCTTAAAAGAATATCAATCCATGGTGCTCGAAAATATAGAAAACGATGTTATTCCACCTTATAGTTTTGACAAAGAGTTTGATTTGGATTTTAGTTTTCCATATTTTTCTAATGAGTACAATAGTATTATTCTCAACAGTCTTCCCGTAGTAGATTTTAACGGGTTTAATGAGCTTGAATACCCCATGCAGCTATTTGTGGTAGGTTCTTCATTTTCCGCTATCAATGATGATTTTTCTAATTTTCCATCTGACTATAGATATGTAAGTACGACAATGGATGGAGTAAAAGTTTTTATTATGGAATACAAAAACGTAACATTTCGTGAAAAAAAAGATGAAATAGACATGTCATTTCAATATTGGTTTTGGGAAAATGGCAATATTGAAATCAGATTTGGTGATATCAAATATCCAGAGCCATATTTCAAAAACGGATTTGGCTATTGGGACGATTTTTCTAATAGATATTATGAAATATTGATATTTATTGTATCAAAAGATCTTGGCGAAGCAATCAGTGTTTCGGGCAATCTAAACGATAATCCAGAAATAAATTATAATGTAAATATTGAGGAAGCTATTAGGGGGCTTAAGTACCTACCAAAAAAGAATACAGTATGCAGGTTTAAAAAACAACCTTCATCATCAGTAGATCAAAAGAAGTATAAACTACCTACGCTTTTAGCTAATCAAATGATAATTCCTGAAGATGTTGTTTTTAATCATTTTGATATTTATGATATGACGGGCAGGCTGGTAAAAAGTGGTAAAGAAAGACAAGTTGACTTAAGCTTACTTGTCAATGGAAATTATGTACTCAAACTTGCAGATGGGTTTAGAATCTATTCTTATAGATTTATAAAACAATAACTATTTTTTATCAAAATATTAATTAATCTTTAATCAATTCAGTATGTTTTTTTCTAAGCCATTAAGAACCTTTTCATGTTTTTTTATACTTCTATTGGTACCAATATTGGTAAAAAGCCAAAAGGGATTTCAGATAGGAGTAGGATTTCACAGTATGCCCTTCAATGCTAGCGAATATAGAATAGAGGTTTATAATGAATCCATTTATTCTAAGACACCCTTTGGACTTTCTTTAAATACAGATTATACCTTTAACGATAAGTTAAGGATCAAATCTGGATTAGAATACAAATTTCAAAATATTTCGTTTAATAACATTACTGATTTTAGGGCAGAATTCTTTAGTATTCCTGTCATTTTAAATTACAATTTTCCAAAAATAAATAAATATGGCTTGACATTAGGCTTAGACTTAGGTATCTCATTAGATAAACTCTCAAACTACTTGCAAACCCTCGATTACAAAATTATTAATGGTGACACAGAAACAAAGCTTGACATTGTAATGCAAACCAATAGTGTTGCTCCACTAAAGGCAGTTGAGTTTAATAACATTAGTGGTCGTGCGGGTATAAATGTAAAAAAAGACATGGGAAGTCGTGGTCATCTAAATTTTTATATTCATGGCATTTTCCCAATTGGCAAACCTGACGAATTACGACTGAATTTTGATAGACAATTTTCTATTCCTCCAAATGTTTCCTTAAGAGTTATTTATGAAGAGTTACTTAATATTACTCCTAAGGGATTACAATTTGGAATGTATTATACTTTCGGTACTTTGACTTTTAAGTAATTCGAAAGGTTTTAACCAATAAATGACAACGATATATGAGCTAAAACAAAAACCAAGGGAAACCTATCTCAGGAGATTGGACCCAAATAGAACATTGGTAATTATCAATTTCTAATAAGGAACTAGTAATTACATATTTTACCTTCCCAAAACTGACAAAAATAAAAAAGAGCCTACTTTGGCCCATTTCGCGAAAAATGGAGTAAGCTCCTGACCGATCTAATCGGAGACACAAAGGTATGTTTTCTTTTTTAAAATTGTACAAAAAGGGATTAGCATTTTAGCGTAGCCATAGACATTGCTGATGGTTTGGCAATAAAGTAATTAATTTTTTTTTCACAATTTTAATTTAAAAACAATGAAATATTTTAAATTTTCAAACAAGCTATTTGCTTTATTTTTCATGACTAGTAGTATAATGTATGTAGGATGTCAAAAGGATGAACAGAAGAATCTTAAATCTGATAAAAACGTAGAAAAACGTGATAAGTCATTTTCTCCTTCTATGTCCATAGCAAAAGAATCAGATTATCTTGTTTTTAATTCATTTTCTGATTTAGATCAATTTCTTGCCGAAGCAAACACTTCGTCCCATACATCACTCAATTCTTGGGAAAATCAGAAAGGTATTACAACGCAGAGACAGGTGTTTTACAATGTTATGAATGCAGAAACAAATTTGGATTTGTCTCTTGAAAACCTTCCTGAGCAAGCTCAGCTTGTAGAGAAAGCCAAGGAACCTTATCATTCTAATGAGCATAATCAAGCCTTAAATGCAGGATTGATAAGATATTATGGTCAAGCACCTAATTCTTATTGGGACTATTCGTTAGTAGAACCAATGGTTGCAAGTGCCGTTAACTTAAATGGATTGGTAAAAGTAGGTGGACAATTGATTAAGTATTCGAATTTCAACTTTATCTACATCATTAAAGATGGCGACATTGCAAAACTGCCATTAGCAATTTCAAAAACAGATGACTTTGAAAATGGCGACATCAAAGTTATCAAGACCAATCCATACAACCCAGAAGTAAAAGTAGAGAATCAAGAAACAGAAATCAGAAGCTTATGCTACTCTCAACCTCATGAAAATACATTTTCAAAAACAAATAGTTGGGAGCAAAATGGTCAAAAAAATTTCAGAGTTAAAGTTGAAATTGATGGTCGAGCGAAAGCAAATTTTGGCTCAACATCATGTGTCTATGGAACTGGTTGTACATTCCAAGTAAGGACCCAAGCACAAAAAAAGAACTTTTGGGGAAATTGGGTGTATTCGTCTAGTTTTGGTCCTTCCTTAACAATTAGTAATGCTACATGGTCATATGATATGGCACTAATGCCTACATGTTCTGACTATCCTACTGTTTACAGCAACAACATCACAGGTGGCTCGTACCCTAAGCCTATTTGGAGTACATTTATTCCTTGGACTAATAATGGGTTTTTTCCTATGCATCCTAGCACTAGTGGTTGGTGGGTATGGAATGATAAGAAAATATGTACCACCATTAATATGCAGAATTATAATATACCTGTCATATATAATGGTAATGGACCTAGTAGATGGAATCTTGTAAAATAGTAAATAATACTCGTAGTTTATTTAATAACTTACCTGAGTACCTTACGTGGTACTCAGGTTAACATAAAGCTTACTAAAAATGAATGTAATCAAAATATCTCTATCATTTTTAATTTATTTTTGTTTAATCTCAAAATGCTATTTGCAAAAAATTGACTATGGATTGATCATTGAAGCAAATTTGGCAAGCCATACCAATAGCGATCCCACAAAACCTGAAGATGGGCAGTTTCAGTGGAATTCACTAAAGACATTTGGAGTGGGAGCTTATGCATCAAAGCAAGTTGAGGATCACTTTTATTTAATTTCATCATTGATGTTCAGACAGCGGGGTTATACTGAAGAAGCCCAAACAGGTCCTATACCATCCCCTACATTTAGTTTTTTAAGTTTGCAAAATAGTTTTAACTATATTGCATTTGATGTTAAGTGCAAGTATATTAGAAATAATTCTAATAAAGTAAAAATATCTCCCTTTCTTGGTTTGAGTACAAATGCTCTTTTGTCTAAGGATATCGAATCTGAACGGCAAGATGACATTAATAATTTTTATCCAGTAAATCAATACCAAGACAATTGGAAAAGAATAAATATAAATTATGCTATTGGTCTTTCTTTTTTTCAGCTTAATAAATATAGTTTGGATTTTGAGTTTAATAGGAGCATTACACCTCTTCTAAAAGTGGAAACGCTATTAGTTAAGGATTGGGTTTGGTCCATGAAATTAAATATCTCAGTCCAAAAA
>CAZGMB010000017.1:0-65656 GCA_964526715.1 uncultured Aureispira sp. | reverse complement strand
ATACTCCATATTCTAATTGTGATACCATTTTGTCTTTACTCAAAAGGATTTAATTGCTATTAGTTAAGGATTGGGTTTGGTCCATGAAATTAAATATCTCAGTCCAAAAATTGTTAAGTTCCGAATGATTTGGATGCAACATATAATTAGGATAATAACTAGAGAATCCAATAGTGTTTTCATCTCACAAGAAGACAGAGCCTGAATTGCCAATGTAGGCATCAAGGATTTATCAGTTAGTATTTATAATTTCATACTCCATATTCTAATTGTGATACCATTTTGTCTTTACTCAAAAGGATTTAATTCATGTAAATGATTCTTTGTAAATACATGGATACCCCAAAAATTATGTTAATAAATCTTCCCTTTTGAAAAAAGAGTTTACCTTTGTATCGTTTTGTAATTTAGTAATTTTATTAAAATTATTATATATTCGTAATAGACTGATATTTAATAGGTAATGCGCACAAGTCAGGAAATATTGAAGTATTTATATGCTGTTGCAACTATCATTTTGATAGTCTTGTTTATTAACTCCTGCCATAGATTGACTGAGGGGAAATTTATTCCAATCGGGCTCCTTCCCAGTAAATCACTGGTGGATACTACCTTTAACAGGCTTTTTGAGCAGCAAATTGCAGAACAGATGGACCAATACCAATGTCCAGGTATGGCTGTGTTAGTGATGAAAAATAATCAAATCATTTACGAAAAACAATTTGGAGCTAAATCTCGATATTCACCTGATGCTATAGATTCTACTTCCGTTTTTAGACTGGGTAGTGTGTCCAAAGGATTTGCAGGTATCTTAGCGGCTATTCTTATTGATAAAAAGATGATACATCTGGATGATCCGGTATCATTTTATATCCCCAATTTTACTTTCAAAGCCAAAAATAAAGATAAAATATTGAGAGTTAAGCATATTCTTTCCCACACATCTGGACTTACAGAACATGCATTTTCTAATCTTGTAGACGAAAACGTAGATAGAGAAATACTTGTGTCTTACCTCAATAAACTTACGCCCAGGGATTCGACAGGAAAAACCTATGCTTATCAAAATGCCGCATTTGGACTCATAGAAAAAGTGATAGAAGAAGCTACAGGAATGACCTACGAAAAAGCCATGGATTTTTATATTTTTTCTCCATTGGGCATGTGTGGTTCTAGTTGTACCTTCGAAGATCTCATTGGCACTGACAATATATGTCATGGGCATAAATATAGTCGAAATGGTTTTGTACCCGTGGACATCAAACCCCATTACTACAATGTGCCATCAGCAGGCGGGATAAATGCACCTCTAAAAGATATGAGATCTTGGATGAGTGCTATCATGGGGTATTATCCGGATGTTATTTCACCAAATGCAAGAGATTTGGCCTTTAATGAGTATGTGGAGACTTCGGCAGATAGGAAACAATGGAATAGGTGGGAAGGATTTGTAAGTTCTCATTATGGATTGGGATGGCGTATCATCCACACTAAGTCCAATCATATTGTGTACCATGGAGGTTTAGTCAATGGATTCAGATCAGAAATTGCATTTGATAAGAATAAAGATATTGGAGTCGTTTTTCTGTTTAATTCTGTGTGTAGTTACAGCAATTTTGCGGTAGAGCAATTTTTTAATCTTTGGAATACTTATCACAAAGATGACGAAGTATTCCTCTAATCTATTTGATGTATTTTTTTCTGATTAAAATTTTCCCAAATTATATCATCACAAAGCCTCAAGAAAAGGACTTTTTTATGAATTATATATGTTATTACGAAGATCATGATGGTTTTTAGTCAAAGATGTGGTAATGATTAGTTAGGAAACTAATGCATTTAATTTAATAAGATTATTTAAACTTATTCATCTCTTATAAGTGCATAAATACTGTGGCACCATAACTTTACCACAACAAAGCAACAACTTTTTATTTTTGTACAATTCATCATTTTCTTTTATCTTTGTGCTGTGCCTAAAAATACTAAATGTCCAAAACCAATAAACCCACCCAATTTTACGCTACGGTCTCCACGTCTATAGTGTTGATTTTAGTTAGTATCTTTTTATTGATATTTTTACATTCTGGCAATATTACCAATATTGTTAAACAAAATGTCAATATCTTGATAGAATTGGAAAATGACCTTCCATCAGCTGAAGTAGACAGGTTGCTTTCTTTAGTAAAAAACTATAAAGGTGTTATACCTTCAACGGTTAAATATGTATCCAAGTCAGATGCACTTAGTACCATGTCAAAAGAATTGGTGGTGACACAGGACGAAAATGACAATCCATTTCAAGATATCATCATATTCAATTTAAATTCGGATGATTACTCAGAGTCTTTGATCAGAGATATAAAATATAAAATTGAGTTGGAAAAAGGAATCATTGGATTGTACCATGAAAACGAAAGTTTAGATCAAGTAAAGAAAAATTTAGAGAAAGTTTCCTTTGGGATTTTGATATTGGCTGTCTGTTTTGTGATTTTAGCATTATCCATTATCTTTAACACGATACAATTAACGCTTTATAGTGACTTGAAGGAGATTAAAACGATGCAAATGGTAGGTGCTTTTGATTCATTTATCAAAAAACCTTACCTAAAAATGGCATTTGGGATGGCCATGAAGGCAGGTTTTGCTGTGGTGATTTTTATTTTAGGTGTATGTACCTATGCTTATTATTCAGATACTATTTTTTCCGAAATCATTCAATGGCGTTTTGTTATTGCTGCCCTGTTTATTAGTATTGTACTGGCCATTGTTCTACAATTACTGGCTACAAACTATATCATCTCTCGTTTTCTTGCTAAAGAAGTGAAGTAGTATTTTAAATATCAAAAACTAAATACGACTTATTTAGCCATTCACATTTCGCGAGTACTATATATTGAGATATTTGTTGGAGTAGGTTTACCATGCGCGCCATTTAAGAACCTGATTTCACAGATCATGCTTCAATATTAACTTTTTTGCAATAGGAAAAATCCATAGAGCTTACGCAAAGTAATTAATTAATAAAACACTATAATTTTGGACGCATTTAAGCTAAATACTTTATTAACAACTCAGTCTACAAACAATGCAGCAACTAACTTATGACTCGCAGCTACTGCAAACAACCAAGTTGTTGACCAGTTCTTTAGATACGCTTTGACTTCTTTGATAATAAAGTGTTTTTACACCCATTTTCCAAGCTTCTATGATGAGTTGATTTACATTTTTTACAGGTAAGGCCGCGGGGATATTTAGGTTAAGGCTTTGAGCCTGGTCGATATATTTTTGTCTGCCAGCTGCTTGTTGGATAATCTCCAACTGACTTAACTCTTTAAACGTTTTAAATACTGCTTTTTCATCTTCAGACAATTCGTCTAAATGCATTACGCTTCCATGATTGAGCATGATCGTTCGCCATGTTTCTTCATTGTCAATGCCTTTTTCTTGAAGCAGAGCCTTGAGATATTTGTTTTTACGCATAAAATTACCTTTAGAAAGACCTGCTTTATAGTAATTGCTGCTAAAAGGCTCTATACCAGGAGAAGTTTGACCCAAAATAGAAGAAGATGATGTTGTGGGCGCAATAGCCATTAAGGTGGTATTGCGAAGACCATATCCTTTTAGCAAGTCAGGTTCACCATAAATACGTGCCAGCTCACGACTTGCTTTTTCAGCTTTTTCGCTGATATCTTTAAAAATAGAAGTATTAAGTAACTTAGCCTGCAAACCTTCGAAAGGTATCATATTTCTTTGTAAGTATGAATGCCATCCTAATACACCCAGTCCCAAAGCTCTATGTCTTTTGGCAAATTTATTGGCTGCAGTCAGATAGTAATTGTCTTCTGTTTTAGCAATAAATTCTTGTAGTACTGCATCTAAGAAAAAGATAGCCATCTTTACTGCCTCTGTATCCTTCCACTCGTCATAAAGTTCTAGGTTCATGGAGGATAGACAACATATAAATGACTCATCAAAGGTAGATGGCAGTGCTATTTCTGAACACAAATTACTCGCATTGATGGTAAGACCAAGATCTTTGTAAACTTGAGGTTTATTCCTATTGACATTGTCCGTAAAAAATATGTATGGAAGACCTTTCTGTTGCCTGGACTCTAGTAGTTTTGCCCAGATTTCTCTTTTTTTGCGGTCACCATCTATCATGTCTTGCATCCAATAGTCTGATACACACACACCTGTAAATAGATTTTGTATAGGGCTGCCAATAGATTTGATACTCAAAAATTCTTCAATATCTGGATGATCTACATCAAGATAGGCTGCAAATGCACCTCTACGGACGCCTCCTTGAGAAATAGTATCCATAGCGGTGTCAAATAGTTTCATAAAGCTCACAGCTCCGGAGCTTTTACCATTATCTGAGACAGCACTTCCTCGTTCTCTTAATTCTCCAAAATATCCTGATGTGCCTCCACCAATTTTGGTTTGCATAATGACTTCTCCCAATTTATGGGTGATACCTTCTACTGAATCGGGCACATGTACATTGAAGCAAGAAATAGGTAGTCCTCTTTCTGTACCCATATTGGCCCATATAGGTGAACTGAGACTCATCCATCCCCGTTCTATGATCTCTGTGAATGCAGCTTTTAGTTCAGGCTTGTACAATCTCTGACAAGCAGCGGTGGTGATACGATCTATTGCACCTTCTACGGTTTCACCCTTGAGAAGATATCCTCGGTTTAGTACTTGTTCACTTTCTTCATTCACCCACCAAAGTCGCTGCTCCATATGTTTGATATTTAAACTGATTATAAAATGCCTTGATATTGCTTTTTGAATGGATCACTGACCCTACTAGAATAAGTCGTCAGCTGTAATACTTTTGTCATGTTTGGTATAATCCACAGGCCTTTTGGCAAAAAAGTCATCTAAACTATTGGCAAAAACCTCTTCTTCAAACCATATCATGGGTTGGTACTGCTCATCGGTAATATGGAAAACTTTTTGCAATCCAATCCTTTCCATACTTTCGTCTACCCGATATTTCATGAAATTAAGCAAATCTGATTTTTTTAGATTCATGATTTCTCCTTCCTCAAATATCCAATCTAAGATTTCTGACTCTATCTGTATGGAATCTTCTACAATGTTGTTGATTAGTTGTAGTGTATCTTGGTCAAAATACTCAGGATGTTCTTCTTTTATCTTATTGATAATATAAATACCGGCATTGGCGTGCAACTGCTCGTCCACAGATGTCCAAGCAATAATATTACTGACATTTTTCATTGCCCCTCTGAAACGAGTGAATGATAGAATAATGGCAAACTGACTGAACAATGATACGTTTTCTATGAGAATGGTGAAAAGGATCAAAGAGTTTAAATATTCTTTTCTATCAGTAGATTTGCTATTAGACAATACAGACGATAAATATTCAACTCTCTTTTTGATCACTGGAATCGTCATCAGATTATTAAACTCATCATTATATCCCAATACTTCCAAAAGTCTTGAATATGCTTCAGAGTGTCTGAATTCACATTCTGCAAAAGTAGCACCCAACCCATTAAATTCAGGTTTTGGTAGATGTAGATATAAATTCCCCCAAAAAGTTTTTACTGCTACTTCAATTTGAGCAATCGCCAATAATGCTTTTTTTACGGCTTGACGGTCTATTTCTGTAAGGTGTGAATGAAAGTCCTGAATATCTGCAGTAAAATCTACTTCGGAATGTACCCAAAAAGAATTATTCATGGCTGATGTAAATTTAAGTACCTCAGGATACTCAAATGGTTTGTAATTTACTCTTTTATCAAAAATGCTCATCTCAAAAGGATTCTATTAACTTATAATCTATTACAGGTTTATTATTTTAAGTCATATTTTAAAAGTACTTAATGTGTAAAAATATATATTTGTATCTCTAATCCATTAAGCTCATTACATATTTAAAACAAAATATATATGACTTTCGTGGGTGCAAATATCGCACAAGGAATTGAATACATCAAAATAATTCATATATTTTTTTTAAAAATTTGAATTTGTTTATAAAAATTATAAAATGTCAATGGTTTTTTATAAGGAAAGATAAAATCAAAGCTTTTTTTTGAATAATCACTGTAAAAGTACTGACCAAGACATTTCGGATGCTAACAAATATAAATTTAAATTATATTTTTGCGGCTCAATTTTATAAATAATCCAATGCGATACATTTTAAAGAGTTTTTTATTTTTATTTTCAGTGTGTACTGCAATTGCCCAAACAGGAACCGTAAGAGGTAACGTGTACGAGAAAGAAACGGGCAACCCTATAATATTTTGTAATGTAGCTATAGATGGAACCAACCTGGGAGCTACCACAGATTTGGATGGTTTTTTTGTGATTACTAATGTTCCTGTAGGCAATTACAAACTGACGGCGACATATATCGGTTATGACAGCGTCAGTGCCAGCATTACTGTCAAGAAGGGTGCGGTACTGTATCAGGCACTTACTATGATTGAAAATGGTATAAAATTAGAAGAGGTTTCCATTTCTGCGGCTAGAGAACAGGCACGTACTACCGTCAATATTTCACAGGTTTCTGTGTCCCAAAAACAGATCAAGTCCCTACCTTCTGTAGGTGGTGAAGCTGACATAGTACAATATTTGCAGGTCATACCAGGTATTATCTCCACAGGTGATCAGGGAGGTCAGATATATATAAGGGGTGGAGCTCCTGTTCAGAATAAAATACTATTGGATGGACTAAATATTTTTAATCCTTTTCACTCTATAGGTTTTTACTCCGTCTTCGAGACAGAACTTATCAAAAATGTAGATGTCTTGACGGGAGGATTTGGTGCTGAGCATGGAGGAAGGATTTCAGCCATTGTGGATATTTCAACTAAAGATGGTAACAAAAATAGAACAAGTGGATTTCTTAGTGGTGGTCCATTTATGGTAAAAGGGTTGTTAGAAGGTCCGTTAAAAAAGTATAAAGAAGGTGGTACATCTGTATCTTATGTATTGACTGCCAAAAAATCTTTGATAGAAGAAACATCTAAAGGATTGTATTCATATGCTGCCACAGACAAAGCCATAGGTCTTCCGTTTACATTTCAAGATTTATACGGCAAGATTTCGGTTAATACGGCCAATGGTAGTAGAATCAATCTTTTCGGATTTAATTTTAATGATGCGTATCAAAATCCACTTTTGGCAACAATTGATTGGAAAAACAGAGGTGCCGGGGCCAACTTTCATATGATTCCTACCGGATCGAGCATTATTGTAGATGGTGTAGTGGGTTTCTCTAATTACAATGTGGGTATAGAAGAGCAGGACCAACAGCCACGAACTTCAGAAATATCGGAATTAAATGCTAATATTAACTTTACCTTCTTTGGAGATAAAAATGAAATTAAATATGGATTGGAACTCAGAAGTATTCGAACGGATTTTGAATTTGTAAATCCTTTTTCGATAAGATTTGCAGATGAGCAAAATTCTACAGAGTTGGGGGTTTTCGCAAAATATAGACAAATTATTGGCAATTTAATTATTGACCCATCTGTGAGAGTTCAATATTATGCTGCTTTGGGAAATGTGACTTTAGAGCCAAGAATGGGGATTAAATACAATTTTTCTGACAAATTTAGATTTAAAGGAGCTGCTGGTAGGTATACCCAGAATATTCTAAGCACTTCTAACGAACGTGATGTGGTCAATTTATTCAACGGATTTTTAACAGGTCCAGAAACTGTAGTTAGAGATTTTAATGGAAATGCGCTCAATAATAAGCTACAGATTTCTCATCACGCTGTGGCTGGATTTGAATATGACTTTAGCAGAAGTATTTCATTCAATGTAGAAGGATATTATAAAGATTTCCCACAGCTGCTCGTAGTAAATAGAAATAAACAAGACAAAGACGATACTGATTATACAGCTGAATCAGGTGAAGCATACGGTGTAGATTTTACATTTAAGTATGAGGTTCCAAGAATTTATGTTTATGCTACGTACAGTCATGGGTATGTCACCAGAGATGATGGAGAGCAGGTTTATCCCACTATTTTTGACCGTAGACATAATGTAAACTTTCTAGCAACATATGATGTAGACAAAAAGAAAACTTGGCAAGTCAGCGTAAGATGGAATTTAGGTTCAGGTTTTCCATTCACAAGAACTAAAGGTTTTTATAATTATCAAAATTATTTTAATGGTGTTAGTACCAATTATGAAACCAACAATCCGAACAGTATTGGTATTATATACTCGGATATCAGAAACGGAGGAAGATTGCCTTACTATCATAGATTAGATATATCCGTTCAGAAGAAAATAGAATTTTCTAAATACTCCGGAGTAGAACTTAATGCCAGTGTGACCAATGTTTATAACAGGCCTAATATTTTTTATTTTGATAGATTATCTTATAATAGGGTAGACCAATTGCCCATTCTGCCAACCATGAGCGCAAAATTTTATTTTTAAAAAGTAGTTCTTTATTTCTAATGTAACAAAAAATCTTTTGAATAAATGCATGAAATTTGTAAGTAATATACTACCTTTGCACTCGTTAAAAACCAAGAGACTGTTGTTCAGTGTATTTTGGTTTGATTATCAAATAATTATAAAATTTTAACAATGGCCGTTAAATTAAGATTGTCTAGAAAAGGACGTAAAAAAGCACCGTTTTATCATATCGTTGTAGCTGATGCTAGATCTCCAAGAGATGGTAAGTTTATAGAAAAAATTGGATCTTATAATCCAATGACCAAACCTGCAACTATTGAAATAGATAGAAACGCTGCTTATGATTGGTTGACTAAAGGAGCTCAACCTACAGATACAGTAAAAGCAATTTTGAGATTCAAAGGTGTGTATTACAAGAAACATTTGATGAGAGGTGTCAAAAAAGGAGCCTTAACATTAGAGCAAGTTGATACCATGTGGCAACAATGGATTGATGCCAAAGAAGCCAAAATTACAGCAAGAAGAGCTGATACTATGGCAGAATTGGAGTCTTTCAGAAAGATGGTTTCAGGAGAAGCGAAAGCCAAAGTAGTTGTGGCTGACCAAGCTACCAAAGAAGCAGCAGAAGCATTTAGAGTTGATTCAGATGCTCAAGAAACAGAAGCAACAGTAGAAGTTGTTGCTGAAACTCCTGCTGAAATAGTAGAGGAAGTTGCTGAAGCAGTTACTGAAGCACCGGCAGAAGTTACAGAAGAAGTAGTGGCAGAAACAGAGGCAGTCGTAGAAACAGAAGCACCAGCAGTAGAAAGCCCTTCAGAAGAAGCTCCAGCTGCCGACACAGAAACACCGGCAGAAGAAGCTTAATAGCTATTAAACAATAACGAGGAAATACCCCAATTAATCTTGGGGAAGAAACCTGATAAAATCGTTTTTTATCAGGTTTTCTTTTTATTTAAGAGTTTTTCGTTAGAAATGTAATTTTGCAGAATGGAAAATATTTAAATGTAAATATTTCACAAGTTGCAGATTATTAGCTTTTTACGTCGATGTTATAATGTTTTGGTGTTGTTAATCATATTTGGTACATGCTAAATATTGTCTCTTTAAATTTTATTATTTTGATTTGAATCATTAAATTTGGTCGAAATATTGATTTTAATTATTTTCTCGGATACTCTTTTCTTTTTTAAAGTTTTAGTTTTGACACAATAAGTTTTTAATATAACAATAAATAAATCATGGAAGCTTTAGCAGCAAATTACAAAAATCATTTGGAACAATTAAAGTTGGCTATCCAAAATTCTGAACTTCTGGCCATGTATTTGGAAGATGAAACAGAAGAAATTTATAAACAAATGATTGAAGGCTTTGAGCCCCATATACTTGAACTTTACCAAATGGTGGCAGATAAGTCTGCTTTGCAGTTGGTATCCTTGGAAACAGAATTGTTAGATCCCGGATTCGAAGGGTTGTTTTTACCTAGAATTTTGGGGTATGCAGCCTTGAGAGGAGAGATAGATCAAAATTATAAATATAAAAGACCACAGGATCATTTTAAAAAGATACTGAATGCCATCAGCGAATCAGCTAATTTTGAATGGATCAAAAATAGAATTGGCCAAACAGTTCAGGTTGGTTTTGCCTTAAGTAGTGATATTTGGTTGACCAATCTTTTGGAAAATATTTCTAATAAGAAAGTAAAAGGATTTCTCTTACAGCAAAAAGTAGAGAAGTTCAGAGATTTAAACCATCGAATTGCTTTATACAACAGCTACACCAAACAGTTTAAGAATCAGAACTTTAATACTACTGAGTTTCCTTCTAATCTGTCTGAACTTAAAGTGCTTGGAAGTTCTCTTATTCATTTCCTAAAATACAGAGCCCATTGGAAATTTAATAATGAAGCTATTTTACCACATTTGGATACTTTGATTTCTAATGAGACCTTGCACAATGACCCGGATTTCTTGGAAGTAATCATGCTGACAGGTATGTTTTATGATGTAAGTACACAGTCGCAAGCTACCATTTCTGCTATATTTGATAAACTCAGAAAAGGAAGTGAGTTGTTTGAGCAGAAGTTTTTCCAGCATTTATTGTCTTTATACAGAAGTGAAGTGGAAATCACTCCTGAAGCAGATAAAAGAATGTCAAAGATCATCAATAAATCTATTAAAGATGGACTTTCAGAGTATTACAATTTGATGGATACTGTACATACCAAAGGTTATGTGCATGAAGATACTATTGCAGCGGTTAGCGCATATTATGAAAAACATAAGGGACTAAGTATAGAAAATGAATGCCTAAGAGACGGTATATTTGGTTATTGCGAGAGTTTTTTAAATAATTTGGATACTGATAGTTATCATGAGTATTTTGAGATTAATAAGGTTTTTGTCTCATACATCAATACATTCTACAATCAAAAGTTCAATCAAAATATCAAAGATTTAAGTCTGAATTACATACATAAGCTGATGGATGTTTATACAGACAAACGAGGAAGAGATTATCAGGACATCAAAAAATTTGTCACTTCTACCTTCCTTGACCTAGGATTTAAAAATGAAAAGGAATTAAAAGAATTATTTAATCCTAAAAAATAATTTTAATATTGACCCAAATTCAGAAGGACTAAAGTACAAGCTTCTTCGGTCTTTATTCCTTCTGAATGGGCTTTTTGTTCCAACACATCATTTTCTGTGCCAGGATTAAATATAATTCTTTCAGGTTTTAGTCGTAATATGTAATCAATATAGTCTTCCTGGATCTTTGGATTTATATACAACGTTATCGTATGTATGTTTTCAAAATTCTCTTTGATTTTGGATATCATTACATCACCAACTTGTCCTTCTTTTTGTCCTACTGCTAGAACTTTAAAACCTTTTTTTCTCAAAAGTTTTATGGCCATATTCGAGTATCTCTCTGGGTTTTCAGATGCTCCGATTACTAAAGTGGTATCTTTTGTTGTGCTCATATATTGTTATAAAATAATGATACGATAACGTTAAAGAACTTGAAATGGTTTTGGTCATAACATTCTGATCGTACCTTTGTAAATTTTTAAGTCTTTAAATGTGATATTTTTTCCTTAATTTTGGACTATTTGAAAAATATCCATGATATTTTTTTTAGTTTTGTCCTTTAGTAGTACAAGATATGACTTACATACTTATTTATTTTATCATTGGGATATTTTTGGCACTTTTGTTTTTGAATATTTATTTTAGAGTCAAGGTTTTTAAATATTATAAAGTTTTGATTCAGAATAGGATAGAATTTGGTGCTCCACACATTTTAAATAGGCAAAGACTAAATGATGAAATTTTAGTAAAATATCCGTCCTTCAAAAATGAGATTGTAGGATTTACAAGTCATATCCGCAAGTCCATAATCATCGCCATTATTTTGGTTGCATTAATTACCGTCATGGGAATTATTTTAAGAATTTTATAAAAATTAGGGTTTGAAGATAGGTTTAGTTGGAGTTGGGCATTTAGGCAAAATACATTTGAAATGTTTGTTGAAAACTGATTTTGAAATATCAGGAATCTATGATGCAGATGAAAATACCGCTAAAATCATACAAGAATCTTATGACGTAAGAGTATTCACAAGTTTGGATGAACTCATATTGAATTCAGATTGTGTTGATATCGTAAGTCCAACTATTTATCATTATGAAATAGCAAAAAAGTGTATTGAAGCAGGTAAACATGTATTTATAGAAAAACCACTCACGGAGACCACAGAACAAGCTATGGAATTGGTCTCTTTGGCTGAAAGGCATAATGTCAAAGTGCAGGTGGGACATGTTGAGCGTTATAACCCTGCTATTCGGTCCCTAAAAAATATTGATTTTAATCCTAAATTTATTGAAGGTCATCGTTTGGCAATATTTAATCCCAGAGGTACAGATGTTTCTGTAGTTTTAGATTTAATGATCCATGATTTGGATATTGTTTTGAGTATGATCAAAGATGAAGTTAAGGATGTATGGGCCAATGGCGTTTGCATAGTCAGTTCTACTCCCGACATTTGTAATGCACGTATTGAATTTAAACATGGTGCTGTGGCAAATTTGACAGCTTCTAGAATAAGCATGAAAAATATGAGAAAAATTAGGATTTTTCAAGACGACGCATATATAAGCCTTGATTTTTTGGATAAAGAAGCACAAGTCATAAAAATTGAAAAAGATGTTGAAGGCGACAATTTTTCTGGCATGACTATACATACAAATGAAGGTTTGAAACGTATTATTATAGAGAGCCCTGAAATCATGCAAAATAACGCCATTGAGGATGAGTTAAATGACTTTTATAATGCCTTGGTACACAATATGCCTATATCAGTCACCATCAAAGATGGATTTAGGGCTTTGGAATTAGCATATATTATCCAAAACAAAATCGAAATGTCATGAAGAGTTTCAAACTTTTATTAATAAATATACTGATCATTTTGGGGCTAACATCTTGTGGTTTAGGAGATAGCGAAAAACCAATTCCATTTTTTTTAGACCTAAAAAGCCCTCAAGTGATTGAACCAATTCAAAACATCCCGGGCACCCACAAAATCACTGAAGCATGGGTTTTTGCAGATGGTCAAATTCAAGGATTATTTCCTGTGCCGGGCATTGCACCATTGCACTTAATCAATGAAAAAACAGAAATCAAAATTTTGGCAGGTATCAAAAATAACGGCATGAATGATAATCCTGTCTTTTACCCATTTTTGAAAGAAGTTCCTCTCGTGCTTAGCCCTGAGCCTAACAAAACCTATGAAGTGCCATTAAATTTTAGCTATACTGGAGGAGCAAAATTTTCAGTGAATGAAAATTTTGAAGGGAATCATCTTTTTACCTTTAACCTAGATAATAAAACAGGTCCTAAATTGATCTCGACGAGCGAACAAAGCAGAACAGGTCTTAAATCAGGTATGGTTGTTCTGACCAATAGTAACAATTTTATTGAAGTAGCCACGGAAACCAGTGTTCAAAGAGGATTTAATTCAAGGGGCGAAAGTTATGTCGAATTTGATTACAAAGGAGAAGGTGAAGTAGCCGTGGGAATCGCAAAGAGCCAAAACGGATTTTTTAGAGTGGAATATATTTTGTTTGTTCCTGCTAAATCGGATTGGAATCATATCTATGTTGAGTTTACAGATAAGATATCTCCCAATGATTTTGATAGTTATAAAATGCTTCTTGCATTTACAAAAACAGGAAATAGTGCTGAGTCCAAAATTTATATAGACAACTATAAGCACGTTCACTTTTAATCACTTATGAAGGAGCAAAGAAAAACGGAATTGGTCATATATAGGATTGGAGATTTTATTTCTGCTTTCCTCGCTTGGCTTCTTTTTTTCGTATACAGGAAGAAGGTAGAATCACCGGTGCTTGATATTAGCGAAGTATTGATAAACAGTAAGTTGTGGCAAGGTCTTATTTTGATTCCTATTATTTGGATGGTCATTTACTCTATTTTTGACAAATACCGCGATATATACCGCTATTCCAGATTGGAAACGCTAAAGAGTACCTTTTTCACTACATTTTTAGGTGTATTATTACTCTTTTTTACCGTGTTAATGGATGATAAAGCTATCCAATATGTTTCATATCTGTCATTGTTTTCTACTTTATTTCTATTGCACTTTGCGGTTACAGCTACTATAAGGATGATCATCTTGACCGTAGCTAGCAGACGTCTCAAAAGTGGAAAGGTAAGTTACAATACATTGATCATAGGTGGTGATAAAAATGCACTAGATTTATTTGAAGAGATCAAAAGCAGACCTTACAGCTTGGGCCACAAGTTTGTGGGTTTTTTGGATAGTAATGGTAGTAGTATCAACCTTTTAGAAAAGCATTTGATTAAGTTAGGTAAAATAGCAGACCTCGAAACCATCTTGAATACATATAAGGTAGAAGAAGTTATTATTGCTATTGAAACATCAGAACATGGTAAACTGAAAAGTATTTTAGATTCGCTTTTTGATTATTCAGATCAAATACTCATTAAAGTGATTCCAGATACCTATGATATCATGATTGGAACTGTCAAGATGAATCACATTTACGGTGCAGTTTTAATTGAAATAGATCAGGAGTTGATGCCCAACTGGCAAAAAGTAGTAAAACGCATGATGGACTACACGATAAGTATCATTGCGATTTTGATATTGTCTCCAGTGATTATCATGAGTATACTTAGAGTAAAACTATCGTCACCCGGTCCTATTTTTTATTTGCAAGAACGAATAGGGATCAATGGTAAACCATTTAAAATTATCAAATTCAGGTCCATGTATTTAGGTTCTGAAAAAAACGGGCCACAATTATCCAGTGATACTGATAATCGCGTGACCCCATGGGGACGTGTCATGAGGAAATGGCGTATAGACGAAATACCTCAATTTTTTAACGTGTTAATAGGGGACATGTCCATTGTAGGGCCACGACCAGAGCGTAAATATTATATAGATTTGATTAGTCAAGAAGCTCCACATTACAAGCATTTACTGAAAGTCAGACCCGGGATCACCTCATGGGGCCAAGTCAAGTATGGGTATGCATCAGATGTACCACAAATGATACAAAGACTAAAATTTGATATCTTATATATAGAGAATATGTCACTTTCTTTAGATATTAAAATATTATTTTACACTATTTTGGTGCTCATTCAAGGGAAAGGCAAGTAGTTGATTTTACTTTTCGAAGACTTAAATGATCAAATTGTGCAGATTGTTGGTTTGTGCAGATTGATTGTAGTAAAAATAATAGTTATCTTTGCGTCTTAATCCAGTTTTTCATTATTATGAGTAAAAAGGGTAGGGTGTTAGTTGCCATGAGTGGCGGTATAGATAGTACTGTAGCTGCTATGATGCTTCATGAAGAAGGGTACGAAGTGGTAGGGATCACCATGAAAACATGGGATTATGCCAGTGCTGGTGGTTCGAAAAAGGAAACAGGCTGTTGTTCTCTGGACTCTATCAATGATGCTAGGCAAGTAGCGGTCAATATGGGATTTCATCATTTCATTGTAGATATTAGAGAAGAGTTTGGCGATTATGTGATTGACAATTTTGTAGAAGAGTACATAGCAGGCCGAACTCCAAATCCATGTGTGCTTTGCAATACGCACATCAAATGGAGTGCATTACTTAAAAGAGCTGATGCCATGGATTGCGAGTTTATTGCCACAGGACACTACGCGGTCATCAAAGAGCATAATAATCGGAAATACATCTCTAAAGGCAAAGATGAACGCAAAGACCAATCTTACGTGCTTTGGGGGCTATCTCAATCTTGTTTAGAGCGTAGTTCTTTTCCATTAGGTGGATATAGCAAGCCTGAAATCAGACAAATGGCCAAGGACTTTGGATATGAAGAGCTTTCCAAAAAACCTGAAAGTTATGAAATTTGCTTTGTACCAGATAATGATTATAGAGGGTTTCTAAAGAGAAGAGTGCCAGGACTGGAAGAAAGTCTTAAAGGTGGCAAATTTATAAACACTAAAGGAGATGTGATTGGCAAGCATGACGGTTATCCATTTTATACCATCGGGCAGAGAAAAGGTCTTGGAGGTGGATTTTTGACTCCCAAGTTTGTAACAGAAATTATTCCCGAAACCAATACAGTTGTTTTAGGAGAGATGGATGAACTGATCAGAAATGGCATGGAAGTTGGTCAAATTAATATGATGAAATATGCAGAGATCAATGAAGGAACGGAAGCTTTGACTCAAGTTAGATATAATGACGCTGGCGTGATGGCTTCCCTTCACCCATTGGGCGAAAATGTTTTTGTAGAATTTTATGCCAATGTGCGTGGGATAGCCCCAGGCCAATCAGCAGTATTTTATGAAGGAGACGATGTTATCGGAGGTGGTATCATCAGAAGCAGTTCCCTGAAGTAAGACAATATAATTAAACAGGTTTCGTTATATAAACAATTGACATTATATATTATGAATAAATTTAATTTATATATTTTCATTTTACTTGTTTTGGGTTTTTTCTTAAATTCATGTACGTCAGAAACTGAAAAGTTGGACGAAAGTACTTTTGGTTATGATTATTTTCCATTGAAAGCAGGTAAAACCTGGATTTATCAGTCAGACAGTATTGTTTATTCATCAGTAGGTAGTGTTCGAGATACATTTAGGTCTTTTATTAAAGAAGAAGCTGGTGAAGAATTTGTAGATCTTACTGGTCAAAAAGTATACAAGATCAATAGATTTTTCAAAAGAAATGAAAGTGACGCTTGGAGCCGTTTGAATACATGGACGGCATCAGTGGATAAATCCAATGCGATCAGGACCGAAGAAAATATACGTTTCATTAAGCTCGTATTTCCAGTCAAAGAAGGCCTTCGATTTAATGGTAATATTTTTGTAGATCAGGATTTAAAGATTGAGGTTGGTGGCGAATTCGTAGAAGCTTATAAAAATTGGAAACATAGGATGGTATCATTAGATTCCCCAATAAAATATAAGGGTCAAGACCTTAAAGCTTTGGAAGTAAATTTAGTGGATGAAACTTCTATTATTGACAGAAGAAAAGTCACCGAATATTATGCTAAAGAAATCGGCCTAGTATTTAAAGAGATGATCATCTTGGATTCTGACGGTTCTAAACCCAACGATCCATGGGAAACTAAAGCCAAAAAGGGTTTTATTCATCGTTTGACATTGATAGATCACAATTAAGAAATTGAACGCTTGGAATATACAAAAATTGGACAACTCCTCAAACCAGTAGGAACACAGGGTGAAATAAAAGTAGATATAGAAGAAATTTTTTGGGATGATTTTGTAGGAAATGATCATTTTTTTATTAAAATAAACGGATGTTTTGTCCCATATTTTATTGAAGATATCAAAGAAAAAAATCACTTGTTACTGAAAATCGAAGATATAGATAACCCTGAAGAAGCTAATGATTTTAATCTTAAAGAGATGTATCTTAGGGCAAAGGATATTCTATCTAAAAGTGGAACAAATTATGCTACTTTTACCAGCTTAGAAAATTATGTTATCTATAATATAGATGTTAAGGTCGGAGTTATTCAAAAAATTGAAGAGTATCCACAACAAATTATGGCCAATGTTTTGATAAAAAATAAGCTGATTTTGATTCCATTAGTAGAAGAATTGATTCAGAATATTGATCACCAAAATAAATCCATTACCATGAGACTGCCTGAAGGGCTATTGGAGATGTGATTATAGAAAATTTCTTGCAACATTTTTATTGGGCGTATTTATTGTAACTATTTTTACATTTAGATGGTAATATAGGCGTTTTTGATAAGTGTATTACGAAATTGGATTACTTTTGCATCACAGATTATAGTTAATGTCAACAAAAGCTTTTTCTGTTAGCCCCTAAAGACAATAGTTTAATTTTTATCTATAGATAGAAGTGTTTTATAATATCAATTTATCACAGAATAAATATTTAACGAAACCATTGAAGTCTAATATTCAATATTTTCAATTGCTTTTATTAACCATGTTTGCCTGTAATATTTATGGTCAATACCATGTGCGTGGTCATATGGGAGCACTTTATTATCAAGGTGATTTAGCACCCAAGCCTATAGATTTGAGTTTTGGACCTGGCAATCTTGCAGTAGGAGTTTCAGTGGGCAGAGATATTTTTGATTGGTGTAGTATTAATTTCAGACATTTTAGAGGAAGGATATCTGGAGATGATGCATTTGCTGTAAATGCTGATAGGAGGGCACGCAATTTAAGATTTACCGCTCCATTATATGAATATGGTATCTATGCCGACCTTAGAATTAATAAACTTTGGAAAGGGTTAGACAAATATAAATTGAATATGTTTTTGACATTTGGGTATAATTTTGTTCATTTTGACCCTTATACTCAGTACCTAGGGGAGTGGATTAGATTGCAGCCACTAGGTACTGAAGGACAAACACTGCCCAATCGATCATCACAACCCTATAGTTTGTACACATGGACTAGAGTTATTGGTGGTATTTTAGAATTCGATTTGTCTTCAAAATGGTCTTTGGGTCTCGAAGCAAGCCCACGAAAATCTTATACAGATTATCTAGATGATGTGAGTACGTTTTATGTAAACTATGACGAAATGATAAAGGCTGGCAATGTTTTGGGCGCGGCTTTATCGAATAGAATGGGCGAATATTTTAATACAGGTCCCGTAAAGGTAGATACTGGCACCAGAAGGGGAAGGTCTGATAAAAATGATTGGTATACTCATTTTGGCATCTACCTAAAATATCATTTTGGGAAAAGGAAGGCAAGCTACCATATTCCTGATGACTCTATGAGCAAAGATGAGTTTCTGAGTGTCAGATAGCTTGGAGTTGATCTTTAAGATTGAAAAAAGATACACCAACTAATACTGAGTGCAAACATTATTTCGTTAAACCTTTAATTGAAATAATAGTAAAAGTTATGGGTTAAACACTCTATTACGACATTTTGAAAATTAAAAGATTATAAAAAAATATAAATTATCAAATATTTATACATTAAATATTAATATAATGTGTAACTTTGTCCTAATTTCTAAAACCGATTTTATGTTTTACCGATTATTATTACTCACAGTAGTTTGTGTTTCAACAGTATTGAGTGCGTATGCTTCTGATAATCACGCTGTTGCAAAAGTAAAAAAGGGAGAAAATGTTGAATTGTTATTAAAAAGGTATTTACTATCACCGCACAACTGTAATATCAAAGAGTTTGTAAAAATCAACAAAATTACTTCCAAGAATAAAATTATCGCTGGAAAGGTCTATAAGCTTCCGCTACTGATTGTTCCCTTTAATGGTAAAAATATTAGGACTTCAACTGGCATTGACGATCTCCAGATAGCCAAAAAAATAGAAAAACTAAATTCAGATTTGCTCGCAGCTGGCATTAGAGATCAACATTTTAAAAAGAGTAAAAAAATATGGGTTCCTACTGCGGAGTTTGGTTGTGGAGATGATGAAATAAAGTCAAATATTGTTGAATCTGAAATCAAAGTTACTCATGAAAAGAATGAAGAACCCAAAGTAAGCACTGTAATCTCAGGTACAGAATTAAAGAGAAGGGGTATAAAGACCATCAATGTTCCACTGATGGGACCAGGGTACGATGTTGTACATATTGAAGATTTTAGTCTTGCGGGCGAGGTTTACTACATTATCAGTGGTCATGGAGGACCAGATCCAGGTGCCGTGTGTACAGACTGTCCTTCAAAAATGTGTGAAGATGAATATGCATATGATGTAGCTTTAAGGCTAGCAAGAAATTTGATGCAGCATGGTGCCACCGTAGAAATGATCATTCAGGATGCTAATGACGGAATCAGAGATGAAAGATACTTAAAATGTGATAATGACGAGAAAACATTAGGTAAAGATGTCATTCCATTAAGCCAAAAATCCCGCTTACAAGGAAGAGCATACATGGTCAATAAATTGTATAAAAAATATAAAAAGAAAGGATATAAAGTTCATAAAGCCATTGAGATCCATGTGGATTCTAGAAACAAAAACACTAGGCAAGACGTGTTTTTTTACTACAATAAGCACAATGCTGCTAGTAAAGATCTTGCTGAGTCAGTACAACAAGTCTTCGAATCCAAATACGAAAGACACCAAAAGGGACGCGGATATGAAGGGTTTGTGGAAGATAGAGGAATCTATATGGTTAGAAAAGTATCACCGCCTATCTTATTTGTGGAGCTTGCCAATATCAGAAATGCATCTGACCAAGAACGATTAATCATCAATACCAACCGTCAAGCATTGGCCAATTGGCTTTTTGAAGGCTTACGTAAATAAACGAGTTTTAGATACATTACACTAATAAAAAGGTCTATGCTGTTTTTTCAGTATAGACCTTTTTGATTTATATCATATCTTAGTTTTACAAACCTTAATCTTCAAGATCATCTGACACTTTGGTTAAGTAAAATGTCATAGTTTGGTTT
This sequence comes from uncultured Aureispira sp., assembly GCA_964526715.1. Lineage (GTDB taxonomy): Bacteria > Bacteroidota > Bacteroidia > Chitinophagales > Saprospiraceae > OLB9. The sequence goes on along the minus strand of CAZGMB010000017.1, from coordinate 45,226 downwards.
GCATTTGTCCAAATTAAGATACCGTTTTTTAGGAAGTATTTTTGCTCATTTTCGCCAATATAAACGCTATTGGTGTCTTTAAGATACAAATACCACTTAAGTTCATCACTAAATCTTGCTTTTATTCCATCACGGGTTTCTACTATGTACACTTTTTTATTCAAATCTTTGACCTTCCACGTTCCTTCCAAGGCTGTAGTATTTGCATATTGGTCTTCAAAATTATTTGAAGGATTCGACCTTCTATTATCTACTGATTGACTCCGATTTATATCGTGTTCTCTAGCTTTAGAATGTTTGGAATTTCTTTGATTTTTTCTATCACTTCGGTTTGGAATATACTCTTCATAATCATGATTTTGGTTATCGCTATAATCGTGTTGTCCCATATCTCGATAAATAGGATCATAATCACAATCACGATTTTGTGTTCTGTCATATCTCGGTAAAAATGTTAGCCTGCTATTTCTTCTTTGGCTGTAGTATATGACCTTGTTTCTTGACCACTTTAGTTTGTTGCCATACTTATCGAAGTATGATGTGGAAGAGCGCCTCTGAAACCATGAATAGCCGTGTCTTGAATGAAGTCCTTTGACTTCAATGCCATCTGTGTAATGTTGGACTTCAATAGTTCTGTTTAACAATCCATTGTACCAAAATTGTCGTTGACCTGTAATCTTTTCATTGGAGTAAACTGCTGATATTGACAGTATATAAGTAATAAATACAAAGTGAAAGGATTTCATGATTTTAATTTTGAATGAAGAATATTGATTTGTTACATTCTCAAGACACAATCTTAAACAGACAAAGTGTTAATTTGCTGATAAATCTGTGTTAAAATTCATTAAAATGGTTTTTGAATTTAAGGTGATTTAAGTTTTTGCGCTATCTGATTGATCTAACAGTCATTTAAAAGAAACCGAAGTACACTTAAACCCGAATTATGCGTTAGAACTTCGTTATGAGAAGTTAAAATGCAATAAATCAGCTATTTATATTCGAAAAGCGTAGCGCAGCTACGGTTACAGAAGATAAATAGGCGAAGCTTCTGATTTGCAGACCTTGTCAAGCTGCAAGCATGAAGTTTAGCTTTGGAATACCTGCCTCGCCGTACCGTAGGGCAGGCAGGGATTTTCTAATGCATATTTCGGATTAAACTGATATAGATCATTAAGACAAGTTAAATGGTATGTATTAATTTCATAGTTATATTTCTAAAGCTGATTTTAATCATGTAAAGCTATTTACTTGTTTCAAATTGTGTATATTTGTAGCACTAATCAAACCAAATTAAAATGAACAATTCGATGATGTTTAATCAAAACAATTCTTTTCGAACCAAAGATGAAATACATCAATGGATAGAAGAGCTTTCTAATTACTTTGAGGCTGATAAGGTCTATTGGTGCAATGGTTCAGATGATGAATACCAACATTTTTGCAACATGTTGGTGGACAAAGGAACATTTATCAAACTCAATGCTGAAAAGAGACCTAATAGCTTTGCTTGTTTCAGTGACCCAAGTGATGTAGCTAGAGTGGAAGACAGGACTTTTATTTGCAGCCGAACCAAGGACGATGCAGGTCCTACCAACAATTGGATGGAGCCTAGGCAAATGAAGGACATCTTGAACAAACTGACCAAAGGTTGTATGAAAGGAAGGACCATGTATGTGATACCTTTTTGTATGGGGCCTGTTGGGTCACCGTATTCAAGATACGGCATAGAAGTCACGGATTCGGAATATGTAGTGGTCAATATGAAAATCATGACTAGAATGGGCAATGCTGTAATGTCATACATAGAAGCTGAAAATTTTGTAAAATGTATTCATACTTTGGGAGCTCCATTGCAACCTGGGCAAGAGGATGTAAAGTGGCCTTGTAACCAAGAAAAATATATCACTCACTTTCCTGAAGAAAGATTGATCGTTTCATATGGTAGTGGATACGGCGGCAATGCGCTCTTGGGTAAAAAGTGTTTTGCCTTGAGAATAGCTTCAGTCATGGCAGAAGAGGAAGGTTGGCTTGCAGAACATATGTTAATCATGGGTGTAGAATCCCCTGAGAAAAAGAAAACCTATTTGGCAGCTTCTTTTCCTAGTGCGTGCGGTAAAACCAATTTTGCCATGTTGATACCACCTAAAGCAATGGATGGTTGGAAGATTTCGACTGTTGGAGATGATATAGCTTGGATACACCGCGACAAAACAGGACAGTTAGTTGCCATCAATCCTGAAAGCGGTTACTTTGGAGTAGCTCCTGGTACCAACTATGAGACCAATCCAAATGCCATGGAATCTATCAAAGCAAACACTATTTTTACTAATGTGGCTATCACGGCAGATGGTGACGTATGGTGGGAAGGTATGACCAAAGAAGTCCCTGATGGTTTGACAGATTGGAATGGAAAACCTTACGATAAACAAAGTGGTAAGCCTGCAGCACATGCCAATAGTAGATTTACCGCGCCTGCTTACGCTAATCCAGCTGTCGATGAAAATTGGGATAATCCGGCTGGTGTACCTATTAAAGCCTTTGTATTTGGAGGAAGAAGAGCCACAGGTATACCTCTGGTTTATCAAAGTTTTAACTGGAATTTTGGAGTCTACACCGCAGCAACTATGGGTAGCGAAACGACAGCTGCTGCTTTTGGGGTTCAAGGTGTAGTCAGAAGAGACCCTTTTGCTATGCTTCCTTTTATGGGTTATAATATAGGCGATTATATCAATCACTGGTTGCAGTTTGGCAGAAATCTACCCGATGCTCCACGTATCTTTAATGTAAACTGGTTTAGAAAAGACGAAAATGGTAAGTTTCTATGGCCTGGTTTTGGGGAAAATATGAGAGTACTCAAATGGATAGTAACTAGAATTAATGGTAGAGCATCAGCGGTAGAAAGTCCTATTGGATGGGTACCTAGATACAAGGATATTGATTGGGAAGGTTTAGACTTTACTCCTGAGCAGTTTGACGCCATTATGACTATAGATAGGGAAGTTTGGAAAAAAGAGTTACTTTCACATGAAGAGCTTTTTGCCACTTTCTACAATAAATTGCCCAAAGAGTTTTTCTTTATGCGAGAAATGCTCCTGTCAGCTTTGTGGCGTTCCCCTGAGCAATGGGGACAACAACCGGAAGTCGTTTAAATCAGGTATTTCAGGTCAAGCATAAATAAAATAGACCATCATTCTAAATAGGGTGGTGGTCTTTATTTTTTATGTAATCAAGCCCAGCCTTTCCTTGTAATCCTCCGGTGTGTAAATACAATATGGTGGTTTGTGGTGTGAAATAGTCTTTTGTTATCAAATCCAAGAGGCCGTACATAGCTTTGCCATTATAAACATGGTCCAAAGGTATTTGAGTCTTAGATTCGAAATCTGCTATAAAAGCCAATAATATTTCATTCCACTTGGCATATCCACCAAAATGATAATCGGTCACGACGGTTAGTTTTTCTTGGTTCCTGCATTCACAGAGTTCCATAACTTCTGCATAAAGGTGTTCTGACTTTAGTGCTGAAAAGGACAATATCTTTGATTCAAGATTTGTTGACCATAATAATCCTGCTGTAGTACCACCTGTACCACAAGGCAACACGATATAATCAGGGACTTTTTTAAAATCCATATATACTTCATCTATGACTTCTGATACGCCATATTTAGATAGATTATTACTGCCACCTTCCGGTATTATCTGATAATCTTTATATTGCTGGAGCAAAGCTTTCACTTCTTCTGCATTTTCTTTTTGCCGATAAGCTTGCCTACTAACGGCATACAATTGCATTCCCATCTGCCTGCAAAAGTTCAATGTGGGATTATGATCATCTATTTCCCCTCTGATGATTCCGATAGAATTGAGCCCCAAAAGATGACAAGACGCAGCTAAAGCATGTAAATGATTTGAAAAAGCGCCACCAAAACTAATCACCATTTGGATATTTCTTTCTTTGAGTTGGATTAAATTATATTTGAGTTTTCTGTACTTATTGCCAGAGACATTAGGATGAATAAGATCATCTCTCTTGATGAATAACGTAATGTTTTTTTGCTCCAAAATATCTAGATGTACAGGAAAGACAGGACTTGGCAATTGGATTGGGTCGTTTATGAAACTCATGTATCATACAAATTTGACTCTGATCATCACAGCCATACCCTTATCTTTTTCGCTTTCAATGGTGATGGTTCCATGCATATAGTTTACACGAGATTTGATGTTTTCTAGTCCCATACCTTTTCGTTTGAGGTGATTTTGATCAAAGCCAATTCCATCATCTTCGTATTGAATCACTAATTCATCCACTTCGGTATTTAATTGAATCAATATTTCATTGGCGTTTGCATGTTTTATCGTATTATAAAACAATTCCTGAATGATTCTATATATGGACAAAGATATCATTTTATCCATTTTTTCTGGCATTTCATAATATTGAAAGTCTATTTCTGGATAGTTTTCCCCTTCGTATCTGTTGATCAAATCTTTTATTGCCGACACTAAACCCAAATTTTGCAGAGCTCCTGGCTGAAGATTTCTAGATATCGTCCTGACTTCTTCCACTGCTGTATCGAGCAATTGGTGCGCTGTAGTATATTCCTTCATGTCGTGGAGCTCTTTATTGATTGAGCTTACATGATCAAATTGAAGTTTGATGGTACTCAGTAATCCACCCAAGCTATCATGTAAATCTTTAGCTATCCTTTCTCGTTCTATTTCTTGACCTTCTATCACAGATTTCATAGAGCTCATTTTGATATTGTCTTCGAGTTCTCGAATTTGTCTTTGATTGATCTCTTCTTTTTGTTCGGTTATAATTTTAGTAGTTGAAATTTGCTGGTCATAGAACTTTATAATGAAATATATAGAAAGCAACACGATAAACAAGCCAATGCCCAATATATATAATGTTCGTTTTTGAGCCGCGTTTTTTGCTATTTCGTATTCTTTTTCAATTTTTAAGAGTTCTATACTGGTTTGTTTTTCTTTGGTCCCATATTTTAAAGCTAAATTGGTAAAAGATTCAAGCTTGGTTTTGTTGTGGATACTATCATTGAGCAAGGTATACCTGAGCAAAAATTGATAAGCATCTTTATTGTTACCTGTTTTTTGATAAATATCACCCAACTCTTTATAAATCATCATTCTCAATTCATTATAAGGAGTGTATGGTAAGATCGTTAAAGATTTGTCTAAATATTTTAATGCTTTGGAATAATCTTTTTTTAGTTTATTGATATATCCGATATGAAAAAGACCTTTGGCGGCCATATCCAATTGGTTGGCTTGCGTACAAAATGTGAAAGCCTTATAAGCATCAACTAATGCGCTGTCTAATTCGAAACTCAACTCAAATGATTGAACTCTGTCAAACAAAATATTGATAGTCAATGCAGTATCTTTAACTATTTTGTTGAGTTCTATTGCTTTTTGAAGATATTGCAATGAGTTTTCATAGTCACTCAAACCCCTATACGCGCGGTGTATGTTAAAATATACATTCGAAAGTAATTTGATTTCATTGTTTTTTTCATGTTCTGTAGCTAATGTGGACAACATACTTATGGCGTCATTGTACAAGCCTGCATTGATATATCGTAGTGCAATCTTAAAATTGGTTTGTTTGATGCCTTTATCATTTTTCGTAGCTTTAAAATGTTCCAAAGCGTAATTGTAATACCTGAGTGATTTTTCATATTCTGAAAATACATCACCCTCATAATCTCCTAATTTGATATAAACGTCTGCTAGTGTAGAATTATCATTATTTGTACGGGCAAGGTCCAGAATTTTGTTAAGGTCCTGATAACTATAAGTACTATCTTTATCAAACTGGCCGTAAGCAGTAATTGAAAGTAAAAATAAGACCCAAAATAAAGCTATCCTTGCCAACATGAGTAATTTGTAAGTGCGAAAGTAATGAATATTGGAGATTTTTGCATGCTAAGGGTAGCTATTTAAAAAAGAAAGCCCTCAACTTTTTGAGAGCCTTTCTTTTAATGCAACAGTCAAATCCCAATGAGTATTTACATCTTTATATATAGTATGCTATATTGTCTACTTTGACATATGACCAATATTTGAGTTGGGTTGTTGATTTTTGGGGTTATCCGATTTACCTTTACAACCCAACTCGCCTATTGCTCATTCCGTAAAACCTAAAAAAAAGAGAAAATGTATCAACAAGTACATTCTTTAATGTACCAAACGTTATTTTATGGTTTGATGAAGTTAAGATTTTGGGTATCAGACTTATTTATATTTTTGTGCGTTACCATATGATGACCACACAAAGAAATAAGAACCAAGACTATCGTAAGATAAGTTCTGATATCCAAAATCTCCTGCTTCAACTGATTATATCTTAATAAACCAATCATTTTTGGTTGTTTAATTTTTGTTATTTTTAATAATACAAAGGTCGGTACATTGCAAAATGTAAACATCATTGTAAACACCGAATTTTATTTTTGGGGGTTTACCCGAGTTTTTATAGGTAAAAACAACGTAACTTTGTATCTCGAAAACATTAATAATCAAATAAGTCAATATAATATTTATGATAAATATATTAATAGCAGATGATCATACCATGTTCGTAGACGGCATGGAATCCATTTTGAAAAGTGAAGCTGACCTTTTTGTTGCAGGTAGAAGTTATGATGGACCTGCTGTCATTGAATTTTTAAAATCCAATAAAGTTGATATTGTCCTATTGGATGTAAATTTGCCGGGGATGGATGGTATCGCCGTTTGTAAAGAAATCACATTGCATCATACCGGTGTCAAAGTTTTGGCCATTTCTATGTTTAATGAGGAAAGTTTTGTTTCTGAGATATTAAATAATGGTGCCAAAGGTTACATCTTAAAAAATACTGGCAGGGAAGAGCTTTTAAAAGCTATTAGAACGGTAGCACAAGGGGAATCGTATTTTTCAAAAGAAGTCACTGAAACAATTATGAAAGGTTTGATGAATCAAAGGAAAGCATCGGCTAAAACAGCTTCGTTTTTTCCTAAACTTTCACGAAGAGAAAAAGAAGTACTTAAGTTGATCGCACAGGAGTTTACCACACAAGAGATAGCTGATAATTTATTTATTAGCCTAAAAACTGTTGAATCACATCGGTCGAGTCTCTTGTCCAAACTGAATGCTCGTAATAGTGTGGGTTTGGTTAGGATAGCTTTGGAAAACAATCTTTTAGAATAAACGCTGGAAACATAACCTTGTGTCAGATTAAAATAAAAAAAGCCGCACTACAGTTTGACTGCAATGCGACTTTACTTGACTACCTTTGACTATGAAAAATTACTTACAAGATTCTTTTAATGCTTTAAGTTCTTCTTTCGTATTTACAGTCACTACCGTTCCGTCTTCCATTGTTACGGAGATTGGAAATACAACTTCTGGTTTTACTTTGACACCAGGGTTTGCTGCTTTAAATGCTTTGATGGCGTCGTGAAGTACCTTTCTGTCTTCTTTAGCGTTTAGAGTGATCACTGTACTATCAGGAAGCATTACACTGAAAGGGAAATTGATTTTAAAACATGATTTGTGTTTGTCTCTGTCATGACCGCCAAACTCTTTACCACAAGCTACTCTCAATTCCCTTTGCTGAGTTTCATTTTCTACCAAAATGACTTCTCCACCATCATTGATTACAGAATAAGGAAAAGCTAAGCTCGGTCTTGTTCTTACTCTTGGATTTTCTTTTCTCCATGTTTTTAGAGCTTCTTTAAGTGCTTCAACAGACGCTATTTCTGCAGTAGTGGCATCAGGGAAAGACAATGTCACTGGGAAAACCAACTCATAACATCCGGCTTTACCTAGATTGGCGCCTTCCAATGTTCTGGTTACTACTTCTTCGGCATAAGCTTCGGCACTGGCATCATCTCCGGTATCAGTACTGTCAGAACATGATGTGATAAACAATCCTGCAACTAGGATTAACAACCATTGGAATTTCAAAATTTGTGTTTTCATGTGTTAAAAATTTAAAAGTTTAGAATAAAATGTTTTACGATTATATAAGCAAACCAACCGTTTTATGTACTCAAAAAAAATGAAATAAATTTTAATATTTTTTTATTTTTGTTGTAAGTTATACATATTCAGTGTTTTATGGTTTCAAATAATTTTATTAAAATTGTGTTTTTTAATGTGTAAACTATCGTTTTTGATGATTGATATTATGGCTTAAAAAACAATTCGATTCATTTATACCATATTTATTCCTACTTTTGACCTTTTATAGCAAATCGAAGTAATGTATTACGTAAGAGACATTTCTGTTAAATATGGGGAGCGGGTACTTTTGGACGACATCAGTTTTATGATCAGCCCTAAAGACAGAATAGGATTAATTGGTAGAAACGGTGCAGGAAAGTCCACTTTACTCAAAATTATAGCTGGTCAAAGTGTACCTGATGGAGGTTTTTTGGAGTTTCCTTCCAAAACTACGGTAGGATACCTAAGACAGGAATTTGAACTCAATGAAGCTCAAAAGGTCATTGATGAAGCTATGTCTTGTCATGAAGAGGCACTAAATCTTCAAAAACAATTTGATCACTTAAACCTGGAGATTAGTACTAGAGAAGATTATGAAAGCGATAGTTATCAAAAACTACTCGAGGATCTAGCACATATCTCAGGTCGGTTGGAACATTTTAATATCGTAAGCTTAGAAGTAGAAACTATGAAAATTCTACGCGGTCTGGGTTTTACAGATGCAGATTTTCAGCGAATGGTTTCAGAGTTTAGTGGTGGATGGAAGATGCGAATAGAATTGGCTAAATTGCTTTTGCGAAAGCCTGATATCCTGATGCTGGATGAACCTACCAACCATCTTGATATTGAATCCATCATTTGGCTTGAAAATTATCTAGTGGATTATCCTGGTACGGTCATAGTCATTTCGCACGATATTCAGTTTCTCGAAAACGTCTGTAATCGTATCATAGAAGTAGAACATGGAGATATAGATGATTATAGACTCTCTTATCGTAATTTTCTGGCCGAAAAAGAAAAACAAAAGGCCATTCGGTTATCCGCTTTCGAAAATCAACAGAGAGATATAGCTCAAAAAGAAAAGACCATTAATAGGTTTATGGCCAAAGCCACTAAAACTAAGATGGCTCAAAGTATGCAAAAGCAGTTAGAAAAAGTGGAAAGAATAGAAGCACCTGTCGACACCGGAAAAGCTATGAATATTCGCTTTGCTGAAGTGCCGAGATCGGGTAGGGAAGTAGTCAGGGCTGTCGCTGTGGGCAAGTCCTTTGGTGATAAGAATGTTTTTTCAAATCTCAATATAACCATAGAACGCGGCGACAGAGTAGCTTTTGTTGGTCAAAACGGACAAGGAAAAACTACGATGGCCAAAATTATTGCCGGTTTGCTGCCAGCTTCGTCAGGGAAAATAGAAGAAGGTTCTAATATGCACCTATCTTATTATGCACAAAATCAGTCAGAACTTTTGGATCTGAAAAGCACTGTTTTAGATGTCATGGAAGATAAGGCTCCTGAAGAGATGCGGTCACGGGTTAGGAATATTTTAGGTTCCTTTTTGTTTTCAGGAGATGATGTAGATAAAAAAGTTTCTGTGCTATCAGGCGGTGAACGTGCAAGACTAGCTATGGCTTCACTAATTATGCGTCCTTGTAATTTTTTAATTTTGGACGAACCTACCAACCACTTGGATATATACTCCAAAGAAATATTGAAAGATGCACTTAAAGCTTATCAAGGTACCTTGTTAGTGATATCGCATGATAGAGAGTTTTTGGGAGGTCTTACTGATAAAGTGATTGAATTTAAAGATGGAACGGTCAAAGAGTTTTTAGGAGATATCAATTATTTTTTGGGTAAAAAGAAAATGGACAATATGCGTGAAGTGGACATGCAAAAAACCGTAGCAGAATCATCCCAAGCCGCATTTGATAAAAAATCTGATCCTGAAGAAACACGTAAGCTCAGAAAACAAATTGCTTCCATAGAAAAACAAATTTCAAAATTAGAAGAAGATCTGGCACTTTTAGAACTGAAACTGGCCGACCCTAACTTTTATGCTGATCCAGGATTTATGGAAGCCAATAAAAAATATAAAAGCTTGCAAGATGATCTTGAAAACAAAATGTTGGAATGGGAAACCTTGTCTTTTGATTTGGAAAATTTGTAAGAAATAGTAGGAAGACTGCGTATCTTTAAACGCAGACCATGATCCTTATCAGCCATTTTATATGTGCTTTTGATATTCTGATTAAATTTAATATGTTACCTTTGCATTTACAAAGCAAAATGTTAGCATGCAAAAGTTATTTTTAGCTGTCATCATTCTTTTTTATTGTACTATCAATGTACATGCACAAACTTATAGAGTCAAGACTGTAGTAGTTAACCAAGATAGACAGCCCTTGGAAGGTGTACTTATAACTAGCGGTAAGACAATGGTTTTTACTGATGCTCATGGAAAGGCAGAATGTCTATCTAATGAAAAAGAATTTAGAATCGTCTTGCAGTATTTAGGCATGCAGGACACAGTGATTTCATTTTTTCTGAAAGAACCAGAAACAGATCTGGGGCAAATAATGATGACCGAAAGTGCCACCATGATGAAGGAGATCAATGTTAGCTCATCAGCTATGACTTACCGAGGTAATGTCACAGGTACAAACTATTATGTCAGTCCTTTAGTAATCCGAAAGATGCAACCCATTTCCACTGAAGAGGTACTTAAAACTTTGCCGGGTGTCAATGTGCTCAGTGATATGGGATTAGGCAATAGGATTAATGTAAGTATCCGTGGATCTTGGGGAAGAAGATCAGAGAAAGTATTGATGCTGGAAGATGGGTCTCCTATTTCGCCAGCACCTTACATTGGGCCTGGTATATATTACAATCCAATTAGTGAAAGAGTTTCAGGCATTGAAGTTTATACGGGTGCAGATGTACTAAGGTACGGTCCCAACAATATGTTTGGAATTATCAACTATATGACACCCAAACCTCCCCAACAACCAACACTAAAAGCAAAAATATCAGGTGGACAAAGAGGCTATTTTACGGGATTGCTTTCTTATGGAGGTACCTGGAAACGTGTTGGTAGCCAAGTGGAAGCAGTTTATAAAAGATTTGATGGGTTTACTGATTTTTCATCACTAAGTATGCTCAATCTGAATGCAAAGATCTATGCAGAACTTAGCCAAAACCAATCATTATATTTTAAAATTAATAGTCAATTTGAAGATAATCAAGCTTCGCTCAGCTCCATCACACCTTTTACATTCAATATTGACCCAACGCTAAATCCATTTGATGCTGATCGTTTTATCATGCATAGATATGGGTTAGATATCATTCATAAATGGACTCCAAGTGATGTTTCATCTTTAGTAACTAAAATTTTTGCATCAGATTTTGCTAGGGATTGGTATCGTCAGAATAATATCGTCATCCCTGCATCACAAGTAAGATCTTATGTAGGAGAAAACATATTTTCAGAAAAGTTTAAATACTTAGATGGTTTGAAATTCACAAATGATGATTATGTCAGGGTAGGTACTATTAATGTTAAGGGTAGAGAATCCAGTACAAACAGTAGGTGGCACTACACAGTCACCAGTGTTGATCAAACTTTTACAAAAATATATACAGGTAATCAATGGAAGAATAGTTTCGAAGCCCAGATTAAATACCATAGAGAAACCTTTCAAGACATGAACATTGCTGCGGACTCTTCTAGATGGGCTCGCACTGGTAAATTTACAACAGATCTGGATTATGTTTTACAATCCATGTCTTCATATATTCGAAATCATTTTACATTTAACCAACTTCAAATCACTCCAATAATTAGGTGGGAACATGTATGGATGGATAGACAAGACAGATTGTCAAATGCGGTTAATCCAAATATTAGTTCGGATGATGCAGACATTAGGACCAATACTTACAGTATTATCCAGCCTGGGCTTACTATAGCATGGCAGCAAAAAAATATGAAATGGTTTGGCAGTGTTTATCGAGGATATATCGCCCCATCCAAATATTTTGCATTTTTAGTAGAGCGTGACGGAGTTTTAGTCCAACCATTAAGTACAGAACTACTCAGCAACGTAAAACCAGAAATATCAATAAATACGGAATTAGGTTTAAGAGGTTTTTTGCTTAAGGAGGTGTTATCAGGACAAGTTGCAGTATTTAATAATAGAATTAGTAATTTTTATTTAGCTGGATGGAATGAGTTTTTTGATAAACTTGGAGTCATCAATTTACAAGGTGCAGAAATTTCTCTTAAATGGGATATATTGCCCCGATGTAAAGATCATAAACTGAGCTTACAGCCAAATATCACTTTTTTGCGTTCGAGAGTGATTTTAGGAGAGCTGCATGATCGCCATCTGTTTACCCAAATTAGGCACTCATCTCTTACAAAGCTAGAATTACTCAATAAAGCACAAATGCAACCCAATGCCTACACATTTTACACCAAAGATTTGGCAGGTAAAGAAGTCGTATTTTCGCCTGAAACAGCTTCTGATATGGATAAAGTGACGAAAACGGTTTACAAATTTGGTGGATCGGGTATCACCAATGGTCAGACGCCTTACGCACCTATGTTTTCTTGCAATATTAATATGGATTACAACTTTAAAAGTTGGTATTTTGGAGTGTCTTATAATTTTGTAGGAGATCAATATGCAGAATTCGCCAATTTTGAAAATGTTTCAGGAGATGGTGGAATAGGTAAAATAAAGGCTTTTAGCACATATGATATCAATGCAGGTTTTGACTTTAAAATTAACAAATTTAATGTTCAATGGCATTTAAATGGGAAAAACCTTGGCAACAATATAGTTACTGGATCAAGATTAAACAGAGGACAATCCGGCATTATGCCCCTAGGTTTTAGACAAATTAATACTGGATTCACTTTTGAATTTTAATTTTTTAATGATTCAAATCATATTTTTAATCTAAATTTTGTCTTACTTTTGCAGGATGAACCCAAGAATATACGCTATTTTCTTAACCATTCTCATGACTTTACCAGTCTTCAGTAAGGTTGTAGTATATTTCAATTGGAAAATTAATCAAGACTATATTTCAAAAAATTTATGTGTCAATAAAGATAAACCTTTACTTAAATGTAAAGGAAAATGTCAATTGATGATGAAAATGAAAGAAACTGAACCTGTAAAAGAAACACCATTGCGTACATATCTGAAGGATGTATTGTTAAGTCCTTTTGTATTATCGAATCATCAAATGTACTATGCCTTGGATGATTCAAATATGATTTACACTACTGTACTACTTCATCATTTTAACAAATTTCATAGCCTTCTATCTGACAAACGTCTGGACAATCCACCAGATACGATCTCATAACTTCCTTCTTTTTTATAAATAAACATACTGCAACAGGAATGAATGTGTTCTTGCAGTTTTGTGTTGTTTTTTTTAAATAATATATTTTTTAGATGACTCGAGTATATAAGTGTCTTATACTTGGTCTCTTAATATTTATATCAAAGGAAAGTCAGGCTTGTGATGTTTGTGGTTGTGCTGTAAATGGTATGCAATTTGGTATTATCCCACAGTTTAAAAAACATTTTGCAGGTGTTAAGGGCACTTACAGAAGTTTTACATCAACACATCATCCATTGTTTTCTCACGAAAAGCAAAGTATAAGCCAAGAAAGCTTTATGACTATAGATATTTGGAGCCGTTGGTTAATCAATGACCGTATCCAGATTTTTGCCTTGTTTCCACTACATCATATAGAAAAGCAAGAAGATGCTGTTATTTCAAGAAATTCAGGTATTGGAGATATCAGCATGTCTGTTTTGTATTCTATCTTAGACAATAAAAAGAATTCAACAGGCAATATTATTCATCAGCTGCAAATAGGTGGAGGCATCAAACTTCCAACCGGTCACAATAATAAGATCGTAGCAAATGATGATTGGGTTCCAGGTTTTCAATTAGGTACAGGTACATTGGATTTTACAGCCAATATTAATTACATAATCAGGTTCAAAAAATCAGGTATCATGAGTGAGTTGGGATACCGTTGGAACCAACTTAACAAAAAACATAATTTTGAGTTTGGTGATAGATTGTCTTCTTCGCTCAAATATTTTTATGTTTTTAACTGGAAAGGTAAAACTTGGATGCCATCTGCGGGATTAACCCATGATTTTGCAAGTCAAGATTTTCATGAAGGAGATGCGCTGCTTCTTTCTGGTGGCAATGCTCTTTTTGGTCATGTTGGCATGGATTTTTTTAGTCCTTTAGTAAATGGTGGTTTTTTTGTTCAGCCAGCTGTTTATAACAACGTCGCTTCTGGCAACTTAGTACCACACACCCGATATGGGGCTCATATCAATTTGTTTTTTTAAAAATAATTCTTTAAAATTTTAAACAAAATTAAAAAATGAAATCATTAAATATATTTTTATTAATAGTGCTTATCTCAAGTTTGGTTGTTACCTCATGTAAAAAAGAAGAAGTTGCTTCTTTACAAAAAGGTTCTGTTTCCATTGAGTTTGATCATGTGTGGGGCAGTAATGAAGGTGAATTTTCATTAAATAAAGAACTTACCCATCCGATGCTCGGAGAAAAAATGACATTTAGCTTATTTCAATACTATGTTTCTAATGTTAGGTTGAAAAAAGCAGATGGAACTTGGTGGACAATGCCTGAAAGTTACTTTATTGTAGATGCTGCAACTGATGAAGGGAAAGTGATCACCATACCAGATGTACCAGGTGGAGAGTATACTGATGTTGAATTGATGTATGGAGTAGATAGCTTGCGTAGTACTTCAGGTGCCCAAACGGGCGCATTATCTCCATCAAACGGTATGTTTTGGAGTTGGAACTCAGGTTATATCATGGTGAAAGCAGAAGGCACTGCACCTACATCTTCTGATGGAACGTTTGTTTTTCATTTAGGTGGATTCAAAGGTGATAATAAGGTACAAACTATAAAGACATATGCATTTGGTAGCAAACTGGTTGTAGATGGTACAAGAGATGCAGAAGTACATATGATTGCAAATCCAGCAAGATTGTGGCACGGAGCACAAAACTTATCAGAAAAATCAAAACAAACAATGCCTGGAGCATTGGCAAAATCAATGTCTACTAATTTTTACGATGTGATTAGATTTGATCATATACATAATTAATCATCAATATTACAAATGTGTAAATGTCCACTCGGTAATTTGCCTTTTTAATATATAACGCATTGTAAATCATTTTATAAAATCTTGATTATGAGTTAGATTGTAACAGTAGTTATGCTAACTCATAATCTAGGTAATATCCAATATTTTGTTATCTCAAACCAAAGTATCATGGCAAGATTATTATTTTTGAAACTTGCAGGTCTCCTTTTAGTTTCATTTTTTTTAGGATCATGTACAGATCATCAAAGTAACTCATCTTTTGCATTGAGTTACCCTGATTATTTTCCTGATCCGATTTATCAATCCACTCGAAACCCCATAACTAAAGAAGGTTTTGAATTAGGTAGGGCTTTATTTCACGACCCTATATTGTCAATTGACAGCACTATTAGTTGTGAGTCTTGTCATGCTCAAGGACATGCATTTGCAGATCATAATGTTGCATTGAGTGAAGGCATTGCAGGTAGAAGAGGTGTCAGAAATAGTCCAGCTATTTTTAATGCAGCTTGGCAACCACATTTTATGTGGGATGGAGGTATCAATCATATTGAAGTCATGCCTGTTGCGCCTATAACTAATGATGTGGAAATGGGCGAAACTATGAGTAATGTAGTGAAAAAACTGAATAGAAACCAATCGTATAAACAAAGATTTAAGCAAGTATTTAATGTCGATGTTATAGACGACCAGAAATTGTTATTTGCTTTAGCTCAGTATATGTCTATGTTAGTTTCTGCAACTTCAAAATATGATCAGGTAAGACAAAACAAAGCAATTTTTACAGACATTGAACAAAAAGGATATGAAGTTTTTGTGCAAAAGTGTTCATCTTGCCATAAAGAACCGCTCTTTACAGACTATACTTTTCGCAACACGGGATTACCGGCCAAACCTGATGAAACGGGACGGCATCATATAACTTTAGAAGCAGAAGATATGCATAAATTCCGAATGCCGTCACTCAGAAACGTAGCGCTGACGTATCCTTATATGCATGATGGAAGATTCAAAACGCTAAGAGAAGTTTTAAACCATTATTCAGAAAATATGCAGTACTATTCCAATCTGGACCCAGTATTTAAGCTAGATAATGGTAAAGTAGGCATACCTTTATCTGAGGACGAAAAAACAGCTTTGGAATCTTTTTTAAGAACACTTTCAGACTATTCATTTACATCTAATCCAATTTTTTCAGAATGAATCCATTAATTTTAATCGTTGCTACGTTTACCATTTTTGTTCTAGGGTCATGTGATAAACAAACGCAATCCATAGAACATGAGACAACTATAGAAATTATACAGCCTTATGAAAATCAAACTTTCACCCAAAATGATACTATTCAAATAGAAGCTTTTATTCAATCTAATGTGAGTATGCATGGGTATGAAGTTTTGATCCAGAAAGGGGGAGAAACTAAATCCTTAAAGTCTCGGCATACACACAATAAAACCTTTGAAGTAAGAGCCGAATGGATTGTAGATACAGCAAATCTTGATGAAGTCACCATTGAAGTCATTGCAAATATTGACCATGAAAATACAAAACAATCAAAAAATATTGTGGTTAAAATAAATTAAGTACCATAAAAAGCCGTTGTATAAACCGTTACATAAATCTTTGGATCGAATCATTTCAAAGGGCTTTTAAAGTCCCTGCTTTGCCAGAGCTTTCGTCAATGTGCTTTTTATATTCGGACAATTGGTTAAAGCTACTATATAATCCGCTAGATTACATATCGTGCTCATTTCATAGGCTATAATTTGTAGTTTGGTCTTTATATTTATATATGCTTTATACAGTTATATGGTTCAATAGTTAATCCATATGGATAAAGCATTGATTCATATAAATGGAGTATTAACCAACGTGGATTAATACTATTATAATGTTGATCAATAGTCTATTTATATAGCTCAATAATGTACCCATATCGATAAATAAATATTTATATGGATTTTGAATATATCCATATTGATTAATACTTGATCCACATCGATGCTGTGTTTTATCACATTAATTAAGTATTGATCCATATCGATCAATACTTAGCCCATATCACTTAATACTTAATCCATGTCTATTAATACTTAATCCATATCGATTAAGATTATGATAGTGCTCCAAAAGCTTAAAGGACTCTTCGATAACTCTTTTGCACCTGTCTTATAAGGTATTTGGCTTTTCATTAACTATAATGACGTGCTCGGTAAGCTTATGCGGGTGAAGGTTAAGACTTTACGACCTGTCTTAAAGCTTATCGAATAAGGCAAAAATAACTTTCGGCGGCTCATAAACGCTTAATGACCTGAGCTAAAGTCTTCAGGAAGATTCGTTAACGCTTGATGACTAGATCATAAGGCTTCGCGACGTCTCCTTAACAGTTAAAGAACATTCATAAGTTGTAGAGTAGAGGTCGTTTATCCTTTATCAAGGTCCATAAAGTGACCATGACCTTTCATTAAGCTTTCGCCACCACTCATTTAGTTTTAATGGTCTTCCATAATGTGATTAGGCAGACGCCTTTGTTGATAAGTAGTCTTGCTTAAGGCTTCATGAACTTTCCTTAAGACTAGATGGGTTCTCCGTAAAGCTTGATACACGACCGCTATAGGATTAGGAAGGTGTATGAACGATAACACAAAGGACAATTTAGGCAGTAGGCAGGCTTTCATTTTAAGAATGACCAATAGGTGGCAGCTCCAATGGAGTGAATGATTTCACTCAATAAAGAAGGAACCATAAACATCAGCTGGTGGACACTCAATTTGGCTGGATTAATTTTGATGAAATACCTTAGTCTTGAAGTTATTAAAATCAAGATATATCATCTCAGGCAAAGGCTTTTAACTTTGCTAAAGATTTTTTGAAGATTTGAATAATACATTTGATTTCTATTTGTGCTTTTGGCTTTTTTTGTATTTCTGGTGTAGCTTGCAATCGATTATGAATTTATTTCGTAATTTTGTCCCCAATTTAATATCTTGCTATGGCAATGGTTTATTTGACGAGAGTAGAAAAATTTAATGCAGCACATAAGCTTTGGATTAATTCATGGTCCGAAGAAGAGAATTTTGCTTTTTTTGGTAAATGTGCCAATAAAAACTGGCATGGTCATAACTATACTTTGTATGTCACGGTAAAAGGCCATCCAGATCCAGTTATTGGATTTGTTCATGATGCCAAAAAGTTAAGCAAAATTATTAGAGAATACGTGACTGACAAGTTGGACCATTCTAATCTTAATCTCGATATTGATTTTTTGCCTGAAGGTATGATGCCCACTACAGAAAATATGGCCATACTGATTTGGGAACAATTAGAACCACATATTCATGGTTGTAAACTTCATAGCATTAAATTGCAAGAAACAGATACCATTTATGCTGAATATTTCGGCGAAAAATAAACAAAATGGCTTATAAAAAAGAAGATTCTTATTCACCTGAAACCACATCAAAACTCTCTGGATTTTATGCAGAAATTATTGATTCTGTTGGCGAAGACAAAAATCGCGAAGGTCTGGTAAAAACACCTGAACGTGCTGCTAAAGCGATTCAGTTTTTGACACAAGGGTATCAGCAAGATGCGGATCAGATACTTCGATCTGCGGTGTTTAAGGAAGATTATAATGAAATGGTAGTGGTCAAGGATATAGAGTTTTATTCTATGTGCGAACATCATTTACTGCCATTTTTCGGTAAAGCCCATGTAGCTTATATACCGAATGGGTATGTGGTGGGATTGAGTAAAATACCAAGAGTCATAGATGTTTTTGCTCGTAGAATGCAGGTGCAAGAACGCTTAACACATGAGATATTGCACGCCATTGATGATGCACTCAAGCCTTTGGGTGTTGCAGTAGTGATAGAAGCTGCTCATATGTGTATGATGATGCGGGGCGTGCAAAAGCAAAATTCTACAACAACAACTTCAGCTTTTACAGGTGATTTCAGAAATATAGAAACACGCAATGAGTTCCTTAGCCTGATTGCATCTAGATTCAAGTGATTTTTTTTTGAGTTTATATATTATTAAACATCAGTTCATTTTTTAGAATTAAAGTATTTAAATAAAAATTTTAAGTAGGATATGACAGCGTTTGTTTTTCCTGGACAAGGAGCACAGTTTGAAGGCATGGGATTGGATCTTTTTGAAAGCAATGAAGCGGCCAGAGTTATTTTTCAAAAAGCAGATGAAATATTGGGATTTGAATTATCGAAAATCATGTTTTATGGATCGGCTGAAGATCTAAAACAAACCAAAGTGACTCAACCAGCGCTTTTTGTACATGCTATGGCAACCCTCAAGGCCAAATCTACTGCTAAACCTGATGCTGTAGCTGGGCATTCGTTAGGTGAGTTTTCAGCTTTAGTGGCCAATGGCTCTTTAAGTTTTGAAGATGGTCTTAAGTTGGTCTACGCTAGGGCGATGGCGATGCAGGATGCTTGTGAAGCAGTACCGGGTACTATGGCTGCTATCTTGGGTTTAGAGGATGATAAAGTGGAAGAAATTTGTGCTTCCATTGATGATGTAGTCGTAGCGGCTAATTATAATTGTCCTGGACAGTTAGTGATTTCTGGATCTATATCAGGAGTACAGACGGCAATGGAAAAATTAACAGAAGCAGGTGCCAAAAGAGCCATTCAATTAGAAGTAGGAGGTGCATTTCATAGTCCACTGATGGAGCCTGCAAGACAAGCATTGGCGGAAGCAATTATGAATACTGTCTTTCATAAACCCAGTTGCCCTATTTATCAAAATGTCACTGCAGTTGCCGAGACCGACCCCGAAGTCATAAAAATAAACCTAATATCCCAATTGACCGGAGCTGTAAAGTGGACCCAATCGGTAGAGAATATGCTCAAAAATGGCGTAACGACATTTGTAGAAACAGGTGGCTCTGGTAAGGTTCTTTCAGGGTTGATCAAAAAAGTGGATCGTACAGCAGATACCCAAACATTGTAATGGAAAAAGGTAATTCTAATAAAATTGAAATCAAAGCAGGAACCATATTGGTGGCTGAACCTTTCATGCTCGACCCAAATTTTAAAAGGTCGGTGGTTTTGATTTGCGAACATAATGACGTAGGTACAACAGGTTTTATTCTCAATAAGCCAGTAGATATTAAGATTCATGAATTGGTTCCGGATTTTCCAGAGTCCAAAGCAGCGGTGCATATTGGCGGACCGGTAGCTGTAGATAGTTTGCATTTTTTGCATAATGTAGGAGATCTGCTAGACAATAGTCAGGAAGTTTGCCCAGGAGTATATTGGGGTGGTGACTTCGAAAAACTAAAGTTCCTGATGGAAACAGGTGTGATACAAGATCAGAATATCCGATTTTTTATTGGTTATAGCGGATGGAGTGAAGGCCAACTTATAGAAGAAATGCAAGAAACTTCTTGGCTTACCGAAGTGATGGATGCCAACTACTTATTCAGGGTAAAACCCTTTGTGCTTTGGCAAACGGTATTGCATAACAAAGGAAATACCTATACCGTTATAGCTCAAATGCCCGATGCTGTCAGTTTGAATTGATGATTTTGGGTAAGGGATCAACCATATAAAGTTAACAATAACCTAACAAAAGTTATATTGCCCAAATTAAAGGATGTGCTTAATTTTGCCCAAAATTTAGTAAATGAAGCATTTTTTTGACCTTTTATTAACTATAATTCTGATATGTATAGTACTGTTTGCCTGAGTTGAATTACAAAATGATTAACAAAAGATTATTCATCTTAGAGCTATTTTGTTGCCTTGTTGCAAAATTTTTGATTATCTTTGCGGCTTCAAATAAAATATACAATTGCAAACATTTAAAGATTTAGGCCTTGGAGATGATATTTTGAGATCACTCGAGGAGATAGGTTTTGTATCACCTACAGAAATACAAAGCAAAGCAATACCAGCATTATTAGAGAATAAATCAGATTTTATAGGTCTTGCGCAGACAGGTACTGGAAAAACTGCTGCGTTTGGATTGCCATTACTGCATTACCTAGACACGAGTATTTCTCATGTTTATGGACTCATCCTTGCACCGACGAGAGAGTTGGCTCAGCAAATTGCCAAAGAACTTGAAAATTTTGGTAAATATAAAAAAGGACTTCGTACTCAGGTAGTTTATGGAGGTACGCCGATTACCACTCAAATTAGAGATATCAAGCGTAATCCACCCCATATTTTGGTAGCCACACCGGGCAGACTTCAGGATTTGATTGATCGTAAAGCGGTAAAATTGGATCAAATCGAGTTTTTAGTACTTGACGAAGCTGATGAAATGCTCAATATGGGATTTCAGGAAGATATTGACAAAATATTGATCGGTACCCCAGAAGAAAAAGTCATATGGTTGTTTTCAGCTACTATGCCTCCTGAAATCAGAAGGATTGTGGGTACTTACATGGAAAAGCCATTTGAGGTAAAAATCCATTCTGAAAGCAAAACCAATGAAAATATAGAACACAAATATATTTTTGTTCACAAGAATGATAAGGAAGCTGCACTAAAAAGAGTATTAGATTATCTTACTGATTTCTATGGAGTTATCTTTTGTAAAACGAAGATGGATACCCAAGAACTTGCAGAATACTTAGAGCAGGAAGGCTACAGGGCAGAGCCACTACATGGTGACATGTCACAGTCTCAAAGAGATGCTGTCATGGCTAAGTTTAGAAATAAGGCTACATCTATCCTGGTAGCGACTGATGTTGCAGCCAGAGGTATTGATGTGGATTCATTGACTCACGTAGTACATTATTCATTACCTGAAAATCCTGAATATTACACGCACAGAAGTGGCAGAACCGCTCGTGCTGGAAAGAAAGGAACTTCACTTGCCATTGTGACTCAACAAGATGTGGGACGTATTAGATTCTTCGAAAGAACAATAGGTGTCGATATCAAACATATCAAAGTTCCGCTCCAATCTCAAATGTATAATAAAAAACTGGAGAAGTGGACTGAAAAAGTACTGACAACAGATACCATAGAGCTTAACGACGAAATGATCTCAAAGGCTTTAGAAATGTTTGAATCTTTGTCTAAAGAAGAATTGGTAGAAAAAATTCTTGCCTTGGAGTTTAACAAACTTTACAAGAAAATAGAAAAAGATGATCTAAACGTTTCTCTAAACGAACGTAGAGATGATCGCGGCGGTAGAGACGGAAGAAGAGACGAAGGTAGAAGAGATGGAAGAAGGGATGAAGGCAGGAGAGATGGAAGAAGGGAAGAGTCTGGTCAAAGAGGAGAACGAAGTACTAGAGGATATGCACCTAATCCACATATGGAGCAATATTTTGTGGGTATTGGCAAGATAGATAATGTACATCCTGGTATTTTAATTGACATCTTAGCTGGACATGCTGGATTGAACAAAAAACAGATTGGAAACATTGACATCCAAAAGCGTCATTGTATTGTAGAAATAGACAAGAAATTTGGCAAAATGATGGACAATAGTAAAATATTGAAATATCGTGGACGTAGAATTACCATTAAGAAAGAAGACTTCAATCAATCATAATTAAATCAATAATCTTGATCACCGGCTGATCAAACATAAATTTTATATGGAATCCATAAGAAACATTGCTATTATAGCGCACGTAGACCACGGCAAAACCACATTGGTAGACAAGATCATCCATGAATGTAAAGCCATGGATAACAGAAAAGATACAGGTGAATTAATACTAGATAACAATGACTTGGAGCGAGAAAGAGGAATTACCATTCTCTCTAAAAACGTTTCAGTTCAGTACAACGGTGTAAAAATAAACATTATCGATACTCCTGGTCACTCGGATTTCGGTGGTGAAGTAGAGCGTGTCCTAAATTTGGCAGATGGTGTATTGTTATTAGTTGATGCTTTTGAAGGACCCATGCCACAAACTAGATTTGTATTGAACAAGGCAGTAGAATTGGGACTAAAACCTATTGTCGTTATTAATAAAGTAGATAAAGAAAATTGTCGTCCTGAAGAGGTACAAAGTGATGTGTTTGACTTGATGTACAACTTAGGGGCCACTGAAGATCAATTGGATTTTGTGACTCTTTTTGGCTCGAGCCGCGATGGATGGATGAGTCATGAGCATGATATTCGTACCAAAGATATCACACCATTACTACAAGCTGTTATAGACGTCATACCTGAAGCACCTTATAAGGAAGGACCTGTTCAAATGGGTATTACTTCATTGGATTTCAATGCTTTCCAAGGGCGTATTGCTATCGGAAGAGTTTACAGAGGTGATCTTGAAGAAAATAAAGATTACTATATATGTAAAAAAGAAGGCGTGATGAAAAAAGTCAGAGTCAAAGAGCTTTTTGTTTTTGAAGGTTTGGGAAAAGCTAAAGTTTCAAAAGTAAGAAGTGGTGACTTGTGTGCCGTAGTAGGTATTGATGATTTTGATATTGGAGATTCAATTGTAGACCTAAACCAGCCAGAAGCATTACCGAGAATAGAAGTAGATGAGCCTACCATGAGTATGCTTTTCACTATTAATAACTCGCCTTTCTTTGGTAAAGAAGGTAAATATGTAACTTCCAGACACCTTAGAGAAAGGTTGTACAAAGAGTTAGAAAAAAACCTTGCTTTAAGAGTTGAAGACGGAGAAACGGAAGATAAATTTAATGTTTTTGGCCGTGGAGTACTGCACTTGAGTGTACTTTTAGAAACCATGCGTAGAGAAGGTTACGAGTTGCAAGTAGGTAAGCCGCAGGTGATCATCAAAGAAATAGATGGTATGAAATGCGAACCTATAGAAATATTGGTAGTGGATGTTCCTGAAGTTTCTTCCGGTAAAGTGATAGAATTGATCACACAACGTAAAGGATTACTCAAGGTAATGGAACCCAAAGGTGATGTTCAGCATTTAGAGTTCGAAATTCCATCTAGAGGTATCATAGGCTTGAGAAACAATATCTTGACAGCAACTGCTGGTGAAGCGGTGATGACCCATAGATTTCATTCTTTTGAACCATTCAAAGGTGACCTTCCAGCTAGATTGAAAGGATCATTTGTTTCTATGGAACAAGGACAAGCCCTTCCTTTTGCGATTGACAGATTACAAGATAGAGGTAAATTTTTCATCGATCCAGGTGAACAAGTTTACATTGGTCAAGTATTAGGTGAGCACTCTAGGGATAATGACTTGGAAATCAATGTTATAAAAGGTAAGAAGTTAACCAACATGAGAGCATCTGGTTCAGATGAAAACATGAAGATTGCCCCTAAAATACAGTTTTCTCTCGAAGAAGCCATGGAGTATATCAGAGAAGACGAATACTTGGAAGTAACACCATTAAGTTTAAGAATGAGAAAAATTAGTTTTAAACCAAACTAATTAATCCATTATAATAATCGATAACAAAACTCTCATTAGCGATACAGTTAACTGGGAGTTTTTTTTTGAGCATTAATTTGGCTTTTGGGTAAAAAAGAAATTTGTATTAAAACTAAACATTATTGGCAAGCTTACATTTAAGTATAATACTAAACGATGGATCCATGATTTGGAAAATAAAGCCCGAAATAGATGCTGTTAATCAATTTAATCAAAATACATTGGTGGCACATCTAGGTATTGAGATCACTGAAATTGGAGATGACTACATCAAGGCCAAAATGCCCGTAGATCATCGGACTAGGCAACCTATGGGGTTATTGCATGGTGGTGCTTCGGTGGTTTTGTCTGAGTCCTTGGGGAGTATGGCAAGTTGGTTGATTGGCGCAGATCCTTCCAAAAAAGTGGTAGGCGTAGAAGTCAATGCAAATCATCTTAAGTCTGCTAAAGAAGGCTTTGTTTATGGTGTTACCAAACCTATCAAGTTAGGTAAGACACTCCATGTTTGGAATACAGAAATATACGATGAAGATCAAAATATAGTGTGTATATCTAGACTAACTGTCATGGTACAAGGTTGAATAAAGGCGACTTAAATTCATTATGGCTTATTTTGAGATTCGTCTCTAATTTTTAACCTTTTATCGAAAAAGGTATTTGTACATAATCTTATTTTGATTTTCAACGTTTGGATAATACTTGAACAAATTTTAATTTGTTTTGTAATAAAAGTCTTTTTAAAATATTTTTTATGCATAAAATTAAACTGATAGCAGTTTTAAGTTTATTTTTTTTGATCAATGCTTCATTTGCACAAACTAAATTTACGTTAAGCGGCTATGTAAAAGATAAAGCAACAGGTGAGACACTAATAGGTGCAAATATTACTAATTTGGAAAACCAAGAACAAGGAGCTACCACGAATAGTTATGGATTTTATTCTATTACTTTACCTGCGGGTATATATAAAATTGGGTTTTCATACTTGGGCTATGAGTTGCAAGTTTTTGAAATAAATCTGGATAAGAACATTTCTTATAATGTACAGCTTAGTGAAGGTGTATTAATGGAAGAAGTGGTCATTTCAGCTGACCGAGACGAAAGAAGAAAAAATGTAGAGGGTACACAAATGGGAACAGTAGAACTTCCCGTAGAGAATATAAAAAAATTACCTGCCATATTTGGTGAAGTAGACATCTTAAAGGCCATTCAACTTTTACCCGGTGTAATGTCATCAGGAGAAGGAAATTCTGGATTTTACGTCCGTGGAGGTGGTCCAGATCAGAATTTGATTTTGCTTGACGAAGCTGTAGTGTACAATGCATCGCATTTACTAGGATTTTTCTCTGTTTTTAATGCCGATGCACTCAAAAATACGACCTTGATTAAAGGAAGTATGCCTGCAAATTATGGGGGAAGGCTTTCTTCAGTTTTGGATATTCAAATGAAAGAAGGTAATAATAAAGAATTCTCAGCAGAAGGTGGTATAGGCATTATTTCATCCAGACTAACCCTACAGGGACCTGTAGTCAAAGGTAAAAGTTCATTTATTGTTTCAGGACGTCGAACATACATTCTTGATTTGATTCAACCTGCTTTAAAAGGTGGTAATTTTGAAGGCACCAATTATTATTTTTATGACCTAAATACGAAGTGGAATTATACCTTTTCAGATAAGAACCGATTATATTTTAGTGGTTATTTTGGAAATGACGTCTTTAAGTTTAGGCAGCCCAACAGAGACTTCAGATTTGATTTACCTTATGGAAATAAAACGGCGACATTAAGATGGAATCATTTGTTTTCAGAAAAAATGTTTATGAACGTCTCCGCAGTATATAATGACTACAGATTTCAGTTCAATGGTGGACAGGATGATTTTGTTTTTAAGTTATTCTCCGGTGTCAAAGATTGGAATCTTAAGGTAGATTTTGAAAATTATCAAAGTACAAAGCATACGCTAAAATATGGTGTCAATTATACCTTTCACACACTAACACCCAATACTGCTAGCGCCACAAATGGAGAAGTAGAATTTAAAACCACTTTCAAGCCTAAATACGCCAATGAAACCGCATTTTATTTTCTAGATGATATGAAATTGAGTGAAAAATGGGCCATCAATACGGGTTTGAGATTCAGTATATTCCAGCAAGTAGGACCATATACATCCAAATTGACGGGTGAAGAGTTTGGAAGATTTGAATCGGCTCAATTATATACAGGTTGGGAACCTAGATTTGCATTAAACTATAAAGCTAATGATAATTTTAGCATTAAATCAGGTGTGACGATGACTTCACAATATTTGCACTTGGTATCCAATTCATCCAGTACGTTGCCAGCAGATATATGGGTGCCCAGTACTGAAATTGTCAAGCCACAGCGAGGAATTCAATACGCTTTAGGTTTCTTTAAGAACTTTAAAAATGATACTTACGAGGCATCTTTTGAAGTCTACTATAAAGATTTGAAAAATCAGATAGATTACGCAGATAATTATGTCAACGATATTTCACAGGAAACTGAAGATGCTTTTGTTTTCGGAGTGGGTAGGGCTTACGGTGCAGAGTTTTTCTTAAAAAAATCTACCGGTAAACTCAATGGTTGGATTGGTTATACGTTGTCAAGGTCAGAGAGAAGTTTTAAAGATATCGAAGGAGGCCGTTGGTATCCTGCGGTGTACGACAGACCACATGACCTCTCCATAGTGGTCAATTACAAACCACTGAAAAAATGGGATTTCGGAGCGGTATTTATTTATGGTACCGGCAAATTGTTTACTCCAGTTCGTGGATTTTTCTTTGTGGAACAAAATATCAATTTGTTTTACGGACCTAGAAATAGTTCAAGATTGGTAGATTATCACCGATTGGATATATCAGCTACTTACACACCAAGACCGGACTCAAAGAGTAAATATCAAGGCTCTTGGACATTTTCTGTATATAATACTTATAATCGAAAGAATCCGTTTTTTGTAAATTTTGATACCAATACCGATTTTCAGACAGGAGTAAGTACTATTGAAGGAACACAAATTACCATTTTCCCTATGATACCGAGTGTCACCTATAATTTTAAATGGAACCAAAAATAAACGAGCACATGAAATCTATTTATACTATCATATATGTATCTTTTTCGCTTTTGTTTTTATCATCATGCGAACAATCTTATACTCCGGAAACTTCTGATGTAGAACAGGAAATCGTAGTCGAAGGCTATATTGAAGCAGGTCCAGGAGCTAATCCTACCTATGTCATTCTTACCAAAAGCATTCCTTTTTTATCTACCATTGATCCCAACAAGTTTACTGAATTATTTATCAAAGGTGCTCAAGTTACGGTCAATGATGGAACTAATGTTGTAGAGTTAATAGAATTTTGTTTGGATGATGTGCCTGATGATCTCAAAGATGAAGTATATGCGGTTTTAGGTCTTAACCCCGATTCCGCCACTGTTGATATTTGTGTGTATGCAGACATTTTTGGGCAAATCAAAAAGGAGCCTGGAAGAAAGTACGATCTAACTGTAAAAACGGGAAATAAAACGCTCACTGCAACGACCACCATTCCAGAGTATGTAGAACTGACCAACTTTAAATGGGTAGACCCTCCAGGCAAACCTAATGATACTTTGGCAGAATTAAATGTAACGATCAATGATCCCGCTAATGTGGAAAACTTTTATAGATATTTTACCGCTACGGGAGAAGACCCACAACTAATACCTCCATTTGGTTCTGTGACCAATGATGCCATCTTTAATGGTCAATCTTTTGAATTTCCACTGCAGAAAGCACAAAGAAGAGGTGGAGATTTTAATCCTGATGCTTTCGGACTTTACAAAAGAGGAGATAGCGTTTTTGTAAAATGGTGTGGCATAGACAAAGCACATTTCAATTTTTGGAATACTAGAGATTTTGCTGCCAACAGTGGAGGCCCTTTTTCTTCATATACCAGAATATCTACCAATATTAATGGTGGGTTAGGTATTTGGGGAGGATATGCAGTCAGAACTTATAATTTGTATTGTCCACCTAAGTAAAATGACCACAATCATTATCTGAATAAAATCTTTTTATGTTTTCATTCGTTATTATAATCAATACAATATAATGATATGACACGGTATTTATTTTTCATTCTTTTAATGGGGCTTTTTGCAAGTTGTGTAGATGACCAAAATTCGGATTCAGAAAATACAGGTGATTTAAATATCAATTTTAAGCTTGTTTATGGAGACGAACCTTTCCAAATGTTTAAAAACTATAAGTATCCTGAAACAGGAGATATGTTTTTTATGAGTAGATTATCCTTCTACATTGCCGAAGCAAAGCTAAAATCTGCTACTAAACAAATTGACATCAAGGATATAGATTATATAAACTTGACCAATACATATACTGGAAGTAGCCCTGCAAATGGATACCAATATAAAATCACCAATGTCAAAGCAGGAGAATATACCAATCTTCAGTTTGGTATCGGTGTACCCGCATCTTCTAATGCCAAAATGCCCAAGGATTTTGCACCAGGTACCATCCTGAGCAGTTCGGCAGAATATTGGTCATCGTGGAAAAGCTATGTTTTTTTCAAAGCCGAAGGACTTATTGGTTTAAATGGTGGTCCAATAGAGGATGAGTTTGCTCTGCATACTGGCGCAAATGATGCTTATATGGTTATTGATTTGCCCAAAAATATACAAATAAGCAAAGGCAAGGTCACGGATGTAGACGTCACCATAGACCTTAAAAAGGTGTTTTTAGGAACCCAGCTTTTTGATATAAGAACTACGCAACAAATACATTCCCTAAGTCAAGTACCACAAATGAAAATTTTGGTAGACAATATTGCTTCAGCTGTAAAATAAATTTAGTTACTTTGCCCCGTAGACTGATCTGAAAAAGCAGTCACAATATTTGCTTAAATGTAATTTATTCAAATCAACTGTATTACTTTATTATGAGTAGAAAAGTTAGAATGGGCATGGTTGGAGGTGGACAAGGTGCATTTATTGGTGCTGTACACAGAATGGCAGCTGCCTTGGATGGGCAGATAGAATTGGTTGCAGGTGCTTTCAGTAGTGATGCCACCAAATCCAAAAATTCTGGTGAAGATCTTTTTATTGATCCCAGGAGAGTATATAGATCTTATGAAGAAATGATCTTAACCGAAAAATCACTACCTGATGATATGAGGATTGATTTGGTTTCCATCGTCACGCCCAATCACGTGCATTTCGGTCCTTCAAAAATGGCCATAGAAAATGGTTTTCACGTCATTTGTGATAAACCTCTCAGTTACAATCTTGAAGAGGCCTATGAACTTAGGAACGTCGTCAAAAGTTCAGACCGAATTTTTGCCTTGACGCATAATTACACTGGGTACCCTATGGTCAAACAAGCCAAACAAATGGTCAAACATGGCGATTTAGGCAAAATCAGAAAAGTGGTAGTGGAGTATCCGCAAGGTTGGCTTTCCACTTTATTGGAAGCATCAGATCAAAAGCAAGCTGCTTGGCGTACAGATCCAAGCCGATCTGGAATTGCTGGTGCTATGGGCGATATTGGTACACATGCTGAAAATTTAGCAGAATACATTACAGGCTTAAAAATCTCCGAACTTTGTGCAGATATCAATACACTGGTTGATGGTCGTCTTTTAGATGATGATGGCAATGTCTTGTTAAGATTTAATAATGGTGCCCGTGGCATTCTCTATGCATCTCAGATCTCGGCAGGAGAAGAAAACAATCTTCGTATTCGTGTTTATGGTGAAAAAGGTGGTTTTGAGTGGTCTCAAATGGAACCCAATAGCCTTACAGTTAGGTGGGCTGATCGACCTGTGGAAGTATACCGTACCGGTAGTTATAATCTTTATCCTGAAGCGACATCACATACACGCATTCCAGCAGGTCACCCGGAAGGATATCTCGAAGCTTTTGCCAACATATATAGAAATGTAGCCAAATGCATACAGGCTCGGATTGCAGGAAAGGATGTAGACGCTATTTTTACAGATTTTCCAGGTATAGATGATGGAGTCAGAGGCATGGAATTCATCTATAAAGTCATAGAGTCTGGCAAAAGTGACCAGAAATGGTTGAAAATGTAAGAGCTTTAGCTTAATGTGATTTCGACTCTGTTTTAAATTTTGATTTTGACTTCGCAATAAATTGTGATTTCGACTTCGCTCAATTACCACTTAATCTCTATCTGCCTACATTGCATTTCAGCAGACAGGCCTTAATCTCAATCTAAATCTTAATCTCAACCTTAACCTTAATCTCAACCTTAACCTTAATCTTAATCTCAACCTTAATCTTAATACATGAAAACAATAAAAGGACCGGCTATTTTTCTAGCGCAGTTTATGGGTGATGAAGCGCCGTATAATTCGTTAGAATCTATTTGCGAATGGGTAGCATCTCTTGGATACAAAGGAGTACAAATACCTACATGGGAATCCAGACTCATTAACTTAGACCTTGCGGCGGAGAGTCAAACTTACTGTGATGAGCTTAAAGGCAAAATTAATAGTTACGGATTAGAGATAACAGAACTTAGTACGCATCTTCAGGGGCAGTTGGTTGCGGTACATCCGGCCTATGATCTAATGTTTGATGCTTTTGCTCCTGATGATCTTAAGGGAAAGCCCAAAGCACGTACAGAATGGGCAATAAAGCAAGTTAAAAATGCAGGAAAAGCCAGTCAAAGATTAGGTTTAAATGCGCATGCTACTTTTTCAGGAGCTTTACTTTGGCATACTATGTATCCTTGGCCACAGCGCCCTGCAGGTTTGGTAGATCTAGGCTTTCAAGAGCTTGCAGATAGATGGCTGCCTATCTTAAATCATTTTGATGAGTGTGGTGTAGATGTTTGCTATGAAGTGCACCCTGGTGAAGACTTGCATGATGGTCTAAGCTATGAACGTTTTTTGGAAAAAGTCCATAATCATTCGAGAGCCTGTCTTTTATTTGACCCAAGTCATTTTGTGTTGCAACAGTTAGATTATCTTCAATATATAGATTTTTATCACGAGCGGATCCGAGCATTCCACGTCAAAGACGCTGAGTTTAACGCATCAGGTAAGTGTGGTGTATATGGTGGATATGCAGACTGGAAGGATAGGGCAGGGCGATTTAGATCTCCAGGTGATGGACAAGTAGATTTCAAAGGTATCTTTAGCAAATTATCGCAATATGGATACGACGGTTGGGCGGTCATGGAATGGGAATGCTGTATCAAATCCGCAGCCCAAGGTGCCAAAGAAGGTGCCCCATTTATCCAAAGCCATATCATTGAAGTAACCGAAAAAGCATTTGATGATTTTGCAGGAACAGCCGTAGATGAAGGATTTTTGAGGAAAATTTTGGGGATGTGATAATATTTATTGATTATTAAGAGTTATAGAGATTTAAAATTTCAAAATTAAAGTTCTATGGGGAAATTTAGATTAATAGCATTTGTAATTATTTTAAGCTTAGTGGCTTCTTGCACCAATAACACCAATATGCTAACAACAGAAATAGTCTCAGACACTACTAAAATTAAAGTTGACACTACTTTGATTATGGATACTATTAAAGTAGTAAATGAAACTCCATTAAATAAAGAGCTTAAAGGCATTTATAAAGGGGCGTTGCTTTACAGTCATTGGCCAAAGGATACCGTGCCCAAAATGTTTTTTGATTCATTGATGATTTTGCGTAAAGGCTCCGCTGGAGAATTTAAAATTGATTCAATCTCATTGGATTTTTTAAATAAATATGAAGGAATATCAAATTCTGCTGAAA
Source organism: uncultured Aureispira sp. (assembly GCA_964526715.1). Lineage (GTDB taxonomy): Bacteria > Bacteroidota > Bacteroidia > Chitinophagales > Saprospiraceae > OLB9. Next base: position 12,874 of record CAZGMB010000017.1, on the reverse strand, counting down.
AAGATACATTAGAGTATTTGCAAAAAATTTCTGTTTATCAAGCAAGAAGTATTTACGTCATTAGAAGTACAAAAACGATCTGGACGACATCTATGCAACACCATAATGTGGCATCTGGAAAACTATATGACTCAGGTTATTATAAAAAGGATTAATGGAATCCAGTAGTATGAATGATATCAATTAGATAGCTACACATTAGAAAATAATACTTGCATATTTCACATATATTCATTAAAAGTTTATAAAATTCCTTTCGGTAAAATGGAATATAGTTTTTGGGTCCAATATTGTTTAATTTTTGAAACTCCAAAGTATTATTATAGATTTTATCTAGGAAATTATGACTAATAAATTTTGAATGCCTAATATACTACCACTGCTTTAGTCAGCATGATCTTGTCGCCTTCTGTATCAATAACTTCAACGATATATATACCAGGAATTAAGTTATTCGTTGGTATGATTCGTTCATTATTTAATATGCTCAAGGCAGATTGACCATAAATGTTATAAAGACTTATTTTTGCATTTTTATTTGGGTCTATGTCCACATTGATAAAGCCATTTGAAGGGTTTGGGTATATTTTGATTGATAAATTAGAAGGTTCTTCGGTTTTGGAGATGAGATCAAATCCATCACAATTTTCATCTATACCATTGTTTGGAATCTCTGTTGCACTTGGATAAATGTTTGAGTTCATATCATTGCAGTCATTGGCAAAGCAAGGTTGTGTTACAATGATTGCAAACTCCTTAGTACACTGATGATTTACAAATATAGTATCATATGGCTTAATATTGTAACAGATTATGGATTCGCTTTTGTCAGTAAAAACGGTGCTGTCGCCAAGTATCATACCTCCATGGCAAAAACTTTTATTACTAAGCAAAAAACTTTCAGAAATGTCATTGTTCGTTACTTTTATGGTATCACAACTTCTTACTTTAAATATTTTTAAATTTGAAGGGTCATTAAAACTGCCCAAATTTATTTCAGCTGTGCGAGATATATAATTTCCAAAGCCATCATTGTCATGATCTATTCCATATTCAAATTGACAGTTGCAATAGTTATCGTTGTCTTGATTTATACTGATTTTTCTGTTGTCTGACAAAAGAGTACAAGCATGAGTAAATCCACCATCAGGAAAATGGCTTTTTATAAGTCCATGTTGCATGTTACCAACACCTTCTATCCAAGTCATAGTGTCTTTTGTAATCCAGTTTATGTTATATTGTAAAGTAATCATCCATACAGAATCTCCAATTAAATTAACTACTTTTTCTTTATTTATCACTTGGACTGAATCCTTTACGTCATGCTGATAGTTTATAAAAATTTCTCCTATATTTAGTGAAAAATCATATTCCAAAAGATCGTCAGCAGTTTGATTTTGTTGGTTAAAATGGTATCTGAATATCTTTCCATTATCATTTCTCATATGCAAGTTTCCATTTGTAATATACTTATTTTGTCCAAGAATGGTATCTTTATTAAACTTGAGTGAGACAATTTCAGTTTGGAAGTGACTTCCTGTCCATTGATAAAATGTATAGGTTTGTTTCCAATCTAAAGAAGGAAAATCATAATATTGTGAAACAACAATATTTTGGTAAAAAAAAACTACTATAAAGGTAATGACTAAAGATTTCATTCGTTTTTATCAATAAGATACTACAAAACCTTAATTCGCTGCTTGATGGACAAATAAAATCAGTTCAAGTAACTTATCAACAACTAAAATTAGGACAAATAAGCGGTATTGAATACGACAGATATTTCTTACATATAAAAAAAAAAGCCCTTACATCCCAATTAAGAATGTAAAGGCTTTTTAAATTTTCTTAATTTAAACTCTTATCCAGTAATCGCCTTGATACCTGGCAATTCTTTACCTTCAAGATATTCTAACATTGCGCCACCACCTGTGGATACAAAACTAACTCTATCTTCAAGGCCTGATTTATTGATAGCTGATGCTGAGTCTCCGCCTCCAATGAGTGAAAATGCACCGTTATCTGTTGCTTCTGCAAGGGATTTAGCTACGGCAAAGGTACCGTTAGCAAATTTTTCAAACTCAAATACACCCATAGGGCCATTCCATAAGATGGTTTTGGACGCTTTGATGATTTCTCCAAATTTAGCTGCGGTTTTAGGTCCTATATCCAATCCCATCCAACCGTCAGGAATATGATAACTATCTACTTCTTTGCTTTCGGCATCAGGTGCAAATCTATCGGCTGCAATATTGTCTTCAGGAAGGTAAATCGTCGTATTATTGGCTTTTGCCTTATCTAAAATTTTATGAGCTAACTCTACATAATCACCTTCAAAAAGCGACGTACCTATTTGACCGCCCAAAGCAGAAATAAATGTGTATGCCATACCACCACCGATAATGATGTTGTCCATACTATCGATGAGTCTTTCCAAAAGTTGAATTTTGTCTGAAACTTTAGCTCCACCAACAATAGCAGTCATTGGTTTTTCTGCGCCATGTAGTAGTTTGTTGGCATTTTCTACTTCAGCAGCCATGAGATATCCAAAACCTTTATGGTCTGTGTCAAAAAATCGGGCCATAGTAGCTGTTGATGCGTGCTCTCTATGTGCTGTTCCAAAGGCATCATTGATATAAATATCTCCATGTTTGCTTAATTTTTCTGCAAAATCGACATTTCCTTTTTCTTCTTCCGGATAAAATCTGAGATTTTCCAGTAGTAATAAGGCTCCACTTTGTAAAGCAGCAGATTTTGCAAAAGCATCATCGGATATACAGTCATCAGCAAAGTCTATAGCTACGCCAGGGAAATGTGCTGAAAGGGTAGGGATGATATGTTTTAGCGAATATTTGTTTTCAGGTCCACCTTTGGGTCTACCGAGATGACTCATCATCACTACAGAACCTCCGTCATCAAGTATTTTCTTAATAGTAGATGCAGCACCTGCAATACGAGTATCATCCGTTACTTCAAATTCAGCATTGAGTGGCACGTTAAAATCCACTCTCATGACCACTTTTTTTCCCTGAAAGTTGGTATTTTTAAAATCTAGCATAAGTGTTGTTTTATGATATCCATTAAAAAAGGCAACTCGTTTGAGTTGCCTTTAGTTAAAATTTTATTTTTTGATCAACCCTGCAAAATGTTTTAGGGTTCTTACCAATTGAGCTACATAACTGGCTTCATTGTCATACCAGCTTACCGTTTTTACCAATTGTACATCACCATTAGTAAGTACTTTGGTTTGGGTACCATCAAATAAACTTCCGAAGTCAGTACCAATGATATCGGAACTTACGATTTCATCTTCAGTATATCCAAAACTTTCATTCGCGGCTGCTTTCATAGCTGCATTGATCTCGTCTGCGGTCACTTTTTTACCTAAAATGGTCACTAGCTCTGTCAACGACCCTGTCAATGTAGGTACACGCTGAGCACTACCATCTAGTTTACCTTTCAAAGCAGGCAATACTAAACCAATAGCTTTTGCAGCTCCCGTACTGTTAGGCACAATGTTTTGCGCAGCAGCTCGTGCTCTTCTCAAGTCACCTTTGGCGTGTGGTGCATCCTGTGTGTTTTGGTCATTGGTATATGCGTGTATTGTGGTCATGATACCTGAAACGATTCCATATTCTTTTTCAAGAACTTGTGCCATAGGAGCCAAACAATTGGTAGTACAGCTGGCACAACTAATTACATCTTCTGTACCATCTAGTATATCATGATTGACATTGTAAACAACCGTTTTTAAATCACCAGTGGCTGGAGCCGAAATAACTACTTTTTTTGCTCCAGCGGCTATATGAGCCATACATTTATCTTTGTCCGCAAAAAAACCAGTACACTCTAATACTACATCTACATCATGAGCTCCCCATGGAATTTGAGAAGGATCTTTTTGAGCATAGATTTTGATTTCTTCTCCATTTACATAGATACAGTCTGTACCTGCTTTTACATCTTCATTAAATCTACCTTGTGCAGTATCATACTTTAATAAATGGGCCAACACATTAGGATTGGTCAGGTCATTGATTGCAACGACATCGATACCTTCCATATTGAAAATTTGTCTGTACACCAATCTTCCAATTCTACCGAATCCGTTGATTGCTATTCTTTGCTTTGCCATGTTATATTGATTTAATTAAAATTACATTTAAGATGATAAAAATTCAAATTATATTTTGCGCTTCGTTGGTTATGTTATCATACTAATTGACTTTAAGATAAAACAACCATCAAATCAAAACTTAATTTTGTAATGCAAAGATAAGGTCTTTTTTGAAATCGAGTTCAAATTATATCAGATTTTATTGACAATTACAATTTTATTTTGTACTTTCTATGACTTAATCAGTTGATGTTATGGGAATGTAATTTATTTTACATTTGTAGTAGGGGTTTTACATAAAAATTGTGTCTTGATTAAGTAACAGTTTGTTTTTAACCCCATTCTATTTATGTTCAAAACTGAATTGTCAGAATTTCCATTAATGTCATGTCTCAACGATGAAGAGATGGAGTTTGTATCTCAACATAGTAAAGATACAATTTTAAAAAAATCACAGCTATTATATCAGGCAGGTGATATGTCTGAAGCATTATTTTTTTTAATGGATGGTGTTGTTAAAATCACAACTAAAACACTTGATGGTCGTGAGGTCATAAAAACCATTTTACATCCGGGTGCCATTTTGGGCGAATTAAGTCTTGCTGATGAAGGTAATAGAAAAAATAATGCCGTAGTTTTAAGTCCCAATGCTAGGATATTGGAAGTTAAGGCAGCCATTTTTAAGCAAATGATGGAGCAAAATACAAAACTTGCTTTCTGCGTCATCAACTTCATTGCCAATAAATTGATATATGTAGAAGAAAGGTTTGAATCCATAGCGCTAAACAATGCACGCGAAAGAATTATTGATTTTCTAAAAACCAATGCCATGCTTTCCGGTCAGAATATTGGCCTTGAAACCCTGCTCAAGCATGATTTTACACAACAGGATATTGCAGACTATACAGCTACGACAAGACAAACGGTTACCACCGTGTTGAATGAGCTGCGCAAGACGAATAAAATACATTTCAAACGTAAAAATATTTTGATTCGAGATGTGATCAATCTAGGCTAGTAAAAGTTTTCTCATAATTTAGTTATACTTGAAATTTAGTTAAGAAAAGCCGGCTCAAAAGAGAGTCTGCTTTTTTTTTTACAAAAAGTTTGCAAATATAATTTTAATTGATACCTTTGCGGCGCTTTTAAAGAAAGCAAACCAGGAAGAATGGCAGAGCTGGTTTAATGCACCGGTCTTGAAAACCGGCGTGGGTAACACCACCGGGGGTTCGAATCCCTCTTCTTCCGCCGACAAGCATCTCTAAGGTTTACTTAAAGATGCTTTTTTTTTTAAGATTAATTATCAACCTATTTCTGTTTTATTCTCAATATTGTAATCATGGGTAGAGCATTTGAATACCGAAGAGCAGCCAAAGAAAAAAGATGGGCCACCATGTCCAGGATATTTCCAAAAGTATCCAGAGCCATTACTATAGCAGCCAAAGAAGGTGGTCCTGATCCGGAGACAAATTCAAAACTTAGGTTAGCAATACAAGCTGCAAAAGCAGCTAACATGCCTAAAGATAATGTGGATAATGCCATAAAAAGAGCTGCTGGAAAAGATGCTGACGATTTTACAGAAGTAAATTATGAAGGAAAAGGACCTTATGGTGTTTTGGTTTTTGTAGAATGTGCCACAGATAATACCACCAGAACCGTGGCCAATGTCAAATCCTACTTCAATAAAGTTGGCGGTTCATTAGTCCCTACCGGATCTTTAGAGTTTATGTTTGACAGAAAAGCCGTGGTTGAGTTTGAAAAACCAGAATCATTGGATTTAGATGAGTTCGAATTGGAGATGATAGATTACGGTATGGAAAGTTATGAAGTAGATGGTAATACTGTTTATGCCTATGCTCCATATACCGAGTTTGGAACACTCACTAAAGGTTTTGACGAAAAGGGAATAAATATTACTAAAGCCAATTTGCAGAGAATACCTACCACACCCGTGGAGTTTTCGGACGATCAAATGCCAGATATCGAAAAATTGCTTGATAAGTTAGAAGATGATGATGACGTTCAGGCTGTTTATACCAATCTCGCCTAATTTTCACCAGTCTCCATGTTTAAAATATGGATGACTTGAGTATAGTATTCCAAGGCTCTCTCCTTGGTGTCTGCTATGCTGACTAAGCCTATTTTTCCATATTGAGACAGGGCACTAATCAAGTGAAACATAATACCCTGAGCTTTTTCGTGATTGTAATGCAGATCATGTCTGAAAACAATATCCAAAAGATCTGTTGGTGTGAGTCCTTTATAGGCATTGTTTTGAATATTGTCTGTGGCAAAATAATATCTTTTTTCACCATCAGGCAATAAATAAGTACCTGAATCCGCATTGTAACTACCATTGGTAAGAAATTGTAACATCAAAAAAGGATGTGTGGTTCCTCCTTTTCTAAGATTGATTTCTATAGCATGATGGTACCAATGTCCATTTTTCTTGATACTCATAAAGTCAATTCCAAACCGTCCTAATACACCCAATTGAGCCATGTGTTTTGCTAAAGGATGGCACATTTGAGCCAATGAAGTGGCATACTCATGATCTGCCGGAAATGTAGCGCCTAAAAAGACTTGACTGCTCTCACCACCCATCACCTGATCATGTGTTGAGATAGTACAGACGTCATGATTTGGATTTATTCGGCACTGTACTGATGGAGATGTGATCACTTCCCCATCAAGGAATGTTTCAGCGACGCCACCCATGGTCATTAATTTTTTAATGAAATCTTTGTACTTTAGTTTTTTAGCTACAATTTTGAGATTGATTTTCAGATTGTTGCGAATCCAATCCAATTGGTTTTCTTTTTCTACAGGGATACCATCATACGAAAATATAGCATTGCCATCTCCAGAAAAACCTTCATTGATCTTAATCACTGCTTTTTGAATCTGATCATTGTTTTCATAGATTTTTTGCAAAGCCATACAAAGTTCTTCCAGGCTGTAAATATCTTCAAACCCATATGGAAGCGGCATGCCACATTGTTTAAAAAGTTTTCTGCTACCACTTTTTGATCCAAGATAGTTTAAGTCGGGATGGCTTCCATACAAAGGAATATGGAGTTTTGCAGATAATTCCATTTCATATTCTGTGACATTAAAACATACTAAATGTGAGTTTTCGGCATTATGAAGGCTTCTGATGATTCTCTGTATCAAACGTGGGCGGCTTAGTATTTTGTTGGTCAATGGCAAACTACTAGAGTCGTAACAACTGATCAGGGTTAGTCTTTTTCTGCATTCATCTACATTGATATCAGGAAGCATATGCAAATAGTAATCAATGATTAATGGAGAAATAGGAAGGCTCGATATAAAAGTGACATATGTTTTTTCAATTTTGAGCAACATAAGCATACATAGCATCCGTTCTTCATAATAAAAATGACCTTTAATTTTAGATAATATTTCATAGTCTAAGGTTAAGCTTGGCACTACCACTACGGTTTTCTCCATTTCGTCATTAAAATAATTTTCATGATGATCACAAAAGTTTATTTGTAAGGCTTCGAAACTTGCTTTGATATCTGCATGGTGGGTCATAAGGAAGTATCTAAAGTGGATTTGTAAAATAAAAAGCCAAATTATGCCCTTACATGATAGATTTTAATGATATTAATCATGAGCAATTGTGATTTTAGAAACTAAAAACTATTACTTTTGCACCATCAAAAAAAGCCCTAATAAAGTGGATTCAAAACACAAAATTCAAATATTTGTCACCGGAGGTACTTTTGACAAAGAATATAATTTCATCACCGGACAGTTATACTTTAAAGATACTCATTTGCACCAAATGTTTGAAAGGGGTAGAAGCACGCTGGATGTAGATATCAAGACGCTCATGATGTTGGACAGTCTTCAGATGACAGATGCGGATCGTGAAATCATCATCTACAGTTGCAAAAAGTCAGAATATGATAAAATCGTACTCACACACGGTACAGATACTATGGTGGATACGGCATCTGCTATAGCAAGGCACCACATTCCTAAAACCATCATCATAACAGGAGCCATGATTCCGTATGCTTTTGGAACTTCATCAGATGGATTTTTTAATTTAGGTGCGGCATTGGCCTTTGTCCAAACATTGCCACATGGCGTTTATATAGCTATGAATGGTAGGTATTATCATTGGGATCAGGTCAGAAAAAATACTAAAACAGGATACTTCGAGCACCTCTGATATCTTTGATTGGGTTTATTAGTCAGTACATATGGGGCGTAATACCATGATACCCGTTTGGTTATGTTTATTGTTAAGGTATTGATCCAAAGATTCTAAGCTTATCATTACTTTCTTGGCATCAGATGAAGCATGCATTAAGTGAACATGGCCATTTTTGAGTATAGCAATTCCGGTATGTACGACGTCTAAGCCTGTTATATTGGTGGTTATGGCAATGATATCTCCATTTTGAATTTCTTTTTGAGCCATTCGGACATTATTTTTGGGTATGTAATGAAAATGGATCTTACTTAAGGCTTTTTCGGTATTTTTAATTTTAGATATATCCTTTTGATGGTTTAACCTTGGATATTTTTTTTGATTTGTGGACATAAAATGTAATTTTTTTTGCCAGGGAATGCCACCTATATCTTCAGTGATGTTTTTGATATGTCCGTTTTTTTCATTTTGAATAATCCAATCGGTAAAATAGTGCAATCTTGATCCATATCCATCTATGACACCATCATGATATCGAATTTTTGTCAATAAACGTTCAAAATTGGAGCTTTTAGTATCATTTTGAATTTGTTTAATGGAAAGCGCTAGCACATATTCAATAAAGGTAACGCAATCAAATTTATCATTACAGTAGGTAAGGCGCTCTTCCATGTTTTTGTCTAACGTACCACTTTCGTAAGGAGTATTAAGTAGGGTCAACCCATTTTGGACTATAGCATCTTGAAGTTTTATACTGCAATCTTGACACTCGCTTTTGACCGAGGTAAGCAAATAAAAAATGATCAATACCACTTTTTTTAAAAACACAGATTTACATTTTAATTCCTGCAACAAAGATATTGTATTTATATGAAAAATATTCTGATTAATTTCTGAACGTATTTAATCAATTATTTGTTAGTCTCTCTAGTATGTCATTGACAATTCAAATGTGTATGTAATTTTACAAAGCTTAGGATTTTCGCTGATATTAAACATAAAATCAAAATAATCTGAAATACAATATATGCGTCAGCTAAAAATAACCAATAATATCACGTCACGTGAAAGCCTTGCATTGGATAAATACCTTTTAGATATTGGGCGTATAGATTTATTGACCATTGATGAAGAGTCAGATCTCGCCAAAAGAATAAAACAAGGTGATCAGGAAGCATTAGAAAAATTGACTAAAGCTAATCTAAGATTTGTGGTCTCTGTGGCAAAACAATACCAAAATCAAGGTTTATCACTTTCTGATCTCATCAATGAAGGTAATGTAGGACTCATGAAAGCGGCTAAAAGATTTGATGAAACCAAAGGTTTTAAATTCATCTCTTACGCCGTTTGGTGGATCAGACAATCTATTCTTCAGGCTATTGTAGAATATTCGAGAATGGTTAGATTGCCCCTAAACAAGATGACAGCCTACAATAAAGTAAATGAAGCTTGGGTTACCTTTGTACAAAAGAATGAACGTGAACCCACTAATGAAGAACTTGCCGAAATATTGGGAGTTCAAACCAAAGATATAGAAAACATGCTCAAGGGAGCCAACCGACATATATCTATGGATGCCCCACTATCTGATGATGAAGGGTCCGCAACTATGCTCGACATGATGACTTATGGAGATGAAGATAGTCCTGATCTCAAACTCATGGAGGAGTCTGTAAAAAAAGAAATCATCGACGGTCTCGAAATCTTATCTCCACGCGAAATTCAGGTAATCGTAGCTTATTTTGGATTGGAAAACAATCGAGCTATGAATTTGGACGAGATATCAGAAGCGTTTGATTTGTCCAATGAAAGGGTAAGACAGATCAGGGACAGGGCTTTGAGACGTATGAGAAAGTCGATCAATAGAAATGCAATGAGGTCATTTTTAGGCTAACGAAAAGAAAAAGTGACATGGATGTAGGGGATTTTTTTCGTTTTCTGTTCAAATTGACCATTTCGGGAAATCAGCTCAAAAAGGATATCAATGATTTGCGAAATCAGCTCAAAGATTACAAAAGTAAGTTGGTACCTTTCAGTGCCCATGAGATGGAATTATTATCGTTAAATCAAACTAATAAAGTCACTACCAAAGGCTTTAACAAAACCACCAAAGGTATTTTTGATACTATATATTATGAGCATCTGGTGGCATATATCATTAAAAAATATTCCAATGGTCAGTCATTGACATTGATTTGCACTTCGCAAGACGAATTTGTATATCTCCATAAAGGAAATCTTACACATATTTATGTCAACAATGTTGAAGCAGGTGTTTTAAATAGTAAGGGAGACTTTATGAGTCTGAATAATAAAAAGCTAGCCTTTATAGATGGTGCAGATCATCTTCCAACACATGCTGTTTGGATCGGGCAGAGCAATATAGGTTTTATTAGCAATCCCAAATACAAAGATAAAACGATCCCTAGGGCTTTTAGCTTGCTCAAAGAAATGTCGCGGGATGAACAATTGATTTTCCTTTGTTTGACCCTGATCAATTTAGTAGAAGAATCCCAATAGTTATATATCTTATAACCTTCAAAAAGGCTGAAAAATGGACTTTGTGTCTAATGGGATAGCCTAAAAAAATGGATTCACCTAAGAATCTATAATCATTCACTTTTTACAGTTAATTAAACCAAAATTAGGTGAACCTTTTGAAGGATTTGTAGTTTCTTGGTCAATATTAGAATAAATTCAATATAATTCCTTAATTTTGTCTTGAATATCAATAATTATGAGTGTTTTAGATTTAGCCAGGGTTGTCATATACCGTTTTCATGAAAAAGGATTAGAAATTTTTCTGATCAATAATGAAATGGATAAAGATACCGATATATGGAAGATTCCCCAAGGATTGACTCAACAACTCAAAGATACCGGTCAAATCAAGGAAGTTATTGATTTGGAACACACGGTAGATGAGTCAGGCCGAACCATCAAAACCATAGCTATAGAAGGCGATTGGCATGATATACCTTCCATCCGTGGTATGCTAAAACACGACATAAAATTGGTGAAATCTATCGTTAAGGAAAACTTGCCCGGTAGTGAAAAAGGAGCCTATTTCGCTGTTAAAGAAGCATTTAAAAAAGTTTTACCGCACGAATATAACGCACTTAAGGAATTGAAAGATATTCTTTTTGATCGCAATTCAGTGACTAATATCTAATCAAAGCATTTCATGACTATTGAGCAATCCACCATTTCTGAAACCAACTTTCAGTTTAAAAATGTAGCGAATGTATATCACGGCAAAGTAAGAGATGTTTACGATTTGGATCATCAATTGCTCATGGTAGCTACTGATAGGATATCTGCATTTGACCATATATTGCCCCGCGCCATTCCTTACAAAGGTCAGGTTTTGAACCAATTGGCCATTCATTTTTTGCAGGCAACCCGAGATCTTGTTCCTAATTGGTTGTTATCTTTTCCAGATCCTAATGTGTCCGTGGGACTCAAAGCTGAGCCTATCAAGATAGAGATGGTGATCAGGGGATACTTGGCTGGACATGCTTGGAGAACCTACAAATCTGGAAGTAGATTACTTTGTGGTGTGACGATGCCCGAAGGTCTGAAAGAAAATGATCCCTTTCCAATACCCATCATTACACCCACTACCAAAGCATCAGCAGGACACGATATGGATATTTCCTTGGAGCAAATTTTGGAGCAAGGTATTGTAAGTGCTGAAACTTGGGATGTTCTCGAAAACTATACTCGAACATTATTTGCCAAAGGTAGTGAGATGGCTGCGCAAAGAGGATTGATTTTAGTGGATACTAAATACGAGTTTGGTCTGGTAGATGGCCATGTGATCCTTATAGATGAAATTCATACCCCAGATAGTTCGCGATATTTTTATCTAGATGGGTATGCGGAACGCCAAGCCAAATCTGAACCACAGCCACAACTCTCCAAAGAGTTTGTCAGAGAATGGTTAATCGCCAACGGTTTTCAGGGTTTGGAAGGTCAAAAAATGCCTGATATGCCTGATGATTTCGTATGGCAAATATCGGAAAGATACATTCATCTTTATGAAATGATCACTGGTCATGCTTTTATCAAGGCAGATGTATCTAATATCCACCAAAGGATGACACAGAATTTGGCAGATTATTTAGGTACTGCTTAAAGTAATATAAATATATAAATGTCAATTTAATAAATCCAAATTTATTGGTTTCGATGCAAGGAGATTTCTTCAAAACTCCTAAATCATTTGCACTTCATTTTAACTTTTGCCTCGAGCCGGCAAGGCTTTTACTTTTTTTCCTGTCAAAAAAAGTAAACAAAAAAGACCAGTTCAAAAAAAGGTAACTGAATGGTACAGCTTTGCTGTATTTGAGTGATACGAAATCACTCAAAAATGAAGGCACTGATCTAAACTTAGATCAGCTAGTGGTATTGCTATAGTGCATTCCCGACCTGCCCATCCCTTACGGGTTCCTTCGTTTCTCACATTGTCATGTTCGACCTTTCAGGATCACTCAGTCATGCATTTTTCTATCGCCTTGATAATTTTTAGTTTAATTCTAATATTTTGCAAAGGCGATAGACGCACTTTT
>CAZGMB010000016.1:0-87877 GCA_964526715.1 uncultured Aureispira sp. | reverse complement strand
TGCTTTTGAATGTCCATTGGCTGCTTTTGAACGTCCATTGGCTGCTTTTGAATGTTCATTGGCTGCTTTTGAATGTCCATTGGCTGCTTTTGAACGTCCATTGGCTGCTTTTGAATGTCCATTGGCTGCTTTTGAACGTCCATTTTTAGCCTCTATTGCTAAAGTAAATGAATGGGGAGAAAATTAATGAAATTTGTATATAAACACTTTCATCTATACAACACACTCCTAATATCCAGCAAATTTCAATAAAAATTGCCACTCAATAGATAAGGTATCATTATCAAAGAAGTTGCAATTTGCTATTGCTTCAACGATAAGAAACCATTGAATAAGCCTATTTCATTTAGCTTGACACCTATTTTACGATGATCTCTATGACCTCACTTTTTACTGTATCAGAGTTGAGGATGATTAGTTGCTTTTTGCCCTTGTATTTGTATGATAACGCAATGGTTGCAGGAGGTTGACGTCCCATATCATCAGCATGAAGCAGTAAGAAGTTTTTTCCTTCTTCGTTCAGCTTTAGTTTGAAGTCATATGGTTTTTCTGTGATTGAATATTTTTCTACGATCCAGTCTCCGTTAAAACTTAAGGATACGATGTCTTTGTCCACAATTTTATGGTCATACATTTGTAAGTCCACAATAAAGCTATCCACAGTGATTGTTCGGGTGGCTGTGATTACACTTCTTCCTTTTACGGTTTTAGGTAGTGCTTTGATGACTGGGTCAGATGCCGCGAGAAATTCAGTTTTTTCTAGGATTTTTGGATAAATCACTTTAAAATAATGGGGCATTTCAAAGTATCTTGGGACTGGAATGGAGAGATATTCAATGATTCTGTTCATTTCGAAGACAATACCATTGCCGTACCTGTTAAACTTATTGATTACTGAAATATTATAATAATAGTAGTATTTGTTGTAAATTTTAAATTCTTCAGGTATATTTTCTGACTCTACAAACAATTGCTGGGCGACTAGTGACTCTTTGGATTGTTTTATAATATTATTCCAATAAGTTTGCATCTTAGGGTTGATCAATCTGGTACTGTTATAATCCGTTAGTTGAATTGCAGAAAATTTCGATAAAGCGAGCTGCTGTTTTTTGATTAAATCTCTAAAACTTTCATCTTCTTTGATATATAAAGCATGCAAGGCAGATCGGGTGGCATTATATAAGTCATCAATGGATTTTACCACTGCTGGAAACTGAATTTCGTTTTCTGTAACTTGAAGTGTTTTATAGTAAGTAGATACTTCTGATTCTAATACCTGTTGGTGAGTATAATAGTCTTTATACAAGGTCACTGCTTCTTCAAGTTTATCATAAACCAGACTTAGGTTTTCCCTTTTTGTAAGGTCTAACTTCTGGATCATATCTTCCAAATCAAACCTGATCTTATTTATCGATGCAATGATTGACTTCATTTTTGAAGCAGAGCCTGAAAGCTTAGTTTCAACATTTGCAGGTAATTGGCCTTTGTTTTGATTTATTTTATTATACCATTCATTAGGGGAAGTTTCATAAAACCAATCTTCTGGATCCTCAAATATATCTACCGGCAAATCTTTGTTGGAATAAAAATTTATCTTTTGATCGGGAAGGTCCACAAATTTATTGATACTCTTATTGAAGTTTTCGAGTAATCTATGTACGATCAACATACCATGTGTGCTTTCGTTACTGAAATTCACATAATTATTGATCGCCTTTATTTTGGTATTATTATCTGCATCTTGCGCATATATAACAGATGTTTCTGAAATAAAACAAAGAGCGACTGTAATCAAAAAATATTTTATAGATGACATTTCTTTTGATTTGAGAAGATTGACCTTAGTGAAATAGACTAATTGTGCCGCAAATATATAAAAAAACCATCATTTGAGTTTTATATTGTGGTGATTAACCAATCATTAAGAGTGAAATCGAGATGAAGACGAGTGCATTTTAAAAATATTGTGAAGATTTTCTTAATTTTATAGGTAAAGGAATGAACAATTGATCAAAAAGTATCCAGAAGTGATCACTTATAAAGATACAGCTATTGTGCTTGACTGGAAAACATATGAAGAGAAAATAATAATATCCACTGATAAAATGGTAAAAGCTTATAAAATTATGATCGATAATGAGCTTGCAAAACCAAATCCTGACCTGAAAAAAGTCAAACAATGGTACAAAGATGGTAAAAGAAATTAAAACCTTATGGGTTACTATTTCACACCATGCATCAATTTTCGCAAGACAGGACTTAAAAGTACGATGACAACTGCTGCGGCTAAAGGCACCCATGTAAAGATCATAAAAAACTTGCTAAGTCCATGTTGTGCAGAGATTTCGTCGATCATGCCACCCATAGTGCCGGCTAGTTTATTGCCCACAGCTACTGCAAGATACCATATACCAAATGTGACTGCGATCATCCGGCCAGGCACTAGTTTACTTACATAAGACAAACCCACTGGAGAGATACACAACTCACCAACAGTGTGCATAAGATAAGCCAAAACGAGCCAAATTACACTTACTGAAGCCGTTTGTGCTCCTAATGGAATACTAGATGAACCATATGCTAGAGACAAAAATCCCAACCCTAGGAAAGTAAGTCCAATACCATATTTCACAGAAGCGGTAGGATTGTATTTACTTTCCCAAATTTTTGAGAATAGTGGTCCAAGGGCAATGATAAAAAATGAATTGAGGATACCAAACCAAGTAGCCGCGATTTCAGTACTTTCTTTTCCAAATTCTGCATTGAGCATCCAGATCACGATGCCCCAAATAATAATAAAGCTCACAGAAAGAAAGATATTAGCTAAGGCGTATTTGGAAAATGTCTGTACAAATAGTTTCCAAAGTACATAAGTAATGATGCCTAATGGAATGACTGTAAGTAATGTGTTGAATATCTTAAACAAGAGTGCACTGTTTCCTTCTAATGTACGATCCATATAATCTTTAGCAAATATAGTCATCGAACCACCAGCTTGCTCAAAGGCTGCCCAAAAAAACATATAGAATATAGCAATAATAAATACCGCAATCATTCTGTCTCTTGTCACCGGAGTATATCTGACTATTCTCGAAAAAAGAATGAATAAAAATAGCAGTAACGTACCTAAAATAATATATCCGGCATTGGAGCTGTTGCCAAAAATATTAAAGTCGTACACCTTAGACATGGGATCATTGACCACCCATAACAAAGCAGTTACCGCCGCAATGGCTATCAATGCTAGGTCTATTTTGGTAAATGGATTGAGCCTCCCGCCATTGGCTTCAGATGTAATGTCATCTATGGCAGCCGCTGATTGGTTTGATCTACTTGGGGCTAGCCCTACCTCACCAAAAATATGCTGCGATAACCAAAATTGAAGCATTCCAAAGAACATAAAGATTCCTGCCAACCCGAAACCCCAGGAAAATCCAACATTTTCGCCAATATATCCACAAAGGCCAATACCTAAAAAGGCACCTGCATTGACACCCATATAAAATATAGTATAGGCACCATCTTTCTTCTCAGGAAAATCCTTGTATAGTTTGGCTACCATTGATGTCATGTTCGGTTTGAAAAATCCGTTTCCAAAAATTAAAAAAGCTAATCCCAAATACATGAAAGCAGGTGTCTCTAATGCCATCGATGCATGGCCAAGCGTCATCAAAATAGCTCCGATAATCACCGCATTTCTGTGACCTAAGATTTTGTCTGCCAATATACCTCCGATGATTGGCGTAAGATACACCATAGATGTGTAGGTACCATATAGCGCTAAAGCATTGGCCCGTGGCCATGCCCAACCACCATCAACTAAAGATGAAGTCAGAAAAAGTACAAACAAAGCTCTCATACCATAATAAGAGAATCGTTCCCACATTTCTGTAAAAAACAAAACGAACAATCCTGCAGGATGTCCCATTACGTTGGTTTTGAAAAAATCTCCGTGGCTCTCTGACATTTGAAACTGTTTATTTTAAGTCCAAATGTATAGATAATATAGTTAGAAACAAAAAACCCCGCAAAAATTTCTTTAAACGGGGTTTTTTCATTCTTAAAAATTAATAAGATTTTGGTATTCTATTCCTTTAGTATCTTTTGAATGTGCGTTTCGTTGGGCATGATACATTGTATAAAGTAAATACCTTTGCTCAAATCTGTCATATCTACACCCAATATTTGTCCATTAGTCTGAAACAATTCCTTGCCATTAACATCCAAAAGGACGGTTTTTATGATCTCTTGGTCGGATGCATTTTTTAGATAAAGCATATTTTTAGTTGGGTTAGGATAGAAGACTATATTGGCTTTTTCGTGATTAAGTGCGATTACTTTTGTGCCTAAAACCGTTTTCGTCCCGTCCAAGTCATATTGTATTAGTTTGATATAAAGTTTGTTTTCAGCACCATCATACGGCATAACAGATCGATAAAAACCTTTATTTTCAACGTTAAATGTTATGAAGTCTGATCCAATCAAATGATTTTCTTTGGTCAATATTTGGATTTCGTAATGAGAACAGTTTTGTTCAATAGCTAAACTCCATTCGGACAAGATTTCACCATCTTTGGTTTGAGCAACATTAAACGATTCCAGTTTTACAGGAAGTGGTCCCTGCTCGATTTCAAAAAAATCATTATTTTCTGAAAAATACTTTTTAGCGTCCAGTTCAATGACGATTTTGTCATCGTTATTTCCATCGGCGTCTTCTACACTTTTGAATCCAGCCGGATTGGTTTGAACAATGGTATATGTGCCCATAGGTAAATGATCAAAATGATATTGACCAGTTTCGTCGGTGATACTTTGCATAGCCCAACCATGCTTGTTCTCTAAAACATTTCCATTAGCATCAACCAATTTTATTACGGACCCTGCAAGGGGTAAACCAGTATTTTTGTTAATAACGGTTCCAGATATTCCACCCAATAGCTCTGAGAAGAAAAACTCAGAAATTTTTATAGCATGGCTATTACTCAAACCATCATCTTGTGATCCATTAGCATAGCATAACGTAAAGTTTTCTAAAGGCTCTACCGAAGAAAGAAATACTGCGCCTTTTGTATTATTGTGTGTGATATCACCATTTACACCTGCTATAAAATTTGCTTTAGCAGATTGCTGCTTGATGGTGAACGACGGACTCTCATCCATATAAATCAAAGATAAGGGTACATTTCCTGCTTTGCTCCTTGCAAAAAAGCTTACACTATCTTGATATGTAGATGCAGAAGATATACCAGATTGAAGCATATCTATATCCCAAACTTGAAAGTCATTTAAGAAAACTGGTTTTGAAAATCCAAACTCAAAACATGCAGTTTGTGTTTTTTGCGAAGAAGTAAGTTGGAAAGCAAGATTCCCTTTATTATAGAAGGTATTGGTCTGCGTATAATCATTAAACTCACTTGGATTTAAAGTATTTGTATTGATCTTATGTGGGTCTACCAGTTTAAGACTTATGTTTATGCCATCTAAGTTTTTGTAAAAGTTTAATGTATCATCTACTTTCCATATGGCTTTATTTCCTTGCAAAGCTCCTTCCCAGGTAAATTTTGTAGGTTTTGTGGTACCTACCTGACCATTTAAGTGTAAACTATTCCACACTATCAGCAAGAAGATTGCTGAAATCAACTCTATCCTAAACATACAACAACGGGTTAAAAAAAAAATTTAAATATATTACGGTGCATTCAAAATAATGCTAAATCTATGCCAAAGATTTTAATGTAATTATCCTCTCTTTTCCCAATTTTTCATCTTCTAATCCAGCTCAAACTAATTCTTGGTTTCCCAATAGCAAGACTCGAAATTATATTTGGTGTTCAAATTTTACCCACAAGTAAAAATATTTTAAAAAATCTTCAGGTACTTATACATTAAAAAAATCGCACAAAAGTCTATATTTTTATTTAAAATGTTGTTAGTCAATTGTTAATGATAAATAAGAATAATATGTGTAACGCTTAAATATGAAGATAGGGTAAAATTTAAACAAAAAAAAAGCAGCCAGAATGATTATCCTGACTGCTTTTTGTGGGAGATGAGGGGCTCGAACCCCCGACCCCCTCGGTGTAAACGAGGTGCTCTGAACCAACTGAGCTAATCTCCCAATAGTGCCTTTCTTCAAAAGCGACGCAAATATACGACTGTTTTTACTTTCACCAAAATTTTAGCTTTTTTTTTGAAAAATAATTTTAAATTTTTAAAAATGGAAGTTTTGTAATGGTGGCTTCCATCAGTTTTTTGCCTACCTGAATTAAGATAATATTTCCAATTTGTGCCTGACTAACAGCGACATAACCCATACCAATCGGAATGTCTAATGACGGCGACTGTGTCCCAGAAGTAACTACCCCTACTTCATATTCATTAGTGTCAAATATTAAGTAGCCGTGTCTAGGTACCCTTCTTTCATTCATGGTGAAACCTACAAGTTTACGAGAAAGTCCATTAGCCTTTTGGGATTCCATCCAAATCTTACCATTGAAGGTATCTTGTTTGGACAACTTAGTAATCCAACCCAAGCCAGCTTCTAATGGTGAAGTATTATCATCTATGTCATTGCCGTATAAACAAAAACCCATTTCAAGTCTCAGGGTGTCTCTGGCACCTAGTCCACAAGGCTTGATATCAAATTCTTTGCCTGCATCCATCACGGCATTCCAAAGTGCCTCTGTATCTTCATTTGCCACATACAATTCGAATCCTCCGCTTCCGGTATAACCTGTTGCAGAAATAATTACATTCGATATACCGGCTATAGTGCCTTTAACGAAAGTGTAATACTTAACTTCCTTTAAATTTATGTCTGTGAGTTTTTGGAGTGCGCTGACAGCTTTAGGTCCTTGTACTGCAATTAATCCTGTTCTGCCTGAAATATCACTTAACTTAGCATCAAATTCATTATTTTCTTGTATCCAATTCCAATCTTTTTCTATATTAGACGCATTGACTACGAGCATGTAAGCTTTCTCACCTTCACTGCACATATCTTCAGCAAGTCTGTATACGAGTAGATCATCCACTATACCACCTGAATGATTGGGTAAGCAAGAGTATTGTGCTTCCCCAATTTCTAGTTTAGATACATCATTGCTAGTCACTTTCTGTACCAAATCCAAGGCTTGTGTGCCTTTCACAATAAATTCACCCATGTGAGACACGTCAAAGATGCCTACCCCATTTCTCACACAATGATGTTCTTCAGTAATAGAACTGTATTGAATAGGCATATTATATCCGGCGAAGTCGGCCATTTTAGCACCAAGGTCAATATGTATTTGGGTAAGAGGTGTGTTTTTCATTTATGGATTACTTTTTTGGTTAATGATGCAAAGGTACACAATTGTATCATGTGACATAGTAGTCATCTAAAAAATTGAATGTAATTATTAAGCACTAACTAAAATGGATTTTTGAATTTTCATTTTCAAATCAAACAACTAAAACGGTCATTATGGCATGCGTATTTCAAATAAACTGCCATTATGTCGGATTAAATAGCGCGCAGTGGTACTTTTGACATTAAAAAATGGGTTGGAACAAACATTGCATTATACGCATTGAAATTTATCATTAAAAATTTAAAATCGTTTATCATGACAAATACCATTAGTAATCCAAGCTGTAAAACTGAAACAAGTGCCTTAAACCATTTGCCCAGCCATTTGGTAAAATTTAGAAAAAGTCCTGCTTTGCATTTCAGAACATCGTGGTCACCTAATAGAGCATTGACCAATATAAAAAGTCTAAAGGATGCTTACATTATTGAGTTGGCTATTCCGGGATTTAGTAAGGAGCATGTGAATATTATCTTAGAAAAATCAAAATTGAAAATCACAGGAAATAAAACAGCCCAAGAAGTAAAATTCATCAAAAGAGAATACCAATTTGATCAATTTGAGAAAGTATTTTCTTTGCCAGAAAACGTGGATGATGCATCGTTGCAGGCTACTATGGAAAATGGTATACTGAAAGTACACATCCAAGTCATACCAGCAAAAGAAGCCCAAACCATTACCATAAACTAATTTGTTAACCTTAAAATTTTTTAAAATGAACACATTAAAACCAAATCCATTTTTTCCATCTAAAGCATTGACAGGCATTATTAATGATGTCTTTACCAGGAATTTTTATGATGTAGAAGGCATTGACTTTGCTAATACCATGCCATCCGTAAATATTTCTGAGTCTAACGATAAGTTTTCTATCGACCTAGCGGCTCCAGGTTTGCAAAAAGGCGATTTTAACCTCGTAGTAGACAATGATCAGTTGATCGTGTCTGCTTCAAAAGAAAATAACAAAGAGCAATCCGAAGAAGGTAAGTGGACACGAAAGGAATTTAATTTTACATCCTTTAAGCGATCATTTCATCTTTCTGATGTAATAGATACAGAAAATATTCATGCAGAATATACAGATGGAATACTAAAAGTGACCCTTCCTAAAAAAGAAGAAGCAAAGGTGAAGCCTTCAAAAGTTATAGATATTCAATAAATAGGGGAGATAGCCAGGATTAATTAACCAGAAGGCCTTTGCACCATTAATGATGCAGAGGCCTTTTATCTTTGTATAAGTATTACTTATGATGACATAAATTTATTTTGTTTAACAATATTACCTACATTGTTAAACAAAACCATATCTTTGTATCATAAAATAAGAAGTCATGTCAACCATAGAATTTAATCAGAATCTTAATTTTCTTACGGAGTCTTTGAATGCATTTGCATATAGTTTAACTAAAAATAGTGAAGATGCTAAAGATCTATATCAGGAAACCGCTTTTAGGGCGATCAACAATAGAGATAAGTTCAGACCTGAGACCAATTTCAAAGCATGGACTTTTACTATTATGAAAAATATCTTTATCAATAATTATAGAAAAAAAGTAAAATCTAACACCATTTTGGACCATACCGATAATAGTTTTTTTATAGATAGTGGCTCGGAGGCAATCACAAATGACGGCAATAGAAATATGCTTATGAAAGAATTGCAGAATATGATTGATAGCCTCGAAGACAGTATAAGAATTCCTTTTGTAATGCACCATGAGGGTTACAAATATAATGAAATTGCTGATACCTTTGACTTACCATTAGGAACTGTAAAAAGTAGAATATTTTTCGCTAGAAAAGCATTAAAGGATATGATCAAAAAGAATTATGGCGATTACCATTTGGTAAGAAGCATGATTGCATAATTACAAAAACGAAATCTAATTATTGAGAATCTTTTTTTGTTGATAAAATATTTCATTAAGAAAAGAGATACTCTGATCATTTAAATTCATTTTTGGATATAAATATACTTAACCAATTTTGACTTATCTGTATTTTGTCTAAATAAGAACTTATTGATAATGAGCACGTTTTAAAGTAGTAAAAAATTTTAGCTTTTTTTTAACATTAATTTTGAGTAAGTTTTTTGAAAATTGTTCAATAAAATTGTACATTTGTTGCAACAAAATTTTGAACATGTCAACACTGGAGTTTGATAAGAAATTTGAAATCCTGACTGATTCTTTAAATGCTTTTGCTTATAACCTAACCAAAAACACTGAAGATGCCAGAGACCTTTATCAGGAAACTGCTATAAGAGCCATTACCAATAGAGATAAATTTAGACCTGATACTAATTTTAAGGCTTGGACATTTACAATAATGAAAAACATTTTCATTAACAATTATCGTAAAAAAGCCAAGTCAAATACCATAATCGATTCTACAGATAATCTTTATTTCATTAACTCGGGTAGTGCACTAATAGAAAATGATGCCAACAGAAATATTCTCATGGATGAATTGAATGGTATGATAGATTCGCTGGAGGACAGTATCAGAATTCCATTTATCATGCATTATGAAGGCTATAAATATCAGGAAATAGCTGATGAGTTTAAGTTGCCTTTGGGTACTGTAAAAAGTAGAATATTTTTTGCTAGAAAAGCACTCAAGGAAATGATAAAAGAGAGTTACGGAGATTACTCTTTAGTAAGGTCACTTTCAGCTTAATATTTACCATAAAAATTATAAGGTCACTTTGGGTGACCTTTTTTGTTTGAGGCATTTGCTAACAAGCTTATGCTTTTTATATAGGGTTGAACCCAAAACCTTTCACGTTCATTATTTTCCAACTGTACGACATTTCTTTTGAATCCACATACTTTTGCTAATCTTCTACTTCGCTGGGCCGAAAATCAAAACAGAGACTTGCCTTGGAAGGGAATCAAAGATCCATACAAAATATGGTTGTCTGAAATCATCTTGCAACAGACAAGGGTAGAACAAGGTATGCCGTATTATCATAAGTTTGTGGCCAATTACCCGAGCGTACACGACCTGGCTTTGGCATCTGAAGATGATGTACTAAAATGTTGGGAAGGCTTGGGATATTACAGCAGAGCAAGAAACCTTCATCATACAGCCAAATATATTTCAAATAACTTGTCTGGTAAATTTCCGACTCACTATGAAGGATTGCTTTCGCTAAAAGGCGTTGGCCCATATACAGCTGCTGCTATCGCTTCATTTGCTTATGAAGAAAAAAAAGCTGTCATCGATGGAAATGTCAAAAGATTGGTTTCTAGAATACTGGGAATAACTGACCCGATAGAATCATCAGCAGCGATTAGTTTAATGGATAATTTTACAGAGAAAGCTATACAAGATGTTTCTCCATCAATGTTTAATCAAGCTTTAATGGATCACGGCGCAACCGTGTGTAAACCCAAAAATCCATTATGTATCCAATGTGTTTTCAGCCCATATTGTAAAGCTTTACAGCAGGACCAAGTAACTGTGATTCCGGTAAAATCAGCCAAAGTAACGCAAACTAAAAGGTGGTTTCATTTTTTTGATTTTGTTTTACCTGATGACCAAACCATTTTACAAAAAAGATCAGGACAAGACATATGGAAGGGATTGTATGAGCTACCTGGTTTAGAAGCAGAAGTTATAAAACTGGAAGTATTGATATCAAATATTGAGCAAACTTATGGGGTTTCTAAAGATTTAATAAAGATAGATAAAGTAAATGATATACCATTGAATCAAAAACTAACCCACAGAATCGTACTGGCAACATTCTATAAAGTGACCGTAAACAAGGTGCCTGATAAAATAAATGAGAATCAATATTTGGTAAAACGCTCAGAAATCAGCACCTTTGCCTTTCCAAAAATCATTACTGATTATATAAAAAGTAATATTTAGTTTTTTAAATATTATATGGTGTATCAAAACTTATATTTAAAATCATGATCAATAAAGTAATACTAGTAGGAAACCTTGGCAAAGACCCGGATATCAGAACTTTAGAAAATGGTACTAAAGTAGGCACTTTTTCTGTAGCAACCAATGAAAGTTATAAAGACAAAAATGATCAATGGCAAACATTGACAGAGTGGCATAATGTAGTAGTATGGAGAGGCTTGGCTGAGAGAGCTGAAAGAGAACTTAAGAAAGGCGGTATGGTCTATATAGAAGGAAAGCTTACACATAGAAGATATCAGGACAAAGATGGTGTGGAAAGAAGCATCACTGAAATTGTTGCGAATACTTGCAACTCCCTAGAAAGAAGAGAAAAGTCCGCAGCAGGAATCAATACACCGTTTCCTTCATTGGCTGATGATCCATCAAGTAGAGTATCCGTATCCAATCCAAACTCAGGCAGTATGGCATCAGAGCCAAATCCGATAGTGGACGATTTGCCATTTTAAGTAAAAAAGATTTTAAACTAAAAATACCATTTTGGACCCTGAGCCTCCCCAATTTCTTTTAGTAGCGCTGCAAAGCATAATGCTGGATAATCCGCAGACTGAAAGTATTGTTTTGCCTTTTATTTTGTTTGTGTTACTTTTAATTTGTTCTGGACTCATATCCGCATCAGAAGTAGCATACTTTTCTTTAAACATAAAGGAAATCAAGGATATAGAAGAGCAAGGTACCACAAGTTCTGAAAGAGCATTAGCGCTCAAAGAAAAGCCCAGATATTTATTAGCTACCATCTTAATTGCCAATAATTTTGTAAATATTGCTATCGTAATTGTGGCTGACAATATTCTCAAAGTGATATTGGGACAAGAAAAATTATTGTCTATAGGTCAGTGGCTACATGACAATCTGATGTATGGCCTTACAACTCCAGAAAACATTGCCAATATATTTAACTTTTTTATCACCGTGGTAGGAGTTACATTTGTTTTGGTCCTTTTCGGAGAGGCTATGCCTAAGATATATAGTACATTAAACAAAATGAAGATTATCCACTTGATGTCAGGACCACTTACATTCTTGATGACGGTATGCAGCCCACTTAGTAAAGTGCTGGTAGGATGGTCTACAAAAATGGAAAAATCATTGATGGCGTCATCTAATGCTACCCAAACTTCCAAAGAAGATATAGATGCAGCCATAGATCTCACGGTTACTAATGACTCTGCCACTTCCAGTCAAGAAGCAGAGATACTAAAGGGAATAGTCAATTTTGGTGACACATCAGCCAAACAAATCATGCGGCCTCGTATGGACATAGTAGGCTTGGAACATAGTATGCACTTTAAAGAAGTGATGAAAATCGTCAAAGACTCAGGTTATAGTCGATTGCCAATCTACAAGGAAGAATTGGATACCATCGTTGGAATCCTATATGTAAAAGATTTACTATCCCATACAGAAGAAACCGAAACATTTGGATGGCAAAATCTGATCAGAAATACAGTATTATTTATACCAGAATCAAAAAAAATTGATGAGCTACTCAGAGAATTTCAGCTAAAAAGAACCCATATGGCGGTGATTGTGGATGAGTTTGGTGGTACGGCAGGAATAGCTACATTGGAAGATATCATGGAAGAAGTCGTAGGAGACATCAAAGATGAATTTGATCAGGAAGAAGAAGTGGACTATATCAAAATCTCAGACAACAATTATATTTTTGAAGCTAAGACACTACTCAATGATGTGTGTAGGATCATAGGTGAAAACATCAGTTTATTTGACAATATCAAGGGTGAAGCGGATTCATTGGGCGGATTGATACTTGAGGTCACGGGCACGATACCAAGCGTAGAAAAAGAAATCAATACTCAACATATCACTTTGAAGGTAATCAGTGTTACTAAAAGAAGAATAGAAAAAGTCAGTCTTACGATCCATGAACACAATAATTAGAATTTTTTTATGGTTGACGGTCATCCAAAGTGTGATGTCATGTGGTGAAGAAGCTGTAAAAATGCCAAAACCTAGAATGTTTCCCAAGGTAGACTATCCTGTAACGTCAGAAGCATTAAAATTTGATACTACTTTTTGCAATTTTACTTTTCAGTATCCAGGTTATGGGAAAATTGTTCAAGATTCTTTTTTTTATGAGGACAAACCTTTACATCCGTGTTGGTTTGATATCAATATTCCTGACCTGAATGCAAGTCTTCATTGCAGCTATTACAAGGTCACCAAAGAAAAAAATCTATCATCATTGATCAATGATGCATTTAATATCGCTGGAAAACACAATATTAAGGCTAACTTTCGAAAAGAATCGATTATAGAAAATGCTCGTGGGGCCAAAGGTATCATGTTTGACATAGAAGGTCCTGTGGCAAGTCCGTTGCAATTTTACCTGACCGATGAAAAAAACCATTTTTTTAGGGCTTCTCTTTATTTTAATAGTAAAGTAAATCCGGACTCTACGGCGCCGGTTTTGAAATTTTTAAAACCTGAGATAGAATCGATGATTGCTTCCTTTGAATGGAAATAGTTTATCAATTTTTATTATTTTTGTCCAATAATCATTGAGACATGAAGTTTAATCTAATTCTGTTATTGACTTTTACATTTTTCATAAAGATTAATGCCCAAGAAAATCAAAGTGACAAAATTTTTGATAGTCACAAGTTTGCTTTTGCAAAAATATATTTAGAATCAAAAAAACTAAAAGTGAATGTGGATTCTGTGGTCAATATTACTTTTCAACATTCAGGTTTAAGCAATCAAAGAATTCAGGAGATTTTGGTTTCTGGTTTTAATTTAGAAAATATTTCCCTAAATAAAGACGAAGCGAAGCTCAAAGAGCAATTACAAGAATTACAATTGTATATAAATAAGGTAAAAATAAAGAGATTACAAGAGCTATGTTTTCAGGAAAACCTGAATCTACATATTTACCAATTTATGGCTTCTGAATTTAAAAATAATCTTCATTTTCAAGATGAAATGAAGCCATTTTTCAAAAAAGTAATTGAAGGCCTATGAAACGATTAATGATATTTTTACTTTTGGTTGCATCTCAAAGTTTAAATAGTCAACCACCCAATAATAGATATACAGCCGCTTTATTTCAAAATGTGACTGAGACTGCTAATGTTCTCTTTAGTTCAAATGTACCCAAGCCAGTACCGGGCGGTGGAGTTTATGAAACGTTGACTGGACTTCCTCTAAATGTAAGGGAATATCAGACTACTAATGTCAATTTGTTTATGAATATTTTTGAACCCACGGGAGATACATTAAGTAAAAGACCTGTTGTAATTATTTGTTTTGGTGGTGGATTCATATCAGGGGGCAAGGACCATTGGAGTATAAGGTTGATTGCTCAAGAGCTAGCAAAAAGAGGATTTGTTACCGCAGTTATTGATTACAGATTGGGCATGAATATTTTTGATGAAGATCTATCTATGAGGGCAGTTTATCGTGGCATACAAGATGGCAGATCTGCTGTCAGATTTTTTAAAGCTGATGCTGCAAATGCCAATATATATAAGGTCGATCCTGAACAGATCTATATAGGAGGTCATAGTGCAGGTGCATTTATCGCAACCCATAACGCATATCTTGATAAAGAATCTGAGAGACCCGCATCTACATTTGGTTGGACTCAGTCATGTGGATTTTTAGGTTTGTCAAATTGCCCATGTCCCAATTTGGGGTGTTTAGATTGTGTAGGGAATAATACATCTTTCAGCGGTCATGCTAAGGCTGTTTTTAGTCTTGCAGGAGCGGTAGGTTTTACTTCATATATGGAGTCATCTAGCGATCCAAAAATTGTTATGTTTCATAGCCAAGATGACGATACTGTGCCTTTTGACTCAGGAGAGCCCTTCGGAAGTGTTTCGGGATTTATAGTGGGCTTTGATTTACCGACAGTTTATGGTAGTTTACCCATGTCACAAAGAGCTGATATAATCAATTTGCCAGATGCATTTTATTCATATACGAGTAGAGGACACAATGTTCATGAACAAAACAGCACTACTTTATATACAGATATCATTCCAGGAATATCAAATTGGTTTAATGATCAACTATTGAAACCAATAGTTCATCCTATCAATGGTAAAGTCTATGTTTGTTCATCTTCAAATGTATCTGAATATAGTACGATTCAAAATGAAGCTGCCTATTATCATTGGGAAGTTATTGGAGGGACTATTTTGAATCCAAATACCAATGTAAGTTCTATTTCTGTACAATGGAACACATCAGCTCCTGTATATGAGATAAGATTAACCCCTTACAGTAAATGGGATTCCAAAGGGAGTACTACTGTAAAATCAGTAACTGTTGCACCATCTTTTGTTAATACCTGGAATACTTCAACTGGAGTTTGGACTGATACCAACAAATGGTCACTAAATCAAATACCTGAATCGTGTCATCATGTGGTTTTCACAGATCAGAGTACCGCTACATTGGTGACCGTACCCAATATAGTTTCAGAAATTAAGTCTCTAAACCTAGGCGTAAATGTGACACTCCAAGTCAGCCCATTGTCAAATATGGTAGTTACTGATTGACCTTTTGTTTAAAAGGCAAGTAAGCCAACAGAAAAAGGATTATTGCTATGCCCTCCACAACCAATAAATATATTGGCCAAGGTCCAAAAAAGTCTAGTAAGGATCCACCGGGTGGTTTATGTCTGGTATAAAAATAGTTGGAACCGATAGTAAAATTGACCGCTAAAGTTAAAACCATATAAATATTACCCAATATAAAGGCAGCTATCATCGCGGATTTATCAGGTTTAATACCCGTTAAAGTTATGATAGCAACAGGTAGCCAAACTAAAGACATATGAAAAACCCAATAAATAATGTAACTGTAGTGAGGAAAAGTATATTTTAAATCTGCAGTGATCACCGCTTGAAAAGTACCCACAATGATTAAAAAGTAAAATATATTGATCCATTTTTTATTTTTAAAATAGATCAAAAAAGGCATGGTCAATGCCGATATGCGGCACAAATGTAAAGGCAATTCTTCTTGGATTGTAAAACTGCCTTCGTAAAATGTAAAAAAAGCCCTCGAAATCACTGCCATAAATGGAATCATAGACAATGC
The DNA here is from genome assembly GCA_964526715.1 of uncultured Aureispira sp. GTDB lineage: Bacteria > Bacteroidota > Bacteroidia > Chitinophagales > Saprospiraceae > OLB9. Next base: position 71,525 of record CAZGMB010000016.1, on the reverse strand, counting down.
CAATAACATATTCCATTTTACATGCTCAGTTTTTGATTTTCCTATCCAGATAATCCAATAGAATGATAATGATAATATCAAAACAGGTGACCAATGATGCCCTGTAAAGTTTCTATAAGTATCCGTAGGTGTAAAAAAGAACTCCATGATTGGTTTTTTAGTATGTGATACAGGTTACACAATATTATAAAAAACAAAGATACCTTTGTAAATAATCATTTACTATAAAACATCCTCGTTCGAACTTCATATCGATTCAAAGGTAAAAGTGGTAAAATTAAAATGTAAAACAATAATTTAGTAATCAAATATCATGAAAAATATAAATAAAATAATGTTGCTGCTTTGCGTAGTCGCCATACATCGTTTTGCATTAGCACAAAATAATCAAATGGAAGTGTCCTTAGAACCTATAGCAATAAATGGCTTAGGCGGTGTCCAGTCTTACGCCTTTGGTCAGTATGATGGCAAATGGCTAATCATTGGTGGCAGATTAGATGGCTTACATCGTAGACAACCCTTTGCCAGTTTTGACATAGCAGGACACAACACAGACTTAATTGTCATCGATCCGGTACAGAAAAAGCAATGGAGGAAAAGTAACTCAACCTTGCCCTTTTCCATCAGGGAACAATTGAGCTCCACCAATATGGAGTTTTATCAACGAAACGGAATCTTATACATCATAGGTGGATATGGATACAGCCCTACATCTAATGACCATACTACGTATCCTTATTTAACCGCGATCCAAATATCGGATGTTATGGACGCAATCATTAATGACAAAGATCTCAAGCCCTACTTCAGGCAAATCAGAGATGAAAAATTTGCAGTTACCGGTGGTTATCTTCACCAAGTATACGACACCTATTATCTTGTAGGTGGACAAAAATTTATCGGCAGATACAATCCTGTGGGACCGGATCATGGACCAGGATTCATTCAGGAATATACCAATGCCATTAGAAAATTTAAAATCAATAATGATGGAGATCAAATATCTGTCCAACATGTAGGAGAAGTAATCGATGAAAATAATCTACACAGAAGGGATTATAATGTAGCACCACAAATATTTACAGATGGAAGTTATGGCTTGACAGCTTTTTCAGGTGTATTTCAAAAAGATATGGACTTACCATTCCTTAATTGTGTCAATATCGACTCTGTAGGACATGAGGTTCAACCTGATTTTAATCAATACTACAATCATTACCATTGTGCCCACATTCCATTATTCAGCAGTAAAAGCAATGAAATGCATACTTTATTTTTTGGTGGTATTGCTCAATATTTTGATGACAACGGCATATTGACCAAAGATGATAATGTACCTTTTGTTAATACTATTGCAAGGGTGACCCGAACAAAGGACGGTAAGATGGCAGAGTATAAATTGAAAAGTACGATGCCCGGTTTGTTAGGATCGGGTTCTGAATTTCTATTAAATGAAAATATTCCAGTTTTTAATAACGGTGTAGTCAATTTGGACGCTTTGGAAAATGACACTACCCATTTAGGATACATTTATGGAGGTATCAGGAGTTCTGCACCCAATATCTTTTTTACCAATACCGGTGCTGAAAGTGATGCCAACCAACAGATATATAAAGTAAATCTTATCAAAAGCGAATCTTCAGCCACTAACGAACTTAATAATCAAAGCAACAATGGTTTGGGCATGATCGTATTTCCTAATCCTGGAGATGGTCATTTCAACATAAAATTTGAGTTGAAAAAATCAGCTCACGTTGTACTTTATGTATATGATCTTTCAGGAATCTTGATAAAAGAATATGCCTTTGGTCATTTAAATGCTGCAAATCACAACTATCAAACTACTGATTCTTTTGAAAAATGCAAGGCGGTGATTTTAAAATTACAGGCCGGAGAAAAGATTTCAGTGCAAAAAGTAATACTGAAATAAATGTAAAATCAAAAAAAGCGAAGGCCTGAAAGAAACAAGACCTTCGCTCTTCTTAGAAGCCTTTGAATTGTATGTGAAGTTAGCATGTGCTGACTTAATTGATAGCAGGCTAGTTGTCAGGAAGTCTGCCTGAAATCTTTTGTAGATTGTATTGTGCACAAATAAGCAGTTGTATAATTTTTTTTCAAATCCACTACTTTTGCTGCTTTTTGGGAGGCTTGTTTACCATTTACTAAAACTATTTTTTACTTGATTTTCCACCTGCCTCAAAGCAGTTTTAATGCACAAAAGGAATTTAACCTCTAAAAAAAATAATTTGAACATAAAAAAATGTTTTACCTTGCTGATTTGAAAATTAAAATGAAAAGTCAATGGATCACCAAAACCTTCAAATAGAAACCATCAGCCAACAAAAATTTTATGAACTTTGGGAAGAGACAAGAAGTCATGTGACCGATGATGAAAATAAAATATATCAATTTTTCAAACCCTATATTGAGACGATTCCCAAACTAGTTTTAGGTGAATATTATTGGCAAATATTCTTAAATACACAACCATTTCCTAAAATTCTAATGGTGGATGGTTCTGTTAAAAAAATGACATCTATGACTGCGGATGAACTTGTAACAACAAGCCCCGAGATATTTTTCTCCAGATATAAAGAAGAAGATTTGCTTTCGATTATGACCTACATTGCAATCATTTTTCCAAAAATATTTAGTTTAGCTCCTGACCAACGCGAGAACTTTAACTTCACGATATATGCCAGAATAATGAATGATGACAATGAATACAAATGGAATAGTATTCAATATCCAGCTCTTTATTTTGACGAAAATGATCAATTGCTTTATGGTATGGTACTATACACTAACGTCGATCATCTCATGAAACCAGATGTATCATCTATTATGACTGTGCTAGATGCTACCATGCCCGACAAACAATTATTTACTTATTATTCATCCACAGACCAACAGTGGATAGAAAAACCCTACCCCAATACTAGCCAAAGAGAAAAAGAAATCATTGGCCTGCTGAGTCAAGGAAAAGCAAGCAAACAAATCGCTGATATTCTGGGCATTACAAAAAACACAGTAGATAATCATAGGCAGCGATTATTGAAAAAATTTGGGGTAAAATCATCTGCCGAACTAGTCATTAAAGCCATGAATTTATAATATATGGTTAGTGATAAATCACTATCTCACTTCATTTGATTTGATTGTACTTTTGCACTTTGTAAATGTATATTCTATCAAATAAGAATTGAAGTGAAGCAAATATTAAAACATCTTTCTAGTGTAGTTTATCTAGGCAAATGTGTAGCTTTTATATTAATGGTTGGTTTTTTCCATTCGAGTATTGCTCAGTCTGATATAAATAAACACTTTATCAAAGATAATCATCTCCAGCAATTATTGGATCAAATTTCTTCCAAAAAAATCATTGCATTAGGCGAATCAACGCATGGCACAAGAGAATTTACCATCGTTCGCGCTGATGTGGTCAAATCATTAGTTACTCAATATGGATTCAATACTTTCATATTGGAAGCTGATTACATGTCTTGCGAAGCAATCAATGAATTTATATTGACAGGAAAAGGTGACCCAGAAAAATTGCTGTTAAATATTAGACTTTGGCCTTGGATACACCAAGATTTTTTAGAATTGATCATTTGGATGAAAGATTACAACCAAATTCATCCTTCTGGAAAAGTACAATTCTTTGGAATGGATAGCCAGTATTCCAAAATATATGCAACCAAAGAAATCATGTTTCAAAAATATCCTGAAAAAGCACAAGCCATTTTTGATATCATAGAAGGACAAGAAAAGAGAAACAAAAAAATAAAAATGCTAAAAGCGATTTCAGAACAATCTCTTTTGACATCTGCTATTGACCTAGAGTGGCAATATTTCATTTTATGTCAAATTAACAAATTAGCTCAACTTCCTCCCAAAGACTATAACGCTAGAGATGAGAATATGGCGAGAATGGTAGAATTGATCCAACTAAAACAGGGAGTCGATACCAAAATGATGATTTGGTCGCACAATGAACATATCAATAAAAAAGGATCATCATTACAAGACAGAACGGGCATGGGTCACCACTTGAGTGTAATTCATCCTGATGACTTTGTCGCTATCGGCATGGATTTTAAAGAAGGAAGTTTTATGGCGATCGATTTTGAAGATAAATCTATTTACAAACCCACAGCCTTCCAATTAAAAACAATAGAAACAACTTTTGCATCAGGTTTAAACTTTAAAAATAAAGATATCAATATCATAGATTGCAAAGATATTGATAAAGAAGTTTTAAATGCTATTGGTGCTATCTATGTCCACACTCCTAAAAAAGGTGATAATTACTACACCAAAATAAAAGGAAACAAGAGTTTTGACTACCTAATCATTATTGAAAAATCCACGCCCATAAGGATTTTATCAAACTATGGACTCAAATAATTAAATAATATTACAAATCATTTATACAAAATAAACTAATAGATTAGTGATAAATCACTAATGCTTCGTTTTGATTTTGGGTGTAAATTTGCAATTTGTACTTTAATATTATTCCACCATAGCTAACCAACCTTTATTAAATAGTCCTGAGAAAAAGGTGCCTTACATTTAAAAATAAAAAGATGCATTATATTAATCAGTGCGTTATATTAATCCTATTTTCACTCCATTCTTTTGTCATCTCTGCACAACTACCAGAGCCAAGCCAAGAATTACGTGGTCTATGGGTCACACAATTCAAGACCACTGTCTTAGGTAATACAGCCGCAGAAGATGCACTCATAGCCTATGCCGTGGCCAATGATTTTAATTATCTGATTTGTACCAATATGTTTCAGATACTCACCGCATCGTGTGGGTCATTTACACCAGATATGGTCGCTTTGCAAGCTTTTATTGCAAAAGCACATGCAGAAGGTATAGAATATGTGAGTGGAAATGTCGGTGCGCTTGCTACTGCTGAAAAAATACAAGATTATAACAATTGTGGCTCTGTCACCAGTTCGCAAAAATTGGATATGATTACCTATGAATGTGAATTTTATAATGCTGCCACCAATGGTTCCTGTCCAAGCTACGCATCTTACATCAGTCAGCTCTCATCTATAAAAAGCATTTGTTCATCTACCACGTCTAGTGTGATGGGTCGTCCTTTGGTATGTGAAGCTTACATAGGAGGCGAAGGAAGTACGGGCTTGGTTTTGACTTATTCATCAGAAGCTGAAATGGAAGAAATAGCCACTGTCGCCGATCATATTTTGATCACTTATTATCGTCCTATGCCATCTAGTTCGGGCGGTAATTTTTTCAATTGGACCATAGATAGATTGGATTGGATAGCTAAAACAGGGACTCCAAGTAACATTGTATTATTACTTAAATCCAGAAATACAGATGGTAACAATATGAATGCTTATCTAGCATCATACCCAGGGTCACATTATGATGCCGTTCGAGATCCATTTTTATCATGGGTAGAAGGTATGGCTTACAATGCTTCACTGACCAAAGGATACAGAGAAAAATATGAGGATGGCACCTATCCATGGTTAGATGGCATACAAGTCAAAGGGTTCACATGGTTTGAACATGCTGCTAATATGACACTAGGACCATTACCGATTTCACTCATTTCTTTTGATATCACCAAAACACAAAATGAGCAGGTTTCGCTGAAATGGTCTACAACATCTGAAGTAAATAATGATTACTTTGAAATAGAAAATTCAGCAGATGGTCAAACGTGGCAATTTGTATCAAAAATATCAAGCCATGGAAATACTTCTACTATCCAATATTATTCTTTCATAGATCAAAAACCATTTAGTGGGACATCCTATTATCGTATCAAACAAGTAGATTTTGATGGACAAACGAGTTTTACGCCTATCAAATCTGTTTCATTTGACAGGTTAAATGATGACAAATCTTTACGCATATTTCCTAATCCAGTCACCCATCATTTAAGTATTGAAGGGTTCTATCCAGACGATGTTCGGATACAGATTTTTAATATTCTGGGACGTGAAATGAATGGCTTTTCTTTGAAAAAAGAAAGTTCAACCTTAAGTTTGGATGTATCCAATTTATCCACAGGTTTATACCTATTATGTATCAATCATGAAAAAACACTTTTCATCAAAAATGAATAAGCAATAACACTATTCGTAAACCATATTGACAATTTTTAAAACAAATAACCCCAATAATTTAAATCAATTCAAAATCAATCAAAAAATGAAACACATTACTTTTACTTTTTTACTTTTCTTATTAGTTTATTCGGCAAAGTCCCAAGTTTCTGTAGGAGATATTGCCTTTATCGGGTATAATGAAGATAATCCAGTAGATGGTTTTGCCATTATTACGCTCAACACCATTCCAGGTAGTTCCACCATTTATTTTTCTGATCAGGGATTGGGTTCTCCTACTTCGTGGGTTGGAAATACCGAAGATCATTGGGTCTTTACTACTCCCGCAGGTGGAATACCATGTGGAACGATTATTTCATTCACTGAAAACACAGCTGATTTTTTAACCATTACAGGTGTTTCTGGAGCAACGATGGTCCATTTATCAGGCACAGGATTGTTTAACCTAAGTGGAGGAGACCAAATGATCGCATACACTGGCAGTACGGCTTCGCCTACATTTATTGCTGGCCTCACATCAGACGACGGCAACGGTACACCTACATGTTTAGACGGAATCACTGGTTGGAGTGCCAATACAGGCTGTATAGGTACAAATGTCAATAGATGTCATATCCCAGGCGGACTAACAAATGGCGTAAATTGTATCTCACTTTATCCTAATATCGGAACAGAGCTAGACAATTCAAAATATAATGGAACATTAACGGGCACATCTACAGTCTTAAGATCTTCTATCAACAATAGGGCTAATTGGATAGGAAGTGATGTTTCAAATTATGACATAAGCCCATCAGGCTATCCAACACCAAGTGTCACCTGTGTCCCCTTGCCTATTGTGCTTACAGAATTTAACCTAGAGAAGGATATACATCATTATGTCAAAATCGGTTGGTCTACAGCATCAGAATTGAATAATGATTACTTCGAAATAGAAAATTCAGCAGATGGTCAGCAATGGCAATTTGTATCAAAAATATCAGGAAAAGGAAATACTACTACTTCTCAACATTATTCTTTTACTGACCAAAAACCATTAAGTGGAACATCCTACTATCGCATCAAACAAGTGGATTTTGATGGACAAATGAGTTATACGCCTATTAAATCGATTTCATTTGATAAAAACGACAACTATAAATCTCTTCGAATATCACCCAATCCTGTGATCCATCAATTGCATATCCATGGTGAATATACAGCAGAAACTCAGATACAAATATTTAATGCACAAGGATGTAAGATGGATGGTCTGTTATACCATAAAGAGTCTGAAAGTATGAGTGTGGATGTTTCACATTTACCAGCTGGTTTATACCTATTGCATGTCAATGGTGAAAATGTAAGGTTTGTAAAATATTAGTAATTGTAAAAAATGAAATTCATAGTTATCTTTTTGATAGTTCAAAAGGCTGGCTATAAATTAGATTTTCACAAAACATAAAAGTAGCTTAATTTATGCCATTCAAAATAAAACACTCAAAATTCAATATATCTCGTCTGTGCGACGGGTTATTCAAGACAATTATAAAACTTAGTTTAAGTTTTCTGACGGCTTTTTATTTAACCCCAGGTCATGGTCAGGACTTCATAACACAATGGACATTCACATCTGCTACCACACAAATTCGATTTAATGGACAAACAAGTGGTACCGTAAATTATACATGGAGTGCAAGTCCATCCGGCAATACAGGTAGTGGTAGTTTCACTTCATTGACTCCTTCACCTGTGGTACTGAGTGGTTTGGATATAAATGGTGGTGATGTGGTGACAATAAATATGATATCAGACAATCTGATACGATTTTTCATTGATAATGGGCTTGATAGAAATAAATTAACCAATGTCTTACAATGGGGAGATGTCGATTGGATAAGTATGAATAGTACTTTTAAGGGATGTCAAAATTTAGTGATTACAGCAAGCGACAGTCCAAACCTTTTTAATGTAACGGATATGAGTGAAATGTTCAGGGATGCAATTTTATTTAATCAAGACATAAATAATTGGAATACGTCTAATGTTACGAATATGCATGGATTGTTTAGGGGAGCAAGTTTGTTTAATCATGATTTGGATAATTGGAATACTTCGCAAGTCACAGATATGTCTTATATGTTCTATTTTGCTACTTCTTATAATAGAACGATCGGGACCTGGAACACGTCTTCGGTAACAAATATGTCAAATATGTTTGCCGAAGCTACCGCCTTTAATAGAATAATTGAAAATTGGAATACGACCAATGTAACGAACATGTCAAGGCTATTTCTGAATGCTTCTTCTTTTAATCAAAATTTAAATTCTTGGAATACTTCGAATGTAAATAACATGAATTTAATGTTTGCAGATGCATCTTCATTTAATCAGCCCTTAAACAATTGGAATACTTCTAATGTGACAAATATGGCATTCATGTTTGCTGGAGCATCTTCTTTTAATCAAGACATTGGCAGCTGGAATACAGGTAATGTCATAGATATGTCTGATATGTTTTCATACGCAAGTACTTTCAATCAGAATCTCAATAATTGGAATGTGTCAAGTGTCAATAATATGTCGAGTATGTTTAACGTAGCATCTTCATTCAACCAACCATTAAACAATTGGAATACTTCTAATGTGACAAATATGGCTTATATGTTTTCATATGCATCTTCCTTTAACCAGGACATTGGCAATTGGAATACGACCAATGTCGTACATATGGATTATATGTTTGGAGGAGCAGCAGTATTCAATCAAGACATTGGCAACTGGAACACTACAAATGTGAACAGTATGCTTTCTATGTTTGTCGTTGCATCTTCATTTAATCAAGATATTAGTAATTGGGATACGGGAAATGTCATGTTGATGCCTCTAATGTTTTCTGGAGCAACAGCTTTTAATCAAGACATAAGCAATTGGAATACATCGAATGTCGTTCAGATGCATTCTATGTTTGAGATGGCTAGTTCATTTAACCAGAATTTAGGGAATTGGATCTTACATCCATCCGTTTTATTGTTTTCCATGTTAAATAATTCGGGTATGGATTGCGATCATTATTCATCTACTTTGATCGGATGGCAAGCCAATAATCCGACAGTCACAGGATTGAACTTTGGTGCTTTAGGATTAGAATTTGGAACGAGTGCCATAGCTGCAAGAGATATCTTAGTAAGTATGCAAGGATGGAGCATATCGGGTGATACGCCTTCGGGAGTAGCTTGCGATGCCATATTGCCCATAGAATTAATATCATTTGAAGCGATACAGAAAAACGACATCGCACATCTGAAATGGCAAACCTTACACGAAGTCAATAATGACGTTTACATCATCGAATACAGCAAAGATGGAACCCAATTCCAACCTATCGGAACCGTCAGTAGTCAAGGTGATGCTACTACCATGCAGGAGTACACATTCGACCATAAAAACTTGCATGCTGGTCAACACTTCTACAGACTAAAACAAATCGACTTTGATGGAAAATACAGTTATTCCAATATTGAATCCATACGTATAAAATCTGATGCCAATCAGACCATCGTCTTCCCGAATCCTACTACAGGACTGATACACATATCTGGCGACTCCGATGTATCTTATGACATCATAAACAGTGCTGGTATAAAAGTAGCTAATGGAAAATCAAATCAATCTACTATTCAGCTGGATCATTTACCATCAGGCTTGTATATGATAATGATAAATCGTGAAAGTGACATAAATACGTATAAGATTTGGAAAGAATGATAAAGCGGAAACCATTTTAACTAATTAACAATCTTATATTTCGATCATTTTCTTTTGGTGCATGATGAAAATATTCATCTTCTGAAATAAATGTAAAATCAAAAAAAGCGAAGGTCTAAAAGAAACAAGACCTTCGCTCTTCTTAGAAGCCTTTGAATTGTATGTGAAAAGACACCATTCCTGCATTCATACCATCACTTCTATTGTACAAAGCTGCTCTGAGTTCCAATTGACTAATTGCAAATAGGTTCAGTACCGTTTTGAAAGGTGTGTGCCTCACACCTACGCCATAAAAATGACTGCTCAATCCTGACAAATCAAAATCTGATGAAAAAAATGGTGTATCTGCTGCTGTCTCACCTTTGGAGGCAAAATAATCAATGGCCGTTTGATTGTGGTACCTGTAGAAAGGACTAATTGAGTAAAAAGGTGATATTTTGTAAGGCACTTCTAGCTGTAATGTATGGGCTTTCATGCCCCAATCATCTTGATAATACCGGTAAAAAGACCTGATAATCATTTTCTCCCCAACAAAATAATTAGCCCTTATTCCTATAGGAATTTTTAATCTCTTGCTTGGGAGTGTTTCTCGCACCAATGAACCATCAGCCTTGTACACTCGGTGGAAAGGTGTACTTAATAACCCATCCTGATAAGCAACATCAAGCGTTAAAGCTGCCTGAAACCTTTTGGTCAATATCTGTGATAATGTCATAGAAAAATCAAAAGTATTTCTGGCAGCATTGCCAATCTCACCTTTGCGTTGCTGCCTAGAAGGTAAATTTGTTCTGAATTCAGTAGGCACAATCTGGCTGTAAGTATCTAGAAAGACATTGGCTCGTGCGCCAAATTCTGTGTTTTGGTTTTTAGATTTTTTATTAAAGTTGATGCCACCACCAAAAGATGTATAATCATATTCCTTGGAAAAAGCCAGGTTTGCACCTTTTGAAAATCCTGTTTTAAGGTTTTCATTGGTATAATTGACTGATGGATAAAATCTGACATCTGATGAAGAAGCGGATGATACTTTAAAATCAATATTGTCTGATGAAGCTGACGTATAATAATCTATACCCATTTCTGCACCAAAGATATGCTTTTTGCCTTTGCCGTTTTGATAAGAAACTTTAAAATCAATGACATTAGCTATGTCTGTAAGTTTTTCAGTACCGACACCTCCGGTGACTGCTGAATGATTACCATCCTGATGATAAAACGATGTTACTATATTTGCTTCATCAAAAGTCAGTGTTTTTTTCTCAAAAGTTTTTGTCGAATCTATCTTAAAAGTCTGCGAAAAAAGCTGCAAACTCAAAAAGACAAATATTAAAGTATTTAAAGTTACTTTTACCACTTCTTATTTTTTTAAATGAATTAATTACAACCACATCCACCACTGCTTTTCCCGCCTGTAGCGCCTGCGGCACCTTCTCTGTACAGTTGAAAACTGATTTCTGATTTTTCTACTTTCCTGATGGACAATGGCATTTCTCCGTCATTGATATAAGTCAAGCTGATAGGTTTGGAGCTGCTGCATGCCATCAACATAAGTAATGATACAGAGGCTAAACCCAGTTTAATGGAATCCCTTTTTTTGATTTTCATTTTAAGATATTTGAATATTTTTTGAATAATAAATTTTATCGTTATTGTCTATCAAGATAGCTTCTACGCCATGAATTTGATTGATCAGATGCAGTCCTCGGTCCACGCCCAAGATGATGACTGGAGTAGTAAGAGCATCACATAACTCTGCAAAAGGTGCTATAATCGTAACAGACTTCATTCCTTCTGCCGGCATTCCGGTTTTGGGGTTGATGGTATGAGAATATTTTTTACCGTTGATGATGACAAATTTTTCGTAATCACCACTTGTAGCAACAGAGCCATTATTGATTTCAAAACGACCAATGATGTGTTTTTTGAAATTAGGATTAGCCACGCCAATGGTCCAAGGTTTTCCATCGAATTGGTTTCCCCAAGCGGTTAGATCTCCGGAAGCATTGACTACACCATGATCTATGCCCACATTTTTCATTACTTTTTTAGCCATGTCAGCGGCATATCCTTTGCCTATACCTCCGAATCCTATACGCATTCCTTTATGCTTTAGGAAAACGGTTTTCTCTTTCACATCACGAACCAGATTTCTATAACCTACCAATTTTATAGCATTTTTAGCCAACTTTGAATCGGGTAATTGGGCCATCTTGGTATCAAAATTCCAATATTTTTTATCTATTGATCCATAAGTGATATCAAATGCTCCTTGTGTCAAAATAGAAATTCGTTCGCATCGTTCAATAAGATGAAAAACTTCATCGGGAACTTGAACAGCTTGTATACCAGCATTACTATTGATAGTGGCAGTGATACTATCTTCAGAAAAAGTAGTCAATAAGACTTCAATTCTCTTGATTTCTAGGATACCCATTTCAACTGCATGTTTACAAACTTCTAAAGACTCATGGACAGCAGTTAATTCAAACTGATTGCCCATGAGTTTAAGAGCAGTTGAGTAAGTTTGTAAATGACTTATATTAGATTCAGTCATCATCCCCTTGAAGATTCTGGCCTTCAGGCGTGATGCCCTGACCACCATTATATCCGACTCTGATTTCTGTATGTCTGATTTCACCACCTGATGTTCCAGTCATTTTGCCAAAGTACAAACCAGCCAAACCCAAACATAAAATTACGATTGCTATATAATTGGCAAAAGATTTTTGCTTCCAGTTTGCCCACAAACCAATCAATGAAACAAAACCAAGTATGTAATTAATGATGGCCAAAGTTTCTGCTTTTTCTTCATGTTCATGGATGAGTGCGTCGGTCACGTCTGGCAATTTTTCTGCAATTTCTTCGGCTCCTTCACCGGTATACATAGCAGGAAAGGTCAGCAGGGCTCCCAATACGAATATTCCCAAAGCGGTCCTCTTAACAACACTGGAGTCAATAAAAAAACCAACTATCAAAATGATCATCCCTACTATGGGTACGATGATCGGGAAATGATTAAATACTAAATGCAAATGTGCGTCGTTCATGATAAATATTTTTAAAAATGTGAAAAATAATATTGAAGCGTTTGGGTTTATGGTTAAAGCTAAAAAATCTATCCCGCTACTTGCACACCGATCAAACTACCAATTCCGTATGTTATAGCAGCTGCTGCGAGTCCGAAAATCACTTGGCGCATCCCTGAATACCAAATACTTTTACCTGTAAAAAGTGTGATGGCGGATCCTATGATAAAAAGACCGATGGCGCTGACGATGGTACTCAAAATCACAGCATTAAATCCTGATAAAAAGAAAAAAGGAAGTACAGGTATAATTGCTCCGACGGCAAATAACAAAAATGAAGTGACAGCTGCTTCCATTGCAGAGCCTTTGAGATCTTCAGTGTTGATGCCCAATTCTTCTTTGACCAATATTTCGTGCGCTTTACTTTTATCTTTAATGATCTCTGAAGCCATTTCTCTGGCCTGACCCTCTGGTATACCTTTGGACATATAAATGAGTGCAATTTCTTTTTCTTCGCCCTCAGGATTGACTTCAAGCTCTTCCATTTCCAGATTCATTTGGTTTTCATACAGCTCTTGCGAACTTTTGACAGATATCCATTCGCCCAATGCCATCGATAATGCTCCGGCAAGCAATCCGGCTACCCCAGCGAGCAATACCTCATCATTACCACTTGTGGCCCCTGCAATACCCATCACTAAGCTAAAATTGGAAACTAATCCATCATTGCCACCTAATACAGCAGCACGAAGAGCGTTGCCGCCCACTGATCGGTGTCGTTTCTCAAATCTCGCCAGATTAGTTCCTGAAACTTTAGTTTGATTGTTCAGTATATTTTGCAAAATAGTAACATGTGCCGTATCAGATATCGAAGACGTATCAGGTTTTAGTTTCTTTCTAGTATTCAATATCGAATTGGACAGGCTTTTTTCAGTATCCATCAATACACCCAAAATAAAGTCATAGCCCATTACTTTACCTAAACTTCGAAGTATTTTGGCACGAACTGATGGTGCTGGAAATGGCTCAGAAGATATTTTGTTTTTGGCCATAAACGCCAAAGCATGTTGTCTCTCGATATCACTCATTTGACGAAAGATTTCTGCAACATCGGGATTTTCTTCGTTTTGTGCTAGGATACTATATAGATAACTGGCATCTACCTCTGTCTGAATATTTTGGTTGGTCATTTTAATTTTTATTGATGGATTTTAAAATATCATTCATCATCTCAATCTGTACTTTTTGAATCTCAAGTAATTGCTCTTGCTGATAAATAATAAGATGGTCAATTTTTTCGTGAAGTGCTTTGATTTCGAGCTCGGCTTTTAGGTTGATCATATAATCTTTTTTGGACCGTTCTCTATCTTTTGCTTCTTTCCTATTTTGGCTCATCATGATGACAGGTGCCTGAATAGCCGCCAAACAAGATAAAATTAAATTGAGCAAAATAAAAGGGTAAGGATCAAAGCCTTTATTGTAAAACACAAAAGCATTTATGCTAATCCAAATCACCAGAAAAAGTCCGAAGTAGCTGATAAATATCCAACTACCACCAAAAGTAGCTACATAATCTGCCATACGCTGACCAAATGTGGGTAACTCACTTTCGTCATCTTCAAGTTTGTCAGATATGGTGGTCCTTTCTTTAAACTTCGTCAGTACGGTTTGTTCTAGATTAGTAATTGCTTTAAGCTCCTTGGCTAGGTAATCAGTTATATACCGCTCTCTGAATTCATTCAGTTCAGTTATGGCTAGTAATGACGCTTCACTAAAAGTCGGAATGGATTCTTTGATTTTATCCAATATAGCTGGTCGGATAGACACGCCGGTTACTTGCTCTCTGAGTGGAAAACTTTTTTGGGAAACATCACTAATAAATTGTTTCATGATCTGTTGGTTAGGAAGTACATAATGAATAACTATTCAGCTACATTTTTCATTTTCATAAGTAATGTATAAGCACCTTTAACAACAATACTTTTACCTATAAAGATTTGATTATTAATTATTTGGACTTTTCCACCTTCCTTTTGACCGGTTTGAACTTCTACCATAGAATATTTGAAGTTTCCCTGATCAACAAAAACATATTCTCGTCCTTCAAAACTGATGATAGCTTCATCAGGCAATGTCCAGCTTTCCATACTTTGGGCTTCAATATTTGCATTAAGATACATGCCAGATATACATTCATGTGTATTGCTCAAGGTACAGATGACGTTAGCAAAACCTTCCTGACCTACTTTATTCGTGATATAAGCTATTTCGCCTGCTATTTTTACATTGGGTTGGGTATTGGAGTAGGCTGATATTTTCTGTCCTTTTTTAAGAAAAGGAAGATCTTTTTCAAATGCTTTGAGCACCAATCTTGATCCGGTATGGTCTAGCATTTGTACCACTTCATCACCTGCTTGTACAAAGGTACCGTTGTTGACGACTACATCTGTGATGGTACCTGCTGAAGGTGCCGAGATGGTAATCTGCGATGTCATATTATCTGCGGTCAAAGTAGCCGGATTGATGTGTATAAATTTGAGTTTTTCGCCCAGAGACCTTAATGTGATTTGCGTTTGTTTGACTTTTTCTTCCGCTAGTTGCCACACCTTATCACTCGCAGCCTGATTTTTAGCAAGTTCTGCCTGTCTTTCCAAGTCAAGTTTTGCATAATATAAAGTATTTTTAGCGGAAAGATAATCCTGTTGCAACTGAATAAATTCTTTGTCTTCTAGACGCACTAGGGTTTGACCTTTGCTGACATTCATTCCAGGTATTAGTTTTAGTTGTTTGATAAATCCAGCCATTGGACTACTTATAGTGATGGTATGTTCGGGCATTACTTCGATCTTACCATTGAGGGTCACCTTATGCCCTATGAGCATCTTTTCAGGCTCAGATGTTTGCAGATTGGTATTTTTAAATTGTGCTTCTGTTAGTTTTACTTCAGTAGTGATCATGGCTTCGGTGGCCTGCACTGTTGGTGTTTCTTCGTTTGACTTACAACTATAAATGATGGTCCATGATATAAGGACTATTAGTATTTTTATTTTAAACATTTTCATTTTTATTGATTTTCAAATATTTATTAATATAAATTTTTGTGTTTTACTTAATTGTTTTGGATAAGATAATGCAGATTGATGATGTGCATGTTAAGATTACGTTTGATTTCCAGATATTCACTTTCTATACTTATTGCTTGTTGGGTCAGCATAACATACTCCAAGTAATTAATCTCGCCATTGCCAAACTTTTTTTCTGAAACGTTTCGAATGGTACGTGCATTGGGAAGCGATTGTTGTTCGAAAATGAGAAGTTGGTTTTGAGTTTCTGTGTACATTTCGTACTGTTGCCTGACACGCATATACATATCACTTACTTTACTGGCATATTCTTGAGCTTTTACAGATTCGAGCATTTGTGCCCCTTGGATAGCGGATTTTATACCTTTGCGGAATATGGGAATACCCACACCCATTTGTACACTACTAAATCGATCTGAGGAACTATAAACTACATTATCAGCACCTGTGCCACGTATACCTATATTGCGATAACCAATGCTAAAATCTGGGAGAAGTGCTGATTTTTCAACAGATGTTGCTGCTTTGGCAACATTGACTTCTTGCAATGCGGCCTGCAAAACAGGATGTCGTTGTATGGCATTGCTATCAAAAAGAATGTTGTATTTCAGGATATCAAGATTGGTGGTATACGGCCTGTAATCCTGTCCATCATTGAGCAACCAATTTAGGGTCAATAAGTGAACATTTTTCATTTTACCTATTGCAACCATTTGCTGAGAGATATTGATTTTTTGCTGGTCCGCAGTGGTTTTTTCGAGAATATCAGTCTCCCCTTTTTGCCACCTGAGTTGTGCTTTTTGCTGAAAATTGGCGTACAAACTATCTTGATACATTAATAGCTTTGATTTAGCTTCCAAGTATTGATATTCAGCAAATATCTCTTCCAAATGTTGTTTGATTTCCATCTCAGTCATTTTGAAATACGCTTCAGCCGTCTTTGCCTTTTGGATATTAAATTCACTTCGCTTTTTATAAACCGAAGGCAACTGAAATGACTGCGAAATGCCTAATCCTGTATCAAAAAAGGCACTGTTAAACTGACCCAATTCAGCAGTGAAACTTGTTGGCGCTATCATTTTGGAAGTATTGATGAGTGCTCGCTGATATTCAATCCATTTGGTCTCAGTACGCAATTTAGCATTATTTTTTGCCGCAATCCTGAAGGCATCATCCAAACTTATAGATCGTTGTTGTGCTCCTAAAAGGATACTTATGAAAAGTAATACCGTGATGTTTATAATATTTAATTTCATTATTAAATCATTTATACGTTAAATCAATTATTTGTTTTGACCATGATATGGTAATTCTGTAAGGTCTTCTTTGTCCATACTTTTCTTTTCAAAGAGTACATACAATATAGGAAGAATGATCAGTGTCAGAAATGTAGCCAACATTAGTCCACCAATGACCACCGTCGCCAATGGTCTCTGTACTTCCGCACCTGCACCATTACTAATCGCCATAGGTAAAAATCCAAGTGACGCTACAAAAGCAGTCATCAATACAGGTCGAAGTCTTACTTTGGTACCCATCAGTACGATCTTTCTCAGGTCAGTCCAACCTTCAGCCTTGAGTCTGTTGAATTCTGCAATTAATACAATACCATTCAATACAGCTACTCCAAACAAGGCAATGAATCCAACACCTGCACTGATGCTGAAAGGCATATTGCGAAAAGCCAAAAACAAAATCCCTCCAATAGCTGACAAAGGAATGGCTGAGTATATCAAAAGTCCCTGACGTATAGAATTAAATGCAAAATAAAGTAGCACAAAAATCAATATCAAAGATACCGGCACGGCTACCAACAATCGGTTTTTTGCCTGATTTAGATTTTCAAAAGCACCACCATAGGTGATATAATATCCTGCGGGAAATTTGATTTCCTGATCAACTTTGTTCTGCAGCTCGTTTACTATGCTTTGCACATCACGTCCGCGGACATTGAAACCTATGACGATTCGTCTTTTGGCATCTTCCCTTTGTATCTGATTGGGTCCGTCTTTGATAGATACATCAGCCAGTTTTGATAATGGAATTTGTTGGCCATTACCTACGGGTATTAGCAATCGCTGTGCATCTTCCAAGCTTTGTCTGACTTCAGATTTGAGTCTTACTACTAAATCAAAACGTCTTTCACCTTCGAATACCATGCCTGTGCTTTGACCAGCAAAAGCCATGTTGACTGCTTTGTTTACGTCTGCTATACTGACATTATACTGAGCGAGGGCATTACGATCATAATTGATGATGACCTGTGGTACACCTGTCACGGCTTCTACATATAGGTTTTGAGAGCCTTCTACAGTACTGACCAATTCACCAATATGTTTGGCATAATGAGCCAAAGTATCCAAATCTTCACCAAATATCTTGCAAACTACGTCCTGCCTCGCTCCGGTCATCAATTCATTAAACCTCATCTGTACCGGATACTGGAATCCTGCTGTCACACCCGGTACATCTTCCAGTTCTTTGCCCATTTTTTCGGCCATTTCATCAAATGTTTTGGCATTTTTCCACTCAGCCTTGGGTCTCATGATGACCATCATGTCGCTGGCTTCCATAGGCATTGGGTCAGTAGGCACTTCACCGCTGCCTATCTTGGTGACTACTTTTTCTACTTCAGGAAATCGGGTCAGGAGTATATGCGCTGCTTTTTGGGTAAATTCTACTGTGGTATTGAGATTGCTGCCTGTCAAAACGCGGGTATCTACTGCATAGTCTCCTTCTTCAAGTGCTGGTATGAATTCGCCACCCAGGCGCGACATAACAAAAACAGATAAGGCAAACAGGACTAAAACGGCACTAATGGTAAGTTTTGGTATTTTCAGAAAAAATTCAAGGGAACGTTGAAAAATAATTTCTAACCTAATCATTATTTTATCCGACCAGTTAAGTTCATGTTTAAGTTTTTTACTCAAAACCAGAGTGCTCATCATCGGAATGTAGGTCAGCGAAAGTATGAAAGCACCCAATAATGCAAATGCTACTGTTTGAGCCATAGGCATAAACATTTTACCTTCGATACCTTCTAATGTAAAAATAGGAAGATACACTATTAAAATTATTACCTGTCCGAAGACAGCACTATTCATCATCTTTCCTGCTGAATACTTCACTTCTGTATCCATCTGATGTGATGTCAGTCTCTGAAATCCTTGATAATGTTTGCTATGTCCTAACTGATGCATGACTGCCTCTACTATGATTACAGCACCATCTACGATCAAACCAAAATCCAGCGCACCTAAGCTCATGAGATTACCACTAACCCCGAAAATATTCATCATGATGATGGCAAACAACATAGCCAATGGAATCACTGAAGCAACTAAAAGTCCTGCCCTCAGATTGCCCAAAAAGATGACCAAGACAAAAATGACAATTAGTGCGCCTTCCATCAGATTGGTAGTAACGGTGCTTATGGCATTATTGACCATTTTGGTACGGTCTAAAAAAGGTTCGATTTCTACACCTTCAGGTAGTGTTTTTTTGATCTGTTCGATGCGTTCTTTCACGTTTTGAATCACTTCAGAACTATTGGCACCTTTGAGCATCATTACAACTCCGCCGGCTACTTCACCTTCATCATTATAGGTCACGGCTCCATATCTAGTGGCACTTCCCTCGGTTACATCTGCAATATCTCCAATCAATATGGGTGTACCGGATACAGATTTTACCGGAATCTTGGCTATTTCATCCTTTGAGCCAATCAATCCTTCTGTGCGTATATAGAGTGCAGTGGCATTTTTCTCTATATATCCGCCACCCGTATTCTGATTATTGGATGCCAAGGCATCAAAGACTTCATAGATGGTTACACCAGCGGCATTAAGCTTATTGGGATCTACGACGACCTGGTATTGTTTTAGCTTCCCCCCGAATGACGACACTTCTGCGATACCATTTACTCCTAATAGCTGACGTCTGACTACCCAATCCTGAATGGTACGCAGTGAAGTAGCATCGTACTTGGATTCGTAACCTTTTTTGGGTTTAACTACATACTGATATATCTCCCCTAATCCGGTGGCGACAGGTCCCAACTCAGGTGTCCCGATATCTGCAGGGATTTCGGTTTGTACTTTTTGGAGTCGCTCCGATACCTGCTGTCTTGCCCAATACACATCAATTTCATCATCAAAGACCATTGTCACCAGGGAGAGCCCAAATCTGGAAAAACTCCTGATTTCTTTCAGTCCTGAGATATTACTGTTGGCCTGTTCTATGGGAAAAGTTACCAATCTTTCGATGTCGGTAGCTCCATAAGCAGGAGCTTGGGTGATGACAAGTACCTGATTATTGGTGATATCCGGTACGGCATCAATGGGTAATTTTGTAGCTTCAAATGATCCTATCGCAATCAATGCAACGGTCATTAAGCCTATAATGAGCTTATTTTTAATCGAAAACTCAATGATTCGATTTAGCATAATGTTATGATTTTGTCTAAAAATAAAATACTACGAATGCTCAGGCCCCAAAGCGATTTACCTTCGGGAAGTGGAGCACTACAAATCGGCCAATCTGATGTAAATTGATATAAAAGTTAATCAAAAATGATTAAATATGATGTGACTGAACCCTAAGCTTCAGCAGTCAAATATCAAACAGGAAAGGCCAATTTTAAAAAGGTACCTTTAGACAAATTTAGGAGGGTGGAAAATTCCGTGGAGTTGGGTAGTTTTTACCACAAAAAGATAAGTAGTATTCAGTGCGTTTTTAAAATCAAAATTGAAATTAAAATCATTGACTTCGCTCACAGAATTTTCAGAAATTACAAAGAATGGAAAAGAGCTATACTCGTATGATTTGAAGGGTAGTTGTCTGTCTTTATCATAATCTTCGTCAAAGTGAATGTCAACGGTGTAGTGCATGTAGTAAAACTGGTCCCATGTCATTTCAGGATAATCAGCAAGGTGCTCTAAATAATGTACCACCACCAAGGGTGCCTTTACTACTTCTTTTATTGGTGAAAAAGAAATAATACATAAAAAGACCAACAATCTTGCCGAAAATTGCTTCATTATACAAAGATAGGTCAAAAATTATGAAAATGGTAATAATGAAATGTTAAAGTTATCTTTCATCAAAAACAAAAAGCTAGCAGGAAATTGTCATTTTGGTGTGTTCAGGTCCTTACACATACCGCAGATAAGTTTGCTTTCTGATGCTTTGTACCATGCGATTGTATCATGAAATCTATTTTCATATTTTTAAGATTTATATTTTTTTACCCTTTATTTACCCCATATTTGGCTAATGGCCAATCAATATAGCTAACTTTGATGCACAATATTTTTACAATCTAATTTACTTTGAGAATATGAACATCTGTCCATTGAAGTGGTACCTACCTTTGGCTTTTTTTATTAGTTTGATATCCTGTGCAGGAAGTCAAAAACAAGTAACGCTACCAGAGTCTTCTGGACAAGAACTGACCGTAGTGAAAAAGTCCATAGTACAAAAAATAAAAGAATGGGATCATCAGCCGGTGGAAGATAGGATTGCACTTTACCAAAAACTGAAAAAAGAGCAACCTGAAGTGTACAACTTTGAAAATGAAGATGAACTCACCATGTACGGTTATGGATTTTTGTGGGCTGATAAGTTGGATGAGGCTCTTGCCATATTCCAATTGATTGTGGATGAATTTGGTTCTGCCAACTCTTATGACAGTCTCGCAGAAGCTTACCTCAAAAAAGGAAATAGGGAAGCCGCGTTGACAAACTATGAAAAATCTCTAGCCATGAATCCTGAAAATTTTAATGCTGAAGATTACATAGAAAAAATAAAGTTTCCGGAAAAGAAACCTCTGACACCGTCAGAAAAGTTCTCTAAAAAATATACTTACGCCCAGTATATATCTGACTTGGACCAATTGTACCAGTCTTTGGTCAAAATTCATCCTAATGTTTATAAGTTCATTACACCCCAAAATTTAGAAAAACTGGTCATTGAAAGTAAATCACTGATTACAGGTGAAACCACATATAGTGAATTTTCATACATCTGTAATAAAATAATAGCGGCCATAAGTTGCGCACATACGGGAATGAGTGGCTTTTATCCTGAAAATGAGATGCTACCACAGTCACTAAAATTTCCCATGCAAACCAGATGGATAGATGGTCATTTGTATATTATGGATCCTATGGAAAATAAGGACAACGTAAAACCCAAAGACGAAATATTGACCATCAATGGTGTATCCGTAGCCAAAGTCATGGAAAATATTTATCAACACATTGTGGCCCAAGGAACCATACAAACGACCAAAAATCATGTATTCAATACCTTGTCTTCCAGCTTGATACCTTATGCCCTTGGCTTGCCTGATCAATATTCCATCACCATACAAGGTGTAGAAAAACCTGTAATCCTTCACAAAGCCCATCAAAATATAGGTACTTATTGGGATTATTTGCAATACTGTCAAAATCAGTTATGTTTTAAGGTTTTGAAAGATAAAAAAGCAGCACTTTTGACCATCTCTTCATTCAATTATTACTCATGGAATAATCTTCAAGAATTTATTGATTTTATTGATCAAAGCTTTAAAGAAATAGAAGAAAAAGGCATTCAAAATCTAATCATCGATGTACGATTTAATGGTGGTGGATCACAGTCGGCCGCGATTCATTTACTAAAGTATCTAGTTGACAAACCATTTACATACTATTCAAAATCAGATTTTCCTGGCAAAGTAGGCAAGATAGAAGGCGAAGAACTCATCTATCCCTTCACGAATGGATACAAAGGCAAGGTCTTGTTTTTGATAGATGGCATAGGCAATTCTACCACAGGTCATTTTATGTCTTTGATCAAGGTTCATAAACTTGGTACCATCATTGGTGAAGAACTAGGTTCCAATCAGTTTTGTTCAGCAGGCTCAACATCTTGCAGACTCAAAAACACCAAACTCAATTATTATGTAGCCAATAATACGCACATCTCCACTGCAACATCATTACCTGATGAAAAAGGGATATTGCCTGATCATTTTATTAACCAAAATATCGATGATGTGATTAATCGAAAAGATGTGGTTTTGGAATTTGCTTTGAAGCTATTAAAATGAATCGTATTATCGAAAGACTAGCTAGGGCTATTTTATGTTTGAGTTTTATCATATTGAAGGCCCAAACTGATAATGATACAGTTTCTTAAGAATAACGTGAAATGCAATTTCACTTAATCATTTTCTAGGCTTGGCTGCCGAGATGCTTTACTAGCACCTGTATGGATCGATGATAAAAGTGAAGCATTATGGACATATGTTTTGATTAATTATTTTACTTTTGTAAATAATAATGCCTTTAACAAGAAATATGCGCAAGATTTACCTCTTTCTTATCTCCATAATTATAATGATCCAAAGTTGTCAGCAGCATTCCGTACCCAAGAATTCCAAATATCTATCCATGGTGGGAGATATAGCGCACAATCCCAAATTGGATGATCCTAATTTCACTTTATGCGATGAAAAAAACACCAAACAATACCACAATCTTAATGAAGAAATGCAGTACAAAGGCGAAAAGTATGCATTAGATAATATATTTGCTACGCAATTTAAAACTTCGGAAGAAGCGAAGGATTCAGGAATGATCCGTATCCGATTTATCGTCAATTGCAAAGGTCAGACAGGAAGATTTCGTTTGATAAGTTCAGGATATGATTACAAAGAAAAACAATTTAATAATGCGATTACAGACCAACTGATGACCATCACCAAAAGTCTCAAAGGGTGGAAGATACTCACTGACAATAGAGTACCAAAAGATTACTACCAATACCTGATATTCAAAATTACAGATGGTCAAATCAAAGAAATATTGCCATGAGAAAGTCAACCAATTTCATCATTTTCTGGATCGTTTTTTTTGTTCAAAACATAAGTACAGCACAAAATTGTAATGTCTTCCTTTATCAAAAAGATACCTTGCAATATGAAGCTTGCCTGATCGCAGAAAATGCTTACCAATATTATCAGTACAGCCGAGAATACCAGGAAATACTGGACAAAGCCATCGAAAAATGCCCCCATTTCTCCTATGCTTATCGCAATAAATCCACAGCATATCTCAAAAGTGGTGACTTTATCACATGGAAATACCTGATAGACAAAGCGGTCGAGTATGACTTCAGAGAGAATATCGGTTATCGTGGATGGTGCAAGTTTCAATTTTTCAGAGATTATCAAGGTGCCATCGACGATATAGAATCTCTCGAAGCTGTCTCCAAAGGAAATATCGGTTACTCTGCAGGTGGTCAATATCATCTCAAAGTAGCCAAAGCACTCTGTTACAACCAATTGGGCGATATCCATAAAGCCATAACCATTATGGAAGAATATATAGCAGATACAACGCTACAAGTCTCAGTCTTTGATCATTTACATTTAGGGGTCATGTATTTAGAAACAGGTGAATACAATAAGGCCATCACCCAACTGAATCTACAAAGCACACAAAATGATCTCGCTGAAAACCAATATTACTTAGCGCTTTGTCATCAAAAAATGGGGAACGACTCTTTTTTTTTGCAACATATCAGCAAAGCAAAAGAAATGTATCTCCGCAACCAAAAGATGGTATTCCATTATACAGAGCCGATTGATAGGGTTTATTTAAAGGAAATCGAAAGTGCTATGGATGTACAAAAGGATGATGATAAATAACTTTTTTTCTTCAGAGAGGAAAGTATCTATAAAATAACACCTTGTGTTCTATTTGTCCACATCAACAAATCAACAACAACCTTTTCCGGCCATTTTTTTCTTTGGGTGCACGATGTAGACATGGCAGCACTTTACTTTCTGGGTGGTCAATAGCCAATCTGCAGATATGGCCCAAACCTAATTTGATAGGGTGTGCATCAGGATGGGCTTGATAGTGTAGATCAAAGAAATTTTCACTCAAAAAAGATTCGAAATCTTCGTCAAGTCCATCATGTAACTTTTTCAGTTCATCCCGTATTTCGGGAATGAGCACTTTTTGTGTGCCTTGTTCATTGGGCAAGATCTCACTGCACGCGCCAAAGTAGGTACATAAGATCGTATCCGCTGCTATGGGCGCACGATCTACATGGAAAGAATAGACATCCGTAGGAAAAAACGGATAGCTATGATCTCTTTCGTAATGATGGATAATATTCAGCGTTGGAGATGCACCGTGCGCTTCCAGGAGTTTTAAGTCATTCAAAAGAATGTCACGTGCCAACTGCCCTGATTCAGTCAACACTAACTCAAGAAGAACGTCTGGATAAAGTTCGACCATATTGTCGTCTACTTCTATGGAATTAACTATCTCTTCAAAATCTCCTATTAGCTCACGCGTCCAACAAATCGCATTAATATCGCCTTGAAAAGGAGTGGCTACTAGGTCTTGAAAAGTTTGGACAAATTGGATTTGGTGATTGGAATGGGATGAAATGGGCATGATAGGTGGTATTCGTATTAAAATTTAGAGTCAAAGTAACAAAATATTGTTCATTGGGGAACTTTAATACATTTATAATTTGAAGTATTTAATTTTATCTATTTTAAAGAAGTTTTAATAATTACTATTTACTTAGCAAACTTACAATCAAATACGCCTTTGGTAATATCTATTGATTCAGTACCACAGGAATTGACAGCACCAAGTATCTCGAAATTGCCACTAATAATTTGTGCACCATAATCGAGACGAGTTATTTCGAATTGAAGGTTACTATTTCTTAGATCAAAAACTTGACAACCCAAAAAAATTTTTGTATCCACAAATGTAAAAGTCGAAGGAATACACGGACCTGGTTTGTTACAGTTTAAAAAAATTTTTATAGCTTCATTTCTATTGATTTTGTCACTAATTAAATTCATTGAAAACATAAATGTTGAGTCACGGTCCATAACTACACTTAATGCATTTTTATTTTTGTCTTCTATAAAAGGTAACCAAGTTTTATCATTGAGCAAAAAACCGAAAGTATTTGCACCTGTCGTAGTGGCCAAAGGTAATGGTTCGTTTATAGGGTCAAAATCTATATCATCGTTACAACTAATAAATAGGGACAGGCTTACGATTAAAAGGAAATAATAAATTTTGTGTTTCATAATTTTATTTATTCATTGATTAAATAAAAATGGTTAAATGTTTAATGACAATTTCATTAAATTTTAATTGCCATATTATCTTTAAAATTTGGAAGCAAAGAAGTTAATTTTTAAAGTGCTAATCAAAGCTTGTTTTCTGCTTAGGGAGCTTTTATAGATACTTTGTGCGAAAAGCAATAACAATAAAACAGTAAATATGCTGGACTATTGCATGAAGTTATTGTACTGTGACTTCAAAAGTTTTAACTTCTGACACATTTCTTACACCATCAAAAGCTACTAACGAATACGTATAATTGCCTGCAACCAAAGTGTTAGGAATCGTATAAGAAAGACTAAATGAAGATGACTTACCATCCGCATCGGTAAAAACTTTATACGTATTGGTAGAAAAGACGTTGCCTGAAGTCTTATTCAGATAGCTCAAAAATACCATACCATTACCTCCTAAGCCAAGATTTCTATTGTCATTAACGGTACCTTCAAAGGTGATCATATCTCCTTTTTTGACTGTAAAACTTGGATTGGCGGGCGATTTTATTAAGAGTTCAGGCACCAGACTATCTGTTGGGTTGTTGACTTTTAGCGAATAGATAGATGTAGTAGAAGCATCATTTCCTGATTCGTCGATGAGCTGTATGATAAAATGATAAACTCCTGAAGTGACATTTTCTGGTACCGTGATTTCAAAATTTTCGATCACTTCCTTTCCCGAAATATCTTTAACGATCAATAGTGTCCAGTCTTCTGTATCTCCGCTAGTAGGTGGTAGCGATATGCCTGGAGTGGCTCCACTTCCATGTCCGTGACAGTCAAAATTGTTGTGTAAATCTATTTTGTATTGGGATAATGATTCATTGTCCGAAAAAATCGCTTCAAATTTGAGTTTGTCGCCACCTGTTACAGAAATAACATTGTCATCGGCAAAACCACAAATGATGTCTTTCTTTGGTGGCTTATTAAAATTTTGCAATATGATCTCAGGCTTAGTGATATCTGCTTCACTGCTACACGAAAATAAAGCAGCAATTAAAACCAAGTAAAAGACAGCCGTTAAACGATTTTTGATACCCATTTTCCAATTTCTTAAAGACTTAAACTTTTATTTATGCAATATTGTTGCATTTAAGTAGTACTTTTGCACGATGTTTTCAAAATCATTATATTTTACTTTCCTCCTTTTTGTTGTTGGAATACCCATTTATGGACAGATCAGTGGACGCATCACCGATACCAAAGGAACGCCATTGTTTGGGGCTGTTTTATTTGATAATGAACATGACTCAGGTACTTCCACCGATAGTGAAGGTTACTTTACCATGCATTTTGCACATGATCACAATATTACTTTGATAATCAGTTATGTTGGTTTTCAAAGCGATACGGTTATTGTTCCTTATGCCGCACATCCGGTCCAGTTGGGAACCATAAAGCTTACAGAATTGGAATCATTATTGGAAGAAGTGCATATTTTGGATGAAAACTCCAAGCACGAAACTTCGTTAAATACACAGAATTTGCAACAAGCTTTTTTTGAAAAAAACAATAAAGGTACTTTTGCCACTGCTCTAGAAAAACTTCCCGGCATTAGCGCTATCAATGTTGGCGTAGGTATTGCCAAACCCGTCATTCGGGGTCTCTCCTCCAATAGAATTATTGTCAACTCTTATGGTATAAAACAAGAATCTCAACAATGGGGCACCGATCATGGTCTTGAAATAGACCCCTATGATGCCGAAAGAGTAGAAATCATCAAAGGACCTTCTACTATTCAATATGGATCTGATGGATTGGGTGGTGTGATCAATATCAAATCTGGTCTAATCCCTGAGTTGAATACTGTTAGCGGAAGCCTGGCATCTCATTACAAAACCAATAATGATCACCTCAGTACGACCGGAAAAGTGAGTTTAAATAAAAGTAATATCTTTTTGACCGGTAGATTTTCTTTACAGGATTTTGGAGATTATACCATACCTGCTGATCGGTTTGTTTACAATGGATTTGTACTGCCGATACTTAATAATCAGCTCAAAAACACTGCCGGCAACGAAAATACCTTGACTTTATCGGGCGGTTATAAGAGGAAAAATGCCATCACACGTATCACTTGGTCAAAGTATAATCTCGAAGCAGGCATATTTGCTGGCGCAACGGGCATTCCTAGAAGCTATTCACTCCAAGATGATGGAGACAGAAGAAATATTGCTATTCCAAAACAAGAAGTGACTCATCAAAGGCTCACCCTCAATCAAAGTTTTGAAACCGAGCATGGTCATATCATTATCAACCTGGGATATCAAGACAACCTGCGCAAGGAGTTTTCAAGACCAGAATTTCACAACATTCCAGTATCTCAGCTCAATGTCAATGAAGAATTGGCTCTGCAACTGCATCTACGTACCTTTACACTCAATACTCATTATGAAAAAGAGTGGACTAATAGTAAAATGAATATTGGCATAGATGTTCAAAACCAGACCAATATTAGAGGTGGTTTCGAATATTTATTACCTGATTTTCAAACCTTTAGAAGTGGTGCTTTTGTATTGTCAGAAAAAGTACTGAACAAAACCCTAACCCTTCACGGAGGATTACGCTTAGACTATGGACACAATGACAATGATTTTTTCAGACAATATATCTGGGATAGCAATGAAAATATCATAGATTCGCTGGTCACAAAAGCAGAGAACTCGCCTTTTTACAATTGGTCAGCAGCCGTAGGTCTTCACCAAAATTTGGGTTCAGATTCATACATAAAATACAATGTAGCTAGAAGTTTTAGAATACCACATCCTGTAGAAACTTCATCAAATGGTATCCATCACGGGACATTCAGACATGAACAAGGTACTCCGGGATTGGAGTCAGAAGTGGGCTACCAAACAGATATTTCATTCAGTAAAAAAGCGAAATCCTGGAGTTTGGATGTTAGTACTTTTTTTAATTATTTTAGAAATTATATATATCTGGGACCAACATTTCCTGCTAGATTTAGCAACTTACCAGAATCCGGGCAAATCTTCCGATACAGACAAGACAATGCTATTTATACAGGATTTGAAGCAGAATGGTCGTACAAACCGCACAAAAACTGGTATGTAAATCAAAACATTGACTTTGTACAAAGTATCAATCCGGTGACCAATACTTCTTTGCCATTTACACCTCAGCCCAATGTGAATACTGCCTTTTATCTAGACTTTAAAGGTGTCAAATCATGGCTTGAAGAAATAGAATGGCACATCGAGCACCGTTATTTTATGGCCGCAAAAGGCCAATGGCGAACGGACAGATCAGAGAAAGAAACTCCTGAAACGCATCTTTGGAATATGGGACTGAGACTAGGTATCAAAAGTGGAAATACACCTATTATCTTAGATATGCAAGCAAATAATTTGTTCAACACACAATATCTAAATCACTTGAGTCGATACAGATTATTAGACATTCCCGAACAAGGGTTTAATTTTATAATGGGTGTCAAAATCAGCTTTCAGCATAAGATATAAAAATACCCGACAAAAATTATTTCCTGCCGGGTATTCATATTATGTTGTTAAAGATGAAAGCAAAAATCTCTTACCTCAACTTAAATGGTAAATTCTGACTCTGCTACTTTTACTTTTTTACAATCGTGGTCTTCGCAAGATTCTACTTCTAAATGAAATTTAGTTCCCGCAGGAAAAGAAGATAAATCTACGGTCTCTTTAAACTCGTAGGTTTTGTCGTGTGTATGTTTGTCAAAATCGATGATGTTGTTGGAAGAGTTTCCATCAGGATGAAGTTTTATTTCCAACTCATGCATTTCTACTGAAGCAGAAAATTTTACATGTACTTCTACGGTTTTAGCATTGGCGGCTTTGGTGCCATCTTTAGGGGTCACAATGTCGATAGTTACTGTATTGTTTTCATCATCATCGTGATCATGGCAAGATGAGATAGATCCGACAGAAACACCAAGGAGCAATAGAAAAACTAAACTTTTAAATGTAGACATAATTTAATTATTTTAAATGAAATAAAAATATGGATAATTCTGAAAATGCATATTGTTTTCTTTTGTAAAGAAAGCCGTCACAAAGATAACGTATTTATTGCAACAATGTTGCATTTGTTAATTGTTTTGGTGAAATTTATACCTAATTGTAAATGAAAATTTTATTTGAAGTACTGCCTTCCATAAACAAAAAGTTTAGTAGGACATGCTGTTATTAATAATGAAAACATAAAAAACCCATTCTATTTTTAAATCCATTATCTTTGTGATAAATAATTTCTCATGAAGTCTATTATATTGATATTGGTTAATGTGTTTTTATTGCAGACAATAATCATGGCACAAGGCGATCTAGAAATAAATCATTATTGTAGTAAAGCGCATTCAGCAAATGGATATTTCAATCCAAAACATATAAACAGATCTTCTGATGATAGCTATGATTTGAAATACTATAGGTTTGAATGGACGATTGATCCTGCCATTTATTATATATCCGGGACTGTAACACCGTATTTTTCTGTAGAAAGTGATGGATTCAATCAAATGGCTTTTGATTTTTCAAAAAAATTGATTATCGATAGTATTACTTATCATGGCCAAAAACTAGCCTTTGATCAGCCTTCAGCCTATAAACTTATGGTTAAGTTCCCTGCACAAATTTCTAATGGAACAATAGACAGTATATCCATTACTTATCATGGTGCACCTCCATCTGGTGGATTAGGGTCGTTTACACAAAGTACTCATAGCGGCACTCCTGTTTTATGGACACTATCGGCGCCTTTTGGTTCCCAAGATTGGTGGCCCTGCAAAAATGGACTGGATGACAAGATAGATAGTATAGATGTTTTTATCACGACCCAAAACGCTTACAAAGCAGCAAGTAATGGAACATTTATGGGAGAAAAAGAAGCCAATACTACCCATAAAGTGCATCATTGGAAACACAGATACCCTATTGCGCCCTATTTAGTGGCCATCGCGGTGACTAATTACAGTGTTTTTACTCATAATGTTGAACTGTCTGACGGTAGCAGTATGCCCATGGTCAATTATGTTTATCCCGAGAATCTGAACAATGCTACTTCGGGCACCTTAGCTAATGTAAAAGCCTTACAGTTTTTCGATAGTTTGTTTATTGACTATCCATTTAAAAAAGAAAAATATGGCCACACCCAGTTTGGTTGGGGCGGAGGTATGGAACATCAGACTATGAGCTTTGTCACTAATTTTGATTGGGGATTATTGGCACATGAGTTGGCTCATCAGTGGTTTGGAGATTTGGTCACCTGTGGCAATTGGGAAGACGTATGGTTAAATGAAGGTTTTGCAACATACTTAGAAGGCCTAAGTAGAGAGCGGCATCCTCAAAATCCTAATGATTGGTTCAATTGGAAACGAGGTAAGGTCAATTCTATTATCTCTAATCCTTCTGGATCAGTAAAGGTGGATAACGTCAGCAGTGTCAGTAGAATATTCAATGGTAGATTGAGCTATAATAAAGGATCATATTTGCTACATATGCTAAGATGGAAACTCGGAGATGAACCATTTTTTAGGGGTATCAGAAATTATTTAAATGACAAAAGCTATTTATTTGCAACAACACCTCAATTTACAAAACACTTAGAAAATGCCTCAGGAGAAAGTCTTTCTGAATTTTTTAAAGATTGGTACGAAGGACAAGGATATCCTACTTACAATATTAAATGGGCTCAATCAGGCAATACGGTAAAAATAAAAATAGAACAAACCACGTCACACCCATCGGTATCTTTTTTTGAGATGCCCGTAGAAATAAAATTGAGTAACGGAAGTGAATCACAATTTATAAGGCTGGACCATAGTAGTAATGGTCAAATCTTTGATGTCGATATTCCCTTTCAAGCAACTCAGGCAGAGTTTGATCCCTATTTATGGCTTGCAGCAAAACATACGATAACCAAAGATAATGCTATTCTGAGCAGTCTGGAAGATGATGCCTTATCGAATATTGAGATAAGTCCTAATCCTTTTAAAGACATATTGAATTTTGTCAATATCAGCAATCTCGATTTTGACTGTACAATTATGGATGTTTCTGGTAAGATTGTAAAAAAGGGAAAGCTTTGGCAAAATAAAGAAAGTATTGATCTAAGCCACCTTACAAATGGTATGTATTTCATCAAATTGCAAGAAAACAACGGAAAAATTAGATTGATGAAGGTGATAAAAAACTGACGACGTATTTATAATAATCTTTGCTAAATATTGATTGGAAATGGCTTGTATGGGATATTTTGGTTAAATCGTAAACCAAATACAATCATTGCTGACAAAGTACTTACTTTAATTAGGCTTAGCATAAGCAGTATTGTTAGCTAAGGATGGGTCAGTCAACGCTTTTAAAAATGCAATCAAATCAGACTTATTTTCTGAAGTAAGTTTCAATCCACCAGGTTGAAGGTTATATTGCATTAAAAAATCAACGGTAGTGCTATTTTTGACATGAAGGTCATAATGTTCTATGACTTCTTCCAAAGTCTTAAACCTACCATCGTGCATATACGGAGCCGTAAGTGCTATATTTCTCAAAGATGGAGTGAGAAATTTTGCGTTGTCTTCTTTTAGTTTGGTGACTCGGGCCCTTCCCAAATCTGTAAAGTTTGCATCATTGTCTAAGCCATTATTCATATATTCATCATTGGAAAAGTTGGGTCCTGCATGACAGTGAAAACATTCCGCACCTTTTACTTTTCCAGTTACATCAAACTCAGTAAAGAACAATAATCTTCCTCTTTCTTCTGCTTCCGTAAGTTTTTCTTTGCCCGCCAAATATTTATCATATTTTGAATCATAGGATACGATACTGTGCATAAACTGTTCGAGTGCGAGAGAAATATTGGTTTCATCAATGGTTGCATTGACAAAAGCTCGCTTAAATTGGTCTTTATATTTTTTTTCATTGTTCAATTTGGATATTACATTGGTAATTGTTTCGTTCATCTCCAATGGGTCTTGAATAGGCATTAAAGCTTGGTCTCGTAATTTTTGTGCTCGACCATCCCAAAAAAATCCGTTGTAATGCCACGCCAAATTGAAGATGGGCATAGCTTGCCTATTACCAAATTTTCCTTCAACTCCTTTGCTAAACCGATTCAAATCTGAAAAACCATCCTTCTGTTGGTGACAAGAAGCACAAGATTGGGAATTATCTTTGGACAATAGTTTTTCATAAAACAACATTCTGCCTAGTTTGACTCCTTGCTCTGTTAGCTTATTGTCCGAAGGTATTTCAGGAGTTGGTAAATTTCCATAACTAAATACATAAGGTGTAGCGTCAAAAGATAGTGGACTTTCAACTATATCGTCTGCACAAGCTATTAAACCAAGTAATATATAAATAGCCAAAGTGAAAGTTATCAATTGATTATTCATTTCTGAAGTATTTATTGTTTATGAAAGTTTGATCTGTGAGTGTCTTCAAAAAAGCTAACAAAGCTTCTTTTTCAGTTTTGGTCAAATCCAAAGGATGGATAAGATGACTTTTGTTTTGATGTGGTTTGCCTCCAGAATTGTAGTGCTCGATGACTCCTTCCAAAGTTTGAATAGAGCCATCATGCATGTATGGTGATGTCAAGGCAATATTTCGCAATGTGGGTACCTTAAAAGTAGCATCGTCAGCGTCTAGATCGGTAAATCTTTTTCTACCATCATCGTTATATTGTAAATAAAGCCCATTATTTTGAAAGGTTTGATTTGTAAAAAGAAAAGTTCCGTGACAACTACTACACTGGGTTTTATCAGAAAAAAATAGTTCCTTACCCAAGGCTTCCGTCTCTGTAAGCTTTGCTTTTCCTTGGATGTTCTGATCATACTTGGAGTCACCGCTGACCAAAACGCGCTCAAAAGCAGCAATCGATCTAGTGATCACAAAAGCATCTATTTCGGATTTACCAAATGCAGCCATGGATAAATCTCTGTATGGTTTGCTTTGGTTTAGCTTATCAGCAATCAGGAGTATGTTGGTATTAAATTCATTATGTTCTTGGATAGGAACTAAAACCTGCATTTCAAGTGTTGGAAGTCCACCTTCTCTCAATAATCTTTTTTGATAAACCACATTGGCCAAAGTAGGTGCATTTCTAGTACCCAAAGCACCTTTGACGCCTAGACTTAAGGCTACATCATCAGAAAAAGCTAAATTAGGATTATGGCAAGAAGCGCAACTAATCGTACTATCGGCAGACATAATCGGATCATAAAATAATTTTTTACCTAGTTTAATTTTTGCTTCAGTAGGAAGGTCTTCAAATGCAAGATCTGGTGTCGGAAAATGAGAAGGGATAAAATTTGAATAATCAAACGTAGTCCCTTCTTCCTCCTTTACACAAGCAGAAATAATCAATAATACAAAAAGTACTATGGAGAATAAAAATTGCTTTTTGCCTGACCTAATCACAATTTGTGTTCTTTAATGAATAAAAAACTGCTTTGCAACTTTGCTATGACCGTTGAATACAGTTATGATATAATTGCCGCTGAGCTCTGTATCCAAAGTAGTACTGTAAAAAGAAGCATTTGTTGTCAAACTTTTGATCTCTTTTCCAGAAGTGTCGAAAATAGAAATGACTTTTTGATTTTCATCATGGTCAAAGTCCAATTGAATTTCGCGATTATTTTGAGAGAATGCGGCTACAGCATCAAAAGATGTATTTTCTATCGATGAAGTACTAGCAGGCGTCATAAATCCACCTTGCGCAGCATTCAAAAGGATGACGCTATTCAGTTTTCCACTATTATGATGGATTAGATTTCCAGTCATTGCTATTGAGTTAAATAATTTGTTATAATCTAAACTAATCACAAGTACTTCAGAGTCAGGATGATGATTTTCGGGAAGAGTTAAAATAGAACTGTATAGTAGCTCGTCCCCTAATCCATGAAACTGGAAAGTATTTTCAGGGATATCATCACCATTACTGTCTACAAAACCTTCCAAAGCTATAAACCTATAACCGCCAGCCCAGCCCCAGTGCATGTCTGGATTTTTGGGTCCCAACGGGTGAGATGCCGGATAAGGAGATGGGTCTGCATGATTGGTTTCTTCATCTAAACCGACTTCCATTTTCAATTTATTAAAGCTAAAGTTGTGAGGATATTCACCTACGGCATGTATTTTGTCAGGCTCGTATGCACTTGAGAGTACATAAGATTTTTCTATCTTGAAAGAATCCTGATTATTGTTAAATAGTGTAATCCCACTTAAATAAAAGTCAGCTCTGGTGATTTTTACTTTTTTACCATTATGGATGCTAAATACCGTTTTGTCTAGCTCTAATGGCAATCCATTTACTGTATGATTGAACTTAAAAGATAAATTTTTCATTTGCCCCATCAGAGGTAAAGCAAACAAACATAAAAATGCCCATGTAAAAAGTTTAGATTGCATATTTTAATTAATTTTGTATTAAAGAAAATTTTGAAAATATCATTGATGTCATAAAGGTACTTATTAAGAATTAAAAACTGGTAATACTTTCATTATCAATAATTAAAAATTATTTTTGCATAAAGTATTTCTTATTCAAATCTTAGCCACCAACATTAAAAAAAGTATAATCCAAGTTCAAATAAATACCATTGGGTGCCGATCTTAACATGGAACTATATAATTCTCGTCTGTATCCGATATCTATTCTTGATTGACTGTTGAATATAAATTGTATGGACGGGATGACATCGAGAAATGTTTTACCATTTTCCAATATGGTTTGACCCATAAACTCTAGCATCAAGTTGATATTAGTTTCTTTGAAGGTGGTGTACTTTTTGGGGTACATCAGCCTACCAACAGAAAGCGTATAATTTGATGCAGTGTTTCCTTGACTGGTGGGAAATTCGTAATCTGGTCTATTGTCCATTGCTTTTTCATAACTAATGGATGTGCTGATGGCTACTTTTTTTATCAACTGTGTGGCTACGATTCCGCCTTCATATCCCGTATTGTGACCCATGGTCTCTATTTGTTCCTGATGGATATCTGCTCTATTGAAACTGTATCTGCCAAAAGCTGCC
The DNA here is from genome assembly GCA_964526715.1 of uncultured Aureispira sp. Lineage (GTDB taxonomy): Bacteria > Bacteroidota > Bacteroidia > Chitinophagales > Saprospiraceae > OLB9. Next base: position 35,373 of record CAZGMB010000016.1, on the reverse strand, counting down.
ATTCTAAAATGACTGTGCAAATCATCAATGGAATAGAATCTATACTTTGCAAATACGCCAAAGCCCTCAGCATAAAGACTATTATTTCTATTGCTTATAAATGCTGACGTTCGTACCATAAGCGACTTATTGATACCATAGGTGATTTCTGGCATTAAATGATAATTATAGCCAGGTTCAAAAACTTCTTTAAAAAGGGAGTGACCCAACCTGACTCCAAGCGAACCAGTTGGAACATTGCTCGCAGGATCTGTTACTACAAAAAGCTCCTGAGATTTTACACCATAAAATGAGAGAGTAAAAATAATGACTAAAAACTTTCTCATAAGGATTGGATTTTTATGTGATAATCATCTTCGCCACCACCAAGGAATGTGGGTATTTTTGAGTGAGCTTTGGACAATTTTTTAAACTCTTTTTGTGTCACATAACCTTTATCCAGAATTCTAAATGGTACACTTCCATTAAGCAGTGGTGATCCTGATTCCAACACCATAAATGAAAAACCATCGATTTCAATTTTATTATCATTGGGTATGGCGACATTATCAAAGCTCATGGTAACGATCATAGAACCCACAAAAAAGCCAGCCTTTTCTACTCGTTCCTTTAGTTTTCTGGGACTTATAGCTGTATTTTCGCTGATGTGTACTGTAAAAGTATTGGTATTGAGATCGACACCTACGCTATCTACTTCCGGTAGTGATTTGAGTTGCTTGTTGATGGCATTAGAACACATAGAGCAGGTAAGACCCGTAGCTAAGATTTCTACCTTGGAAATTTGAGCATTTGTATTCGTAAACGTAAATACAAATGCAATTAATACGGTGATATATTTAAAGTTCATTTTAATTCATTTTGATTTGATTTAAATAATTGGTGATTTCACTTTCTGTTGGGTTAATCATGACCAACCTACCTTCTTTGTCAAATAAATAACTGGCAGGCAATGCTTCTACTTCAAAGGCTTCTGCTGACTTTGCGTCAAAACCTTTTGGATCGATATACTGGGAATGTTCCAATTTGTCTTTTAGTATGGCGGATTGCCACTTTTTCATGTCCTTATCTACTGAAATTCCAACCATTTCAAAGTCTTTACCAACATACTCTTTGTACAGCTTGACCAATTTTTTGTTTGCTTTACGACATGGAGCACACCAAGAAGCCCAAAAATCTATCAAGAGTGTTTTCCCTTTTAAATCCTGAAGGTTTACCACGTCCTTTTTGATACCTTGTATAGTCACATTTGGCAAAAATTGGCCTATTTTCATACCTTGAGGAGTAATATACTTTTTCCAATCTTCTATTTGTGCTTTGATCTCGGCCATTTTGTCGTCATCAGCTTGTTCTAAGGCTCTTTCTGCCGCGGCTATGGCTTCAGGATAATTTTTTAATGTTGAAAATATTTTAGAAGTAAGTAGGGCATAGTTAAAATTATCAGGAGCAAACTTCTCTGATTGCTGAGACCAAATGGCTGCCTGATTGAGATCTTTATTTTGGTTTACATAATATTGGGCACCTTTATTAAGCAAACCAGGATTAGTAGATTGATTTACTAAAAGTACTTCTTCTATTTGTGCCATGATCTTTCCATCAGCCATACTCTTGATAGGAATTTTGACAGAAGTGTTTTCCCATCTCAACTCTAATGAAGCCGAATAGTCAGCTTTAAAATCTACCAAATCCATGGTGAATGATTCTTGTACTTCTTTAAAAGAAGTTGGTTTGACTTTAATTCTCAATACGTCCTTCTTTTCTTCGTACCCAAAATCTCCGTGAAGGCTTGAATCTTCATTCAATATGATCGTCCATTGGTTTTGATTGGGAATGGAATACACACCATATTTCCCTTTTTTAACCATTTGGTCCCCAAAAATAATGTCCTCACTAAAGGTGATTCTGGTACTTTCTCCAGCTCCAGTTCTCCACAATTCGTTATATGGTACAAGGCTTCCAAATATTTTTCGCCCACGCATTTGTGGCCTAGAGTAGCTCAGCGATACTTGTGTAAATCCTAATTGGTGATTCCAAGTAGCATCAGGACTAGCGGGCGGAAAATCTATCTGCGCGACTGACATCATTGGAATTATAAGCAATAAGATCAATAAATATTTCATACTCATTTTATTTACTTGATTTAGCAGGTCTGTCGTATTTACAACAGCCATGAAGTTTATCATAGACACTATCTGCGGCTCTGTATTTTACGTTGTCATAACCTACAGTAGCGATTTTTTTGAGCACTTGATCTAGAGTAGTTTTAGTACTATCTATTGTGATCTTTGCCATCTCTGTTTTAGCATCCCATAGGAAAGTGGACACACCTTTGGCATTTCCAGCTTTTTCTATTTTCTTTTTGCACATACCACAGTTGCCATACACTTTTACTTCGGCAACTTTTAGATTTTTAGTTTGTGCAATACCGATATCCGATACAAATAAAGATATCAAAATGATGATGGTATTTTTAATGAATGAGTTCATTTTTATGTTATTTTTTTGATGAAATAAATAATGACTGATATCGATGATAGTCCAAATTTTAAAATCTAAAGCAATGTGAAAATTTCAAATGCCTTGTTTAAAAAATAAACTTAATGAATCAGTTATCTCATCTTGAAAGTCGACATTGACTATAGCCTAAAAGAGAGCATTTATATCTGCTATAATGTAAAAAATGCTCTTGCGTTAGAGGCCTAACATAAAAAAGACTGGTGGAGAACTCTTATATTTTTTGTATAGAGTGGCGGTGGTTTGTATAATCGAAAAGATAAAGTTTTTTCATTTGAAGTGGGTAGTTCTAATAGTTCGATAATAGATCTTTGCTCTGAAAATGAAAATATATTCTGGACATACTCAAGAACTATTTTATCATAAGCTGTAGCAGAAATGTTTAGTTTATTGAAGTGAGATTTGTCTTCGCAGCAAGGTTTTTTGTTGAATGTTGGCTGGCTAGCGTTTGTATCAATCGGAATACTGCAAGTCTTTGCTTTACTCTTAAGGCAGCAAGATTTGACTTTAGTTTTGTGACAACAGTTTTCTGGTTTTTGAAAAAACCCTAAAGTGGTACCTTTTTTACTACAAATATGCTCATAAACGGCTACTCCTGTGGAAGAAACCAAAAGATTTAAGGCAAGGATGATATGTAAAAATCTACTGAGCATATTTTATCTGTAATGTAAACGCAATTGTTAGATAAATAGTTCATAAATTTAAACCTTGAGCGTACTTCAAAAGTATAATTTTGCAACAAAGGCACAAAAAAGTACAAAATAAAAAAAATTTAAATATTTATGCAAATTAGAGTCTTTAACCGATATATGAGTGGCATTTTAATTTTTACGATTTTTTGGAGTGGACTCAATTTTAAAATTTTAAAATATCGTTCTAAGCAAATCAATATGCTTTCTAAATCAATAAAAACTATACTTTTGCCCAGCAATTCATATACCAAAACTTAGTTTACTGTAAACCAATGCCATATGTTACTTTTTAAATACACAGCAGATTGGAAAACTCATTTTGAAAGTATTAAAACCAAAATAGAAAATGCTATTGGTACAAATACTTTTATCATCGAGCATGTCGGAAGCACATCAGTACCAAATCTAGACGCAAAACCCATCATAGATATAGACATCGTCTACAAAACTCATGATGAATTTACAATAATTAAATCAGCGTTGGAAAAAATAGGGTACTATCATAATGGTAACCAAGGTATCGAAGATCGAGACGTTTTCAAAAGATCACAAAACTATGCTGATCCTATACTGGATACTATTAGCCATCATTTATACGTTTGTCCTACGCATAGTAAGGCATTGGAAAGGCATATCCAAACCAGGGATTATTTGCGAAAAAATCAATGGGCAAGACTACAATATCAGAAAATGAAGTACGAAATGGCCGAAAGAGCAAATCAAGACAGAAAGGTCTATCAAGCGCTCAAGGAAGAAAATATCAATGATTTTTTAGACTTGATTATGTTGAAGGAAAGAATAGAAAAATCAAAATAACCAAACAATATATTTATAAAATATGACCTTGATCATCATAGCACAATTTTGCTTTGGTGAGTTTGTAAAATTTAATAACTTTGCGAATCATACATTTTAAAAAATGACATCAACCGGACATAAAATCTATGTCGCCTCTCTAGTCAGTATAGTAATTGCCGTGACCGTATTTTTGATCGTAAATGGAGCATCTTACTACGGTACCAGTATGGAAGAGCGGTTTTATCACGAAAGTCATACTGCCTTAAAACCCAATGGACTGGTAGGGCATGGTTTGGGTATCATAGGTACCTTACTGATTCTGATTGGCGTATTTGGCTACATGGCCAGAAAAAGATTTCGGACATTAAGTAGGATAGGTGTACTAAAACATTGGCTAGAGTTTCATATATTTTTATGTACGCTTGGTCCGATCATGGTATTATTTCATACTGCATTTAAGTTTGGAGGTATCGTTTCTATTAGTTTTTGGAGCATGGTGGCCGTAGTGGCTAGCGGTGTCATTGGCAGGTTTATATATTTGCAAATACCGAGGACAATACAAGGTAGGGAACTGAGTCTACACGAAATACAGGAAATGAAGACAGAGACCAATGCCAATATGGTCGATCATCTTGCCAATTCTGCCATCAATATTGGAGAATTGATCAAATCTACAGCCATAAAATCTCCTGATAACTACCATGGATTTAGTGGATTTTTTACACAATATGTAGATGAATTTAAACACAAAAGCGCCATCAGATCTAAATTAAAAAATGAAAATAAATCTGCCAAAGAAGTGAATCTTATCATGAATCTTGTAAGCACTGAAATGGCGCTCACACGCAAGATACATCGATTGGTTACGATGCAAAAGCTTTTTAGATATTGGCACATTGCTCACCTTCCATTCGCTTTGATCATGCTGATTATTATGATCATCCATGTCGTAGTGACGGTTGCTTTTGGTTATACCTGGATATTCTGATTATGATGGAAGAAATACTTATATATACCATTGTTGGTTTATTGTGTGCATTGATTATGTATGTTTACATCAGGAAATTAAAGAAAGAATCCAAAGATGTAGGTTATAAAATAGAAATAGCTAAAGAAGCAGGGGCCTACGAACCTGTATCCTTGTACCCATATATTGATGAAGATAATTGTATCAAAAGTGGCGCTTGTGTCATCGCTTGTCCTGAAAAAGAAATCATTGGTATCCGTAATGGTCGGGCTACACTCATCAATGCATCCAGATGTATTGGTCATGGTGCTTGTTTTCATGCATGTCCAGTTGAAGCTATCTCATTAAAAATAGGTACTGAAAAACGAGGTGTAGATCTACCACATGTTAATCAAAATTTTGAAACCAATGTTCAGGGTATGTTTATAGCTGGTGAATTGGGAGGAATGGGATTGATCAAAAATAGTGTGGAACAGGGTAAGCAAGCGGCCGAATGTATATCCGAGACGGTAGTAAAAGGTCACCAAGCGGATTATGATTTGGTTATCATTGGTGCTGGTCCGGCCGGTATTTCTGCATCGCTACAAGCAAAAATAATGGGTTTAAATGCCATTACATTAGAACAAGATACCTTGGGCGGCACCGTGTATAACTTTCCTAGAGCTAAGATAGTGATGACATCTCCTATGGATCTACCTGGACATGGAAAAGTCAAACTTTTCCAAACAAGCAAAACTGAATTACTGACACTGTGGCATGAAGCTATTAGTAATAATAATATTCAAATAGTGGAGCATGCCAAAGTTGAACAAATAAGTAAAAAAGATGGCCAATTTTTGATTACCACTTTAAAAGGCGATACGTTTTTTGCCCATAGAGTATTACTGGCTATAGGTCGCAGAGGCACTCCAAGAAAATTGGGAGTTCCTGGTGAGCATTTAGAAAAAGTGACCTATAAACTCCTCGAACCCGAATTGATTAATGGTAAGCAGATTTTGGTGGTCGGTGGTGGAGATTCAGCTATCGAAAGTGCTTTGCTTTTGGCGGATGAAAACGATGTAGTATTATCTTATAGAAGTGAACAGTTCAATAGAATCAAACCTTTAAATGCTCAAAATATATCCCATGCCATGGAGACAGGTAAGCTAAAGGTGATATTTGGCTCCAACGTTAAAGAAATAACTGAAAAACATGTTCATTTGACACTGAAAGATGAGTCAGCACTTTCCTTAGACAATGATTTTGTCTATATTTTTGCAGGCGGAGAATTGCCGACACAATTTTTGCAAAAAGCTGGAATTGAGATATCCAAAAGATTTAATTACACGATGTTATCACATAAAAAATAGTCATTGCACAACATTTTAAAAAATATCTTCTTCACTAGAATCAGCTTGACACTCTTTATCGGGTCGTTAAGTATGGTAGCGTCTATGGCCCAAATATCGCCTGGAAAACTGACCAAAGCGCACACATCTTTAGAAGGTATCAGTAATTGTACGGCTTGTCATGATCTGGGTGCTAAAATCTCGGAGCAAAAGTGCCTGGACTGCCATAAACCTCTAAAAAATAGAATCGCTCAAAATAAAGGATATCATGTATCCAAAGATGTAAAAGGCAAAGATTGTATTACTTGTCATAGTGAACATCATGGTGTGAAGTTTGAGATGATTCGTTTTGACAAAAAGAACTTTAATCATAATCTCACTGGCTATGAACTCAAAGGTGCACACAAAAAAGTGAACGACTGTGCCAAATGTCATGCAGATGATCATATCGCTGATTTCAAAATCAAACAAAATAACAATACATACTTAGGTTTAGATCTAAAATGCATCTCTTGCCACGATGACTACCATCAAAAAACGATGGACAATGATTGTGCAAAATGTCATAATTATGACAACTTCGCTCCGGCAACCCACTTTAACCACAATAAAACAGATTTTCCTTTAACGGGTGGTCATGCCAATGTAGACTGCGCAAAATGTCATAAAGTGGAGATGAAAAATGGTAAAAAATTCCAACAGTTTGCCAATACACCATTCAAAAATTGCAATTCCTGTCATAAAGACCCACACCATGGTAATTTCGGTACTGATTGTAAATCATGTCATAGTGTAGAGTCTTTTAGTAAGATGAAAACTACTTCTGTCTTTAATCATAGTTTGACTGGTTTCAATCTAGAAGGCAAACACAAAACCATAGACTGTAAAAAATGTCACGATAACCGACCTGGTACTAAGGATACCTACAAGGAATTTGCAGGTAACAATAACATCACCTGCCTTACTTGTCATAAAGACATACACGAAAGTAAATTGGGAAATGACTGCATCACTTGCCATACTCAACAATCATTCGGGATTAAAAATATTCCCAAAACATTCAATCATGATCTAACAGGATATATCTTAGAAGGCAAACATACGGCAGTAGATTGTCGCAAATGCCATACCCAAACATACATGACTGCTCCTTTAGCACACGATGCGTGCAAAAATTGTCATCAGGACTACCATAAAGGAGATTTTGCCACATTACCTGACAATGATTGTATTTCTTGTCATAATACTGCTGGTTTTGTAGGTAGTAGTTTTGATTTTGAGCGGCATGAAAAATCTGCATTTCCACTGAAAGGTGCACATCAGGCCACTCCATGCTTTGAGTGTCATAAATCGGACGGTACTCAATGGAAATTTAGGAACATCGGTAGCCAATGTATCGATTGCCACGACAATATCCATAAAGATTTTATTTCTGAAAAGTTTATCCCAAAAAATGATTGTGCGGCTTGTCATAATAATGATAATTGGGCAAGCATAGATTTTGACCATCAACTGACCAATTTCAAGCTTCTAGGCAAACACCAAACCACTTCATGTAAGTCGTGCCACTTTAAGGCTGTAGACAATAAGGTCACCCAACAATTTATAAATCTTGATCAGCAATGTGCTTCATGTCATGATAATATACATGGGTCTCAGTTTGAAGCAGCAGGTGTAACCGATTGTAAACGATGTCATGGTTTTGAAAAGTGGGATAGAAGCAATTTTAATCACGACAATACACGTTTTAAGCTCGAAGGTGCACATGTTACCGTAGATTGCAATAAGTGTCATCAACCTACCACAACCAACGGTATCACGACTGTACTTTACCGAAATGGGAAGTTGACTTGTACAGATTGTCATCAGTAGAACGAATTTTAGATTTGTGTGGTATATAAAATAATATGTAACGATCAGCGACCTTTAAGGTAGGATGTAATCTATTAACTAATTGGTAGGAACGACTTACAATACCACACATACAAAAAGAAAATATTTGACTATGTCAGCAAACCACTTCGATATACCAGGTTTAAACAGTGATCAAGTTATACTTGCCAGAGAAAAATATGGGCAAAATAGATTAACTTACAAAAAAGACTATAGTTTTATAGAAACTATAATACAAATCACCAAAGAACCCATGATAATATTATTGTTGGTGACTTCTTCAATATATTTTATTAGTGGGAAAACTATTGATGGTATCATTATGGTAGTTGCCATTCTTATTATCGCATCCATATCGTTGTATCAGGATTCGCGAAGTAAAAATGCTTTGGAAAAGCTAAAAGAGCTTTCACAACCCAATGGTAAAGTCATCCGAAATTCAGAAGTCATCGAAATCAAAAGTGAAGATATAGTACTTGGCGACTACGTCTTAGTAGAAGAAGGCTCATCCATCACCGCAGACGGATGTATTGTGTATTCCAGCGATTTTTCAGTAAACGAATCTATACTCACCGGTGAATCCCTTGCTGTTTACAAAAATAAAGACCATGAAAATAATTTTGTTTATAGTGGAACCATCGTAGCCAGTGGATTGGCCATTGCAAAAATTACCGCCATTGGCAATGAAACTAAATTAGGTAAAATCGGAAAGAGTTTAGAAAGCATCAATGAAGAAAAAACACCATTAGAGATACAAATTGCTAATTTTGTTAAATGGATGGTTATCGTTGGTGCCATCGTTTTTGTCATTGTGTGGGTCATTAATTATTGGAAGACACAAAATGTATTGAACAGCTTATTACAATCTCTTACTTTGGCAATGAGCATTTTACCTGAAGAAATTCCTGTAGCATTTACCACTTTTATGGCCTTAGGTGCCTGGCGCTTAATGAAGATGGGGATTGTGGTTAAGCAAACAAAAACTGTTGAAACCTTAGGCAGTGCTACGGTTATATGTATAGATAAAACAGGAACGATTACTGAAAATAAGATGAGTTTAGCTAAATTGTTTGTATTGAAAGGTAATAAAGTATTTAGTCCTGAAGATACATTAACTTCTGATGATAAAGAATTGATAGAATTAGCCATGTGGTCAAGTGAGCCCATTCCTTTTGATTCCATGGAAGTGGCTTTACATCAAACCTACACCAAGGTAATACCCAATGATCAACGACAAAATTTTAAACTTGTTCATGAATATCCATTAGATGGCAAACCGCCCATGATGACACATGTTTTTTCGGATAACCATGGTAATAAAATTATTGCAGCCAAAGGAGCGCCTGAAGCATTAATAGATGTTTCAAGTCTTACTGAGATAGAAAAGCAACATATTCTTGATGCTATCGATCTTTTAACAACGGATGGTTACAGAGTGTTGGGTGTAGGCGTTTCTAAGTTTTTTGGTGATCATTATCCTTCCAAACAACAAGATTTACCCTTTGAATTTAAAGGAATAGTTGCTTTCTATGATCCACCCAAAAAAAATATTCAGAAAGTACTGGAAGATTTTTACGCTGCAGGTATCAAAGTAAAAATTATTACAGGCGACAATGCAGCTACTACCATTTCCATAGCCAAACAAGTAGGCTTCAAGGATTATGATAAAACCATTACTGGTGATGAACTGATGGAATTGTCTGAAAAAGATTTACAAAATCGAGTGTTGGATACTGCAATATTTACGCGCATGTTTCCCGAAGCAAAACTGAAAATAATCAATGCTTTAAAATCTAATAACCAAATAGTGGCCATGACAGGTGATGGTGTCAATGATGGTCCTGCATTAAAGGCAGCTCATATAGGGATTGCCATGGGTAAAAAAGGAACAGAAATAGCTAAGCAAGCGGCATCACTGATCTTATTAGAAGACGACTTGTCCAAAATGGTAGATGCCATTGCCATGGGTAGAAAAATTTACACCAATCTTAAAAAAGCTATACAATACATCATATCCATTCACATACCCATCATACTAACAGTGTTTATTCCATTAGCTTTAGGATGGATTTATCCGAATATTTTTTCGCCCATCCATATTATTTTTTTAGAATTGATCATGGGTCCGACTTGTTCTATCATTTATGAAAACGAACCCATTGAACCCAATACCATGCAACAAAAACCCAAGCCACTGACTACAACATTCTTTAATTGGAGTGAACTATCGATTAGTGTTGTTCAAGGTTTACTCATAACTGCAGGAACTTTAATTATTTACCAATATTCAGTAATAAATGGATTTAATGAAGCCCTAACACGAACGATGACATTTACCGTTTTAATTACCGCAAATATTTTTCTTACCTTAATTAACCGTTCATTTTATTATTCCGTTTTGAAAACCTTACAATATAAAAATGATATGGTTTTATACATCATTTTGGCCACAATTGTTATAGTTGGAATCATACTTTATGTAAATCCTTTGACCACATTTTTTGAATTTGAAACATTAAGTTTATCTCAACTTTTGATGTGTGTGACTATCGGGTTTATATCTGTTATTTGGTTTGAAATTGTAAAAATAATAAAGAGAGCAAAAACGAGTATAGACTAAAAAAATTCTTTAGAATAATTGAAACGTCCTGCATACTTTGTGTGTCATAGCGTATCAAGCTTACCCCATTCAATGTAGGTTGCACCGATGCCTGTCACAGTTTATCAAGCTTAAGTATGTCTTTGCGTGATCACCGTGTTGCCATGGCTGTGCCATAAATCTTGGTAGTATAATTTACATTTTATATCTTTGCATGATATGAGTGCAGGATAACAAATATGTTTCAAATTAGCAATTTGGGAACGCACAGATCACGCTTGAGTGATAGGCAGCGGCGCTATCTATGCATTGCGGATGTTAATTATTGGACTGAAGTATCCTAGTTCAAAGATAAAATCATACAGATTATTTGGTAGTAATGCTGGAGCAAAATCAGTTAATCGAACTTTAAAATTATTTTAAATTATGACAGGTCAAGAAATTAAACAATTGCAGAATTCTCTGTTTAATCATTTAGAGCCGTATTTTGCAACCAAAGGTTATAATTTGGATAGGAAAGTTTGGAAAATTTTTGGGGCAAATCATAGTATAAATTTGTACGTCTATACCAATAATTATGATGAATATTCTCTTAGACCAAGAATAACCATCTTTTATGAATCTCTCTTTGATAAAATACAAAAAGTCGTAAAAACAGATGATTTTTCAATATTTTATAATTGTAGTTTTGACATTTATCAAAAACTTGCCAATGTCTTCGATATTAATGATTACGATGAATGCATTGAAAATAGGTACAATAAATACGCTAACAATTTTATTTTGAATGTTAAAAATGATAACACAATTAATGTTGCAACTAGATTAATTGAGTTTATGGATTCGTTCGGATGGAAAACCATAGAGTCTACATCTGATTTAGAAAATACTTATGAATTTTTAAAAAAAATATTTTTAAATTATTTAAAAGATGTTGAAACTAATAATGATAAAAAAGTAACGCAATTTGCCTTAGGTTTAGATGTAAATGGATATTTAACATTGGTTTATTTAGGCCTTGAAAAAAAAGATCTGCAGATTTATGATATTATCACACGACTTGAAAAATGGCATAATGATGAAAGATCTTTGTATGTAATTGGGGCTAGGAAATTGCTTGTTTTTTTTAATTCTATTTGACTAATGAGTTATATATTTGCAATTACTAACAAAATAAATAAAATTGAAACAGATCAAGCATTCCAGCGGTTGGAAGAGTTAAAAGAAGTAAACTATGATTCAATTTCTCAAGAATTAAGCAAGTTCATATCTGGTTTAAAAAAGAAATATCCATGTATATCGACGATGCAATATGATGAATCAGATGATGAATTCGAGTGGATATGGGCTGATGGTCCACTTGAAGATAATATAAACGGTGATGTTTTTACTTTTTCATTAGTTGTAGGTGCTTTAGGTGATCCACTTGAATACATTATAATTGAAGCAAAAAAATTTGGATTTGCAGTTTTTTCATATGAAATGGAAGAGATATGGTGGCCAGAAGAACACCTTTCTGCATAGGTTGCACCGATACCTGTCACAGTTTTAAAGCTTAAGCATGAGTTTGCATGAACCCCTTTAGCGTAGGTTGTGCCTAAGTCGCCGTTTTGCTATGGCTAAGCCATCATTCTTAGTAGAATGATTTATATCTCTGCATGATATAATTGCAGTATAACAAATATATGATCAGGAAGGGCCTTACATATAGTGGCTTGGAAAGCTTAATAGAAATAGATATTGCAGATATATGCTTCGTATTCAAATTGAAAATTTATCAACACAAAGATCACGCCTTGCTTGACAGGCAGCAGCGCAGCCAACGCCTAACTGAGTGTAAACTTAAGTTTTGCAATAATGTTTATACAGTGGTCAAAAGCAACTTTTTCTAGTATCTTAAAATAATTTTTTAGGCAATGAAATACGCTTAAATTTTTTAAATGACACAATTATGGCGCAAACAATAGGTGATATTTTTAGTAGGTTAAGGGCTGGAGGAGTTATACCATTTTCAGACCCGGAGTATCCAAAAATATTTGAAGCAGTCTCAAATACAATTAATTTATCTGTTGCCCTTAACGCTTCTAGTAATGTTAATCAGATTAGGGAACGGTTAAGTACAATCATTGGGCAACAAATAGATGAAAGTACAACAATTTTTACACCATTTCATACTAACTTCGGAAAGCATATTCAAATAGGAAAAAATGTATTTATTAATCATGCCTGTACATTTTTAGACCTTGGAGGTATTATTATAGAAGACGATGTTTTGATAGGCCCAAAAGTAAGTATCATTACTGAAAATCATCCCGTAAATCCTTCTATGAGAAAAATGCTGGACGTCAAATCTGTAATTATACAACGAAATGCTTGGATAGGAGCAAATGCAACCATATTACCTGGTGTTACTATTGGCGAAAATTCAGTGGTGGCCGCGGGCTCAGTAGTGACTAAGGATGTTTTAGCCAATACCGTTGTCGCAGGTATTCCTGCAAAATTTATTAAATCTATCTAAGTTATGAAATTACTTTTTTGGGTTCTTTCTTTTGGTTTTGTTTCATATTTTTCAATGACTATGGATATAACATCAACAACTGAACATCGAAAACAGCTTTCAGAAACCCCAGTGAACAACAAGCTTAAAAACAATAAAATGAAGTTAAAAATAGATTCCCATACTTTTAATGCGACGCTCTTTAACAATAAAACCGTAGATGCACTCAAGAATACATTACCACTAACTTTAAATATGTCTGATTTAAATAGTAATGAAAAATATGCCCAATTATCAACTGACCTACCAACAGATAAGGAAAATATTGGAACTATAAAAGAAGGCGATATCATGCTTTGGGGAGAAAACACTTTAGTAATTTTTTATAAATCATTTAAGACATCTTATCAATACACAAAACTGGGAAGTATTGAAAATCCTGCGAGATTTGTTTCGCTGGTTGGAAAAGGAAGCTTAAAAGTTACATTTGAAATGGATGAAGATTAATAAATATCACATCTCCCTAAAAAGAAAAATAACGTATGAACACACAAAAGTACAAGTCATGACTGTCATATTTCCAACCAATTTTATTCCTTATAATAATGAAAAAATGATGTAAATCGTAAATCAATATTCCGGTTCATTCTTTCCATCAATGCCTAACTATTCTCACGCTTGCAATTGTTTTCACAAAATGCCTTCATTTTTACCCATTTCATCTGATAAATATTCCCGTTCAGCATTTTTTTTAAGCTGTAATTTTACAATTTCATGACAATTTACTAACTTGCCACTTAAATGGTGAGCCATAAAGTGGTTCTTTTCATAAAGTATAAGTGAGCAGGTCATTATTTTTCTTTTTGATTTATATTTTTTGTCAAAGCATCTTGGCCCAATCCCCTCATGGTTCTGACTTCAACATCAACTGCGCATCTTGTCATCATCCAGAAAATTGGACCTTTAATCAAAACAAAGCTACCTTTAGCCATGATAGTACAGCCTTTCCACTCGTAGGCCAACATAGAGATTTGGACTGTAGATCTTGTCATCAGACACTGGAATTTAAAAAAGCTGAAAGTACTTGTATTTCCTGTCACACAGATGTACATCAACAAACAGTGGGAAATGATTGTGCACGATGTCATACGCCACAATCGTGGATCGTAGAAAATATCACCCAACTTCACGAACAAACATCCTTCCCTCTCATGGGAGTACACGCTACGATTGACTGCAATGCCTGCCATCAAAGCGAAAGTAACTCTAGATATTCACCTACAGGAGTCACTTGTATAGACTGTCACCGGTCCGATTATGTAAATACCCAAAAGCCCAATCACATTAAAAATAATTTTAGTAATGATTGCTCAGCTTGCCATGGTGTGAATGGTTCAGGATGGAATACGGATATCGTAGATCATAGTTTTTTCCCATTAGAACAAGGTCACCAAATTGCAGATTGTAAAGCTTGTCACCTTGCTGAAGACTATGCTGTGATTTCTCCCAACTGTATTTCATGTCATCAGCAAGACTATGACAATACTTTGGTACCCAATCACAAAAGTGCTGGATTTTCTACTCAATGTACAGACTGCCATACGCTCTCCGTAGGATGGAAACCTGTAAACTTTACAGAACACGATGGTCGTTTTTTTCCTATCTACTCTGGAAAACATAAAGGCGTTTGGAATGACTGTAATGCATGCCACACTCAGCCCAATGATTTTTCAGCCTTTACTTGTGTCGGCTGCCACACCAATCCAGAAACTGACAATGTTCACAATGGAATATCTGGGTATCAATATCAAGATGATGCCTGCCTAGCTTGTCATCCAACCGGTGATGCTGATATGGCATTCAATCATGATAATACTAATTTTCCGCTGACTGGAGCACATCGGTCTGCGGCTTGTATCTCTTGTCATGCATCCGGATATCAAGGTACTTCTACAGCCTGTATGGATTGTCATACCACAGATTTCAATACCGCGGCCAATCCAAATCACGTGCAGCTAGGATTGACCAAGGATTGTGCGTCGTGCCATACTACACAACCCGGATGGAGTCCGGCCACATTTGCAGATCATAATTCTTACTACGCGTTAAATGGGGCGCATGCTGTGATATCCAATGACTGCGCAAAGTGTCACAATGGAGATTATAATAACACGCCAAATACTTGTTTTGGATGCCACAATACGGACTACAACAATGTGCAAATGCCAGACCACAAGCTCAATAATTTTGATAAGGACTGTACATCGTGTCATGGTGAAAATGCGTGGTCACCATCTACATTTAATCATGATGGCTTATATTTTCCTATATTCAGTGGTAAGCACAATGGGCAATGGTCTGCGTGCATGGATTGTCACACAGTTGCAGGAGATTTCAAGCAGTTTTCTTGTGTAGGTTGTCATACAAATCCTGAAACTGATAATGTTCATGATGGTGTTACGGGTTACAATTATGAAAATAATGCTTGTTTGGCTTGCCATCCTTCAGGAGATGCTGACAATGTTTTCGATCACAATATGACTATGTTTCCACTGACAGGCGCACACACCACTACGGCTTGTATCAGTTGTCATAGCGCAGGATATGCAGGAACTTCTACGCTGTGTGTGGATTGTCATACGACGGACTTTAACACCAGTAAAAATCCTGACCACCAAAAACTTGGTTTTAGTACAGATTGTATTCAATGTCATACTACAAATCCAGGTTGGAATCCTGCAACATTTGCAAATCACAACACATACTACGCTTTGAATGGTGCCCATGCATTGATAGCCTCTGACTGTATCCAATGTCATAATGGTGACTATAACAATACACCCAACACTTGTTACGCATGTCATACCAATGATTATACTTCAACGACCAATCCCAATCACGTCCAATTATTATTTCCGCAAGATTGTGCTCAATGCCATTCTGAGAGCGTATGGAAGCCGTCTACCTTTGATCATGATGGGATGTATTTTCCTATCAATAGTGGCAAACATCAGGGTGTCTGGAATGATTGTATAGAATGTCACAGTACACCAGGACAGTGGGCACAGTTTACCTGTATCACTTGTCATCAAAATCCTGAAACCAATAATCAACATGATGGCGTAGGTGGATATAGTTATTTCAGCCCGGCTTGTCTCGCTTGTCATCCAACGGGAGATGCAGATAATATTTTTGATCATAATATGACAGCTTTTCCGCTCACAGGCGCCCATTTAGATACGGATTGTATGCAATGTCATGCTGGAGGATTTGAAAATACACCTACCAGCTGCGTAAGTTGTCACAATAATGACTTTATGGCAAGCGCCAATCCAAATCACCAACAACTGAATCTCACCACAGACTGTATCCTTTGTCATTCGACTGTTGCAGGTTGGAGTCCAGCTACATTTACGATACACAATACTTTCTATCCACTAAATGGTGCTCATGCGGCCATAGCTTCCGACTGTATAAGTTGTCATCAGGGTGATTACAATAATACTCCTAATACTTGTGTAGGGTGTCACAATTCGGACTATACCGCAACAACAGATCCTAACCATATAGCTTTACAGTTTCCAACGGAATGTGCTTCCTGTCATTCAGAAAATGCTTGGTCGCCATCTACATTCAATCACGATGGGCAATATTTTCCGATCTATAGTGGAAAACATCAGGGAACGTGGAACCAATGTCAGGAATGCCACAACAATCCATCAGACTACAGCCAGTTTACTTGTATCACCTGTCATCAAAACCCAGAAACCAATGATGACCACGTAGGTGTGAATGGATATGTGTATAACAGTCCAGCATGTCTAGCATGTCATCCGACAGGAGATGCTTCCTTTATTTTTGATCATAATACGACGGCTTTCCCATTGACTGGTGCACATGTTACAGCAGATTGTACGCAATGTCACGCTTCAGGTTTTCAGGGAACTTCCACAGTTTGTATGGATTGTCACACCCAAGATTTCAATCAGGCTAACAATCCCAATCACATAGCATTGGGCATACCTACAGACTGTGCCCAATGTCATACAACTCAACCGGGCTGGAGTCCTGCTACCTTTGGCATACACAATAACTATTACGTTCTGGAAGGAGCGCACTTGTCTTTAGCTGCCAACTGTGCCCTTTGCCACAATGGAAATTATAACAATACTCCGAATACATGTATAGGATGTCATACAGACGATTTTAACAGTACGACCAATCCTGACCATGAAGCTGGAATGTTTCCTACGGATTGTACCACATGTCACTCACAGACAGCATGGACGCCATCCGTATTTGATCATGCTATTTTCTGGCCATTGACGGGCGCGCATGCTACCATTGCAGCCAACTGTGTGGATTGTCATAATGGAAATTACAATAACACTTCATCAGAATGCGTCAGTTGTCATCAGGATGATTTTAATACCACTATAAATCCAAATCACAGTAGTTTGGGCTTTACAACTAATTGTACTAGCTGCCACACTACTGATCCGGGTTGGAGTCCCGCCACCATGCCAAATCATGATAGTTATTATGTGATTGCTGGCGCGCATTTGGCCATAGCAAACAATTGTACAGCCTGTCATAATGGTGATTATAACAATACACCTAATACCTGTGTAGGCTGTCACCAATCAGATTTTGCAGCTACAACTGATCCTAACCATACAGCACAGCAGTTTCCTAATGACTGTGTGTCATGTCATAGTCAAGATGCTTGGTCACCTTCCACTTTTGATCATAACACGGTATATCCTTTGATAGGTGCGCATGCTACTATAGCTAATAATTGTATTGCCTGCCATATTAATGGAAACTATACCACTACACCGACCACTTGTGTTGGGTGTCACCAGAGCGACTTTAACGCTACAACCAACCCTAACCACGTGACCAGCGGATATCCTACAGACTGTACCATTTGTCATTCACAAAATGCTTGGATGCCTTCTACCTTTGATCACAATACAGTATGGCCATTGACCGGTGGACATGCTATCATTGCCAATCAATGTGCTTCCTGTCATAATGGAAACTATACCAACACACCGACCACCTGTGTGGCTTGTCATCAGGGAGACTATAACACGTCTATAAATCCAAATCACGGAGCTTTGGCCTTTTCTACTGATTGTACTACGTGTCATACCACAGCACCAGGTTGGAGTCCAGCAAATATGCCCAATCATAATGATTTTTATGTGATAGCTGGAGCGCACATCCCTATTGCCAATAATTGTGTAGCATGTCACAATGGTGATTATAACAATACACCCAACACTTGTTTTGGATGCCACGCATCAGATTATAATACGGCTGTAAATCCAAATCACAGTGTCAATCAGTTTCCTACGGACTGCGCAAGTTGCCATAGCCAAAATGCTTGGGCGCCATCTTCATTCAATCACAATAATTATTATCCACTTACAGGAGCACATAATAGCATAGCTACAGAATGTGTACTTTGTCACAATGGAAATTACTCGAATACTCCGAATACTTGTGTAGGTTGTCATCAAAGTGACTATAATGGCGCTGTCAATCCAAATCATAGCAGTTTGGGACTATCTAATGATTGTATTACTTGTCATACCACTGCTCCTAACTGGACGCCAGCTTTATTCCCCGACCACAATAATTATTATGTATTGGCAGGTGCGCACATACCTTTAGATTGTATCAGCTGTCACAATGGTAACTATAACAATACACCCAATACCTGTGTAGGTTGTCATCAAAGTGACTACAACAGTACGACTAATCCAAATCATGCTGCTGCTCAGTTTCCGACAAATTGTACAGCTTGTCACAGTCAAAGTGCCTGGACACCATCTACCTTTGATCACGATAACTTGTACTTCCCTATTTACAGTGGAAAACATGATGGCGAATGGAACCTCTGTGCTGATTGCCACTTCAATTCCAGCAATTATAATTTATTTAGTTGTATTAATTGTCATGAACACGATGATCCCGCTGATATGGCCGATAAACATGACGGAGTAAATGGATATCAATACAACAGTAATGCATGCTATGCGTGCCATCCCGATGGTGAAAAGTAAAAAAGTATGAAAAAGCGCTTAGTATCAACCTATTTAATTTTTATCTTACCACTGGTTTTGGTGATGGGCCAAGGAATGGATAATGACTTACAAGGTGTTATCACCTACAAAAGTAGTAAAAATGTTTATGTTAAGTTTCTATCTACATCTACAATTGAGGTTGGGGATACATTGTCCTTGCAGTATAATACTCAGCCTATCAAGGCTTTAGTAGTAAAACAAAAATCTACTACTTCTTGTGTGACAGAAAATATAACGGATATAGCCACAGAAATAGGCCAATCTGTTAATTTCCGATTTTCTAAACCAAGTGAAGTAATCAGTGAAAACAAAGCAGATACTAAACCAGAAGTAATAGTACCCGCAGTCACCATTGATAGCGACCAAGATACGGTAGTGCAAAACCCTTTAAAAAATAGAAAACAAGTTACCACAGGCAGACTGACTTTTTCTACCAATGCTAGTATTAATCCAGACAATAACAATAATTTTCAACGCATTCGAGCCGCCATTTCACTCAATATTCAAAACATACATAAGTCTGCATTTTCGGTTCAATCTTATCTAACTTATCGTCATCGATATGGTATAGAGCAACAAAGAGCAACAGATTTTTATGA
This sequence comes from uncultured Aureispira sp., assembly GCA_964526715.1. GTDB lineage: Bacteria > Bacteroidota > Bacteroidia > Chitinophagales > Saprospiraceae > OLB9. The sequence continues at coordinate 15,394 of CAZGMB010000016.1, read as the reverse complement.
TGATTTTAAAATTTTTACTTTGTCGGTACAATATGCACCTACAGATAAGTATAGTATTTGGGTAGGCAGAAAAATGAATAACAATATAGCTAACATGGGAGCCATAGATGGAGTTCAGGCAGAGTATGTTTTAGGTAGATACATTGGAGGTGCTTTCGCAGGAACAAGACCCGATTTTACCAATTTTACTTTTAATAAAAATTTGCCACAATTTGGTGCTTATCTGGTGCGAAATGATAAAACAGCTAAAGGCATATCACAAACATCTATTGCCATTGCTGAGCAAATGAATCAATCCAATACCGATCGACGATTTGTCTATTTCCAACATAATAATTCATTGGTTAAAAATTTGAATTTATTCTTTTCATCAGAAATGGACTTATATAAAAAAGTAAATGGTGAAACTTCCTATCAACCTCAATTGACCAGTATATATGCTTCTTTACGATATAGAATCAGAAATAATCTTTCGCTTTCCGGATCTTATGACAATCGACGGAATATCATTTATTATGAATCCTATCAAACTTTTATAGATCAATTATTAGCTCAAGAGACAAGACAAGGCTTCAGACTACAAGCCAATTACAGCCCTTTCAAAAAGATAAATATCAACACATCTGCTTTTTACAGATACCAAGGAAGCAATGCAAAACCAACATCCAATTACATAGCCAATATCAACTTTAATAGTATCCTGAAAAAAAGTACCACAGCATCGGTTAATATCAATTTGCTGGAATCTTTTTACTTTAAAGGCATGATTTTGGGTGGTAGAATCTCCGATAACTTTTTTAAGGGAAAACTGAATACAGAAGTGAATTACAGAAATATTAATTACACTTTTTTTAATACTGAAACCGGATTAAAGCAACATATCGCAGGTATAAGTTTTTCAATAAATTTACTTAAAAAGACAGCTTTAATGTGTAGCTATGAGGGTACATTTGAACCATCTAAAGCTTGGCATCGTTACTTTATCACCATTACACAAAGAATAAAAAATTAAATAATGACATCATTAAAATATATTGTTTTTTTAAGCGCAGTCACCTATTTTTGGGCTTGTGACTCTAAACCAAAAGTAATCGTGGCGGATGAGACTACCAGTACTGAAGCTTCCCCAATGGCACCTGTAACGTCTAGTAATTCGAATACGACACCAAGCGCTGCACCGGTAGATGTACACCAAGTGGTAGCTAACGAGATACTCCAATCAGAACGATACACCTATCTAAATGTCACCGAGTCGGGAAAAAATTTCTGGATTGCCACAGCAAAAACTGAGGCTGTCAAAGGTCAAACTTACTTTTACCGCGGTGGACTGATGAAGACTAATTTTGAAAGTGTAGAGTTCAAAAAAACTTTTGACACTATTTATCTCGTCAGTAATATCATCAATGCAAATCAGCATCCCGGCGGTCAAGTAGCAAGTGGGCAGGTTCTTCCCTCCTCCGGTACGGCAACTTCATCACCTACTAATCTACCAGAAGTAAAAGATGCTGTTAAACTATCAGACCTCATGAAAAATAAAGCCAAATATGAAGGTAAAATCATCACTGTAGCCGGCGAATGTGTAAAAGTCAATAATGGCATCATGGGTCGCAATTGGGCACATATCCAAGATGGTACCAAAGAAAATGGCAAAACCATAGACCTTACTGTCACTACCAATCAAAACATAGCCGTAGGAAGCAAAGTAGCTTTAAAAGGTAAAATCGTATTAAATAAGGATTTTGGTGCCGGCTATAGATATGATGTGATCATGGAAGATGCAGGGATGTAGTGAAAATGATGATGATACATCTTTTCATATATTGAGGAGAAGAAATTTGTTATTTTTATCTCTAATGGATATTGATAAAGCATTTAGGAAAAAAGCTTTATAAAATCTTTATATCTCTTTCCTTACCTTTGTTTTAAATATCTTTGATGTGAAAGTGATTTCGTTCAGGAAAGATAGCCTTAGGAAGCAGTTACTTTTGAGTACAACTTTGATTGTATTATCTTCTTTGATTTTGTACTTTTTTGTAGGGTGGATTGGTTATCAGGTAGTGGCTTTGGTATTGTTATTAATGGTTTCAGTATCTGCTATGTTGTTTGATATTGTACCTGTTTTGATTGCCGCATTATTAAGCGCCTTGATATGGAATTACTTTTTTATACCGCCAGTACGCACCTTTCATATCGGCACACCAGAAGACGTTTTGATGTTTTTGATGTATTTCGTAATCGCATTTATCAATGCCGTACTTTCATTTAAAATCAGAGAAATAGAACGCAAGGTCAGAGACAAGGAAGAAAAAGAAAATACACTGAAACTATATGATACATTGCTCAATTCACTCTCACACGAACTGCGGACACCCATTGCAGCTATCATTGGAGCGGTAGATATTTTGGAAAACCAAGCTACTCCACCATCTAATATTCCCCAACATGAACTCATAGATGAAATCAAAATCGCTAGTCTTAGATTGAACGAACAAGTGGAGAACTTGCTAAGTATGAGTAGGCTGGAGTCGGGCATTTTAAAACCTATTTTAGATTGGGTCGATATCAATGACTTGATATTTTCGGTGATTAAAAGATATAAAACGCATCATTCGGAAGCGCTAAACATCGTTTTTAACCCTGATGAAAAGGTGCCTTTGATAAAAGTAGATGCTGTGTTTGTAGATCAGATATTGTACAATTTGATTAGGAATGCCCATGTACACACACCTTCAAAATCTACAGTCAGAATATCTGCATCCTACTTGGATGAATCTATTCGTATTTATGTAGCTGATAATGGAAGGGGATTTCCCACAGAAGAGATTAAATTTGTTTTTGACAAATTTTACAGACTCAAAGGAGCACCTACAGGTGGTACAGGACTAGGTTTGTCTATTGTGAAAGGATTTGTAGAAGCACTAAATGGACAAATAACTTTGGAAAATCAATCCTCAGGTGGTGCATTATTTACTGTAATTTTGCCGGCAGAATCTTCAACATTAAATATTGAAACAGATGAATAAATGGCTTATTCTCATCATTGATGACGAACCACAAATTCGTAAATTGCTCCAAATCAACTTGGAGTCCAATGATTATAAAGTCATACATGCAGCTACAGGAAATGAAGGAATTTCTTTGTGTGCATCACATACTCCTGATTTAGTTTTGCTAGACATAGGTTTGCCAGATAAGAGTGGTCAGGAAGTTTTGAAAGAACTTAGAGAATGGTACCAAAATCCCATTATCATGCTTTCTGTTTTAGATGGAGAAAAAGAAATCATCAATGCATTAGATCACGGAGCCACGGACTACCTTACCAAACCTTTTCGAGCAGGTGAACTATTGGCAAGAATACGATCAGCTATCAAAAGGAACATCACTACTGTCAGTTCGCAATCGATCATCTGTGGTGATCTAGAAATAGACTTAGTGAGTAGGGTTATCAAGAAGAATAACGAACTAATTAAACTCACTTCTACAGAATACAATCTATTGGCCCTATTTGCCAAAAATGAAGGGAAAGTCTTAACCCATCAATACATACTCCGAGAAATATGGGGCATAGGATATCAGACAGAAACCCAATATCTCCGCGTATTTGTAGGTACATTGCGCAAAAAAATAGAATCAGATTACACCAATCCTTTGCACATTATTACGGAAAGTGGTGTAGGGTATCGGTTTCAGTAGCCGGGGTGAAAGTTGTTACTACAAAATGAAGCATATCTATAATGCAAACAAGTTTACAATTCCAATAAAGCTTCTTTATAAAATCTTTACATCTCCATAGCGATCCTTTATTTTTTACATATTTAATATGCATGACCTTTGTGCCATCAAATTAAATACACAAATCATGTGGCAAATTGTACGGAATATGTGGCGAACAGAAAGTCAACTAAATGAGGAAACTGATGAAAATACTCTAAATCATTTTTTATGGAAATTGATATGGGCTTCTTCAGTGGTTGTGCTTGTGGTGTTATACATAGTAATCGTTCATGGATAGTTTACCATTGACAACATCAGCAGCATTGAAGTTGGTCGAAGTGTATCAATTGGCCCACGATATAAATCAAATGCAAGAAAATTCACCTATAATTCATCAGCAGAATGATTTCTTTTGTGGTCATCTATTGGAGCAAAAAGTAGCCACCATTTTTCAAGCTTCATCGACTGAGACATTTCATGAGGGATTAAGATATTTACTAGTTTTTATTGAAGAAAGATTGGCTTTTGATCCATCCCAATATCTCGAAGAAACGGACCATTTAAAAGCAAAGCTGATGGCTTTAAAAAATATTATCATTCAAATAAAAGATCAATCCAACAAGCAAAATGTATAAGACAATCTTTAAACAAATAGCTAGCCTGCAGATCATCTTAGGATTTGTAATAATGGTGCCGGCAATTGCGGCTGTTATTTATGGAGAATGGTATGCTATGGAAGGATTTTTAATTTCAGGAGGATTGGTATCAGCTGTAGGTTATATTTTTTATAAAATATTAAGAAACGAAGGAGAGCCAGAATATAGACATTCCTTAGTAATTGCAGCACTGGGATGGCTTATGATTATTGTGCTTGGAGGGTTACCATTTTATGTGATTGCACATATTACGCCTCTCGCCGAAATGCAATCATTTGTACCTGAAGGGATGGATTACTCTTCTAGTTTGCTAAATTTTAAAAATCCTTTGCATTGTATCTTTGAAAGCACAAGCGCATATACTACCACGGGTTTTACGATGGCTTATCATGAACCATCCATAGGTAAATCTTTACTTTTTTATAGATCTTTTGCCAATTGGGTTGGTGGGGCAGGTTTCATCGTCATGGCATTGGCTATATTCAGACATATTCCAGGTCAGGGTACTATGTCATTATACAATTCAGAAGCCAGCGGTGTCAAACTAAGGAGTAATGTGATACATACAGCAAGAGGAATATGGAAGGCCTATGTCATCGTTTCCATACTTATTCTGATTTACATATTTGTAGGGACGCTCATTATTTTGCCAGATTATCCCATTGCTGAAAACTTTTTTGATGCCATAAATCACATGATGTCAGCAATAGCCACCGGAGGATTTAGCACCCTTGACGATAGTATTGCAGGATATAAATCTTATGGTATGGATATGCTGATGATACTGCCACAGTTTTTGGGTGGTTTGTCTTTACCATTCTATTATCGCTTCTTTATTCAAAGAAATTTTAGTGAATGTTGGAATGATATTCAAACCCGAGGATTTTTTATTGCTACTATTGTTGGTTGTATTATATTGCCTATGCTATTGATCAGGTCTGAACAAGTTTTGGATCCGTTTAGGGAAGGTATATTTCAATTTGTTAGTGCTATTTCCACAACAGGGTGGCAGACATCCAATATTGGGGCTTGGGATGATTTGTCCATTTTGTTTATCGTGGCCGGAGCAATGATTGTCGGTGGTTGTGCAGGAGGTACAGTAGGTGGGATTAAAGTAATCAGAGCATTATTGCTCCAAAAAGGTTTAAGGTGGCACATCAGTAAAATATTTCTTTCGAAGAACACTATTAAAAATGTAAAATTTAACAACAGTATATTGCTACCTGATCAAATGAACGCTGAGTTGGCAAGAGCAGGTATTTTTGTTTTGATTTATCTGTTGATGGTATTTGTATCTACTTGCTTTACGGTTTATTACATGGGAGATAACTACTCATTGGCAGATGCGATATTTGAAGCTGCATCAGCACAAGCTACAGTAGGTCTATCAACCGGTATTACAGATCCTTCTATGTCCCCTGTTTTGGAGACAGTTTATATTTTTCAGATGTGGACAGGCCGTATTGAGATACTACCCGTTTTGATTTTGTTGCGGGTTATGATCTATGGTACTGCACCACGTATTATCTAAAGTAAATAAAAAATTTTGTTATGCATATCATTATTATAGGAGCGGGTAAAACAGGAAAACACGTCATTGAGTCAGCAGTCTTAGATGATCAGGATGTTTATGTCATTGAAAAAAACAAAGAAGTGGCTGATTGGATTGCCAGTCATTACGATTGTGTGGTAATCAATGCTGATGCTACATATATGGAAGTACTTAAAGAAGCTAAAGCTGAAAAAGCAGATGCCATAGTGGTGACCACCAATGACGACGCAACCAATGCTCTTGTCATCCTATTGGCCAAGCAATTGGGGATCAAACGATTGGTCAGCTCAGTGAATAACGAAGATCATTTACATGTCTTTGAACAAATGGGCATCGACACCGTAGAAAGTCCTTATAGACTCAATGGCAGATACCTTTACCGTGCAGTTTTGGGTCCTAATGTAAAAGAGTTTTTGGATCTTGGTGATGGTTTTGAAGTGTTGGAAATGATTGTGCATCAAAACTCCGTCATTGCCAATAAACTCATCAAAGAGCTCAATAAAGATAGGACACTTCCTAAAGACTCCAGAATCATTTTGCTCAAAAGAAATAATCAAATCATTATTCCTGAAGGCGAAACCAGAATCTTTGTAAAAGATATAGTAGTGGTTTTATCTAAAAAAGAGCGGGTATCAGATTTGTCTGAATTATTTGGACAGAAGTAATAAAAAAATCAAAAACCATCAATGCAACGTTTTATCATTTTAATGATATTTTTACAAATATCCCTTCAATCAGTATCTCAAATAATTACAGATTCAAATATCGATAGTACTTCAATAATTAAGAAATCGAAAGTAGAAATAGCCGCCTATCTTGATTTTTATTATGGAAATACCATTAACAATCTAAATGAGACCGTACCATATTTTGTGAGTAGCAATAGCAATAATGAATTTAATGTTAATCTTGCTTTTGTAGATTTTAAATATACTTCTGAAGGGATCAGACTTAAGTTTACGCCTGGTTTTGGAACATATATGAATTCAAATTATGCCAATGAGCCAGCTACACTCAAACATATATTAGAAGCATCATTGGGTATCAGACTCTCCAGAAAAAGAGATATTTGGCTTGATGCAGGGGTCTTAGGGTCTCCTTACACCAATGAAAATGCCATCAGTCGAGATCATTTGATGTACACAAGAAGTTTGGCTCCAGAATATGTTCCTTATTATTTAGCTGGTTTAAAGTTGTCGGTGCCCATAAGTACAAAAGTAAAAGCATATTTCTACTTAATTAATGGGTGGCAGCAAATAGAAGACGTAAATAAAAAAAAATCTATTGGAACTCAATTGGAGTATAAATTAAATGAGAATCATTTACTGAATTGGAATACCTACGTGGGTTCTGAGACATCCCCACTACTTCCTGAGTTTAAAATGCGTTATTTTTCAGATATTTTTTGGATTTATAACAATAATAGATTCTCTTCTACAGCATGTATTTATGTAGGGAATCAAATAAAAGAAGATAATCCTATGGGTTTTACAAATAACTTTTGGTGGCAAAGCAATATTATTGGTCGATATACTTTTACTGAAAAGCTGTCTCTTTCTGCTAGGTTTGAATATTTTAATGACAAAAATAATATTCAAATTACTTCTATCCATGGCTTAGGAAGTATAGAAATATATAGTGCAGGATTATGTTTGAATGTGAAAGTTAATGAGGAAGCGCTTTTGAGATTTGAAGGACGCCATTTCTTTTCAAAGAATGTGATGTTTGTAGATAAAAACAATATACCCACTGATAAAATGACATGGTTGGTTTCAAATATGACAGTTTGGTTTTAGAACGTCATTCAACATGTTTTTATCATTTTTTGCCCGGATATATCCCCATAATCTTCGCGTAAGTTTTTCATTCTATACTGGATAGATAAATCAATTGTGCATTTATATTTGCCATTTGTTTTAAACTATTTTGCGGTCAATCTATATTTAAGAAATCAAAATGTTTCATTTTAGAAACTTATCAATACGGATAAGTTTATTGTCAACTTTAATCCTATTTTTGTGGTTATTTCTTCTTAAGAGATATAATCATAGTAACTTCTAGAAAGTCATTGGATGCAAACAGACGGAATTTTAATACCATTTCTTGTGATGGCCATTTCGGTTGGATTGTTGTGTGTGATTTATCTTTACGTGCAATTGAAAAAAACAGAAAAAAGAAGGTTAGAAACGGAAGCAAAATATCAAGAACTTGAATTTAAAATTAATACGACACGACTCGATGCAATAGAGTCAAAACTTAATCCGCACTTATTTAAAAATATTTTAAACTCTATCCAATCTCATGCTTATCAGACCTATTTTGCGTTAGACAAATTGTCAAATGTATTAGATTATATCCTATACGACAGTAGAAATAAATTTGTGTCCCCTAAGGAAGAGATAGCATTTGCCATGAACTTGATTGAAATCAATAAAATAAAGTTGAGTCCGCTTTTTGACTTAAAAGTAAAGACAAAAATTAATGAAACAGAACCATTATATGAGCAAAAAATATTGGCCCCATTAATAACTATTGATTTGATTGAAAATGCATTTAAACATGCTGACATCCAAAGTCCAGAAGCATTTATTTCCATATATTTTGAATTTAAGGACAATATCTTTTCTATGACCGTGTCCAATAAAATATCTTCCAAACAACCTATCAAAAAAGATAAAAGCGGTATTGGAGTAGAGACTTTCGAGCAGCGACTGGCCATCATCTATAAAGACAATTTTAAACTCGATAGATTTATAGAAGGAGAAGTCTATATTACCCACTTAAAAATTAATTTACTTGAACACAAAGCTAAGATGCTTATTGCTAGATGATGAATTGCCTGGATTGACTTATCTCAAAATGCTCTGCGAACAAATACCAGAATTGGAAGTGGTTAGAGCTTTTAATAGTCCATCTCAGTTTTTGTCCGAAATGGTCAGCATTGATTTTGACCTTTGTATCCTAGATATTGAGATGCCTGAAATGAATGGATTGCAAGTAGCAAATTTATTAAAGGGCAAACCTGTTATTTTCACGACGGCATATAGTGATTATGCCGCAGAAGCATTTGATATTGACGCCATAGACTACGTAAGGAAACCTATAAAAATGGAGCGATTGCAACAAGCTGTGACAAAGGCAGTTGCCAAATTATCAGGAAATCACAATGAAAAACCATTTATTCAATTAAATACCGAAAAGGGAAAAACGCTTCTCTTTTTTGACCAATTGCTGTATGTCAAAATTGCTGAAAATGATAGTAGGGATAAGGTAGCTTACATGATGGATGGCACCATTCATATCCTCAAAAACGTTTCTTTTGATAAGCTTTTATATCTTTTACCTAGTAAGCTATTTACTCGTGTCAATAAGCAAGAAGTAATCGCTATGAAGGTCGTTCAAGTTTTTGGATATGATGAAATAATGATTGGAGTAAAGGATGAAAATGGCCAACAAATAAAAATTACACTCAGCGAAACTTATAGAAATGACTTCTTAGCCAAAGTGAATTTCTGATCTTATTACAAAATATTTCCAGCTCATTACAAAATAATTTAACTACATTTCATTGTTGTTCTAATTATTATTACATTAAAGTATTTTTGTATTTGTATTTCATTCAATGTAAATCATGCAATATGCAAAAGTTTAAGAATAGTTTTTTCTACTTAGGTGTGATGGGTATATTTTCAGCTTTAATATACTTAACGGTGCTTTGGGGATATGATTTAGAGAAAGGTCGAAATATTGTCATCCCTGAAACTGGCAATAGCCAATGGGAGAATTTCGTTGAGTCACTGATACACAATCTAGAGCATCCGTTGTCTATTCTACTCGCTCAGATTGTAACTATTATTTTTGTAGCAAGGTTCTTTGGTTGGATATGCAAAAAAATAGGGCAACCATCCGTCATAGGTGAGATTTTGGCGGGTATAGTTCTAGGGCCTTCATTGATTGGTTTATATTTTCCAGAATTTTCGCAAGCTTTATTTCCTGTCCAATCACTAGGCAATTTGCAATTTCTGAGTCAAATAGGATTGATCCTTTTTATGTTTGTCATTGGGATGGAGTTGGATCTCAATGTATTAAAGAATAAAGCACAAGAAGCAGTTGTGATCAGTCATGCAAGTATTGTCATTCCTTTTGCACTTGGAATGGGGCTAGCTTATTTTGTTTATTTATCTTTTGCTCCTGAAGGTATTCAGTTTTTGTCTTTTGGACTGTTTTTGGGTATTGCCATGAGCATAACGGCTTTTCCTGTGTTGGCCAGGATCGTACAAGAGCGTGGTCTGCACAAGACCCGACTTGGTACCATTGTCATCACATGTGCTGCTGCTGATGATATTACGGCTTGGTGTTTATTAGCTGCTGTGATAGCCATTGTAAAAGCTGGCACATTTGTAAGTTCTTTGTATATTATTGCTTTGGCTACAACCTACGTTTTGTTAATGATAAAGGTGGTGCGACCATTTTTGAAGCGTGTAGGAGATCTCAATGCAGGCAAAGAAAAACTACCCAAACCTATTGTAGCAATCTTTTTTCTAACCTTGATCATTTCATCTTATGCCACAGAAGTCATTGGTATCCATGCCTTATTTGGTGCTTTTATGGCAGGCGCTATTATGCCCGAAAATATCAAGTTTAGAAATATATTTATCGAGAAAGTAGAAGATGTTTCTTTGGTGTTATTACTTCCATTATTCTTTGTATTTACGGGGTTAAGAACTGAAATAGGTTTGTTGAATGATCCTTATCTATGGAAGGTCACTGGGCTCATTATTTTGGTAGCTGTCATTGGAAAGTTTGTGGGAAGCGCTTTAGCTGCAAAGTTTGTAGGCCAAAATTGGAAGGATAGTTTGACTATTGGGGCATTGATGAATACTAGAGGATTGATGGAATTGGTAGTGTTGAATATTGGGTATGACTTAGGTGTATTGACACCAGAGATTTTTGCCATGATGGTCATTATGGCTTTAGTGACTACGTTTATGACAGGACCTGCACTAGATTTTATCAATTGGGCATTCAAATCCAAAACTAGTGTAGTCCCACAAGAATTGAATGAAGTTAGAAAATATAAAATTTTGTTGTCTTTTGGAAATCCTGAAAGGGGTAAATCACTCTTGAGATTAGCCAATGCACTGACCAAAAAACGAAATGAAAATTCAGTGATTACAGCTATGCACTTAAAATCTAGTAATGAGATACATCACTACAATGTAGAAGAATACGAAGCAGAAACATTTGCGCCAATCATCCATGAATCTGAACAACTCAATCAAAAAATCACAACCCTTTACAAAGCATCTAGTGATATTGAAGGTGATATTGTGGAGGTAGCAAACAAGGGTAATTATGATTTATTATTGATCGGTGTTGGTGAGTCCATTTATGAAGGTACATTGTTGGGTAAAATTTTAGGGTTCACCACCCGAATCATAAACCCAGAAAAACTGATCAATCAAGTGACTGGAAAAGAAAGTCTTTTTGAAACTTCACCATTTGATGATCGAACAGAAGTTATCCTTGACAAATGTGACATCTCAGTAGGTGTCTTTATAGATAAAGGTTTTGAACAAACAGACAAAGTCATGATACCTATCTATTCAGAAGATGATGCATTTTTAATCCAATTTGCACAGAAATTGATTAAAAATGCTTCTTCACAAGTGACCATAATAGATGCAACAGGTCATATCAAAAAAAATTACGGAATCAAAGAATCAATTATTGCCATAGAACAATTTGCGCCCAACCACATACATCTTGTCAATCAAAAAGTCATAGACAAAGAGCTCATAAATCAACATGATTTGCTGATCATCAGTGCTGATAGTTGGAAGAAACTGATAGATGGTAAAAGTCCTTGGTTGCCTGAAATTCCATCCGCGCTGATACTAAATGACAAAGACGTATAAACTAAACTCGTAATTAGAGCAGGTATTTGATTTAAAAAGTTTTATTATATTCCTTTTATAAAGTTTAATGGCTAGCTAAATTAAGATGCTCAATAAAAAATAAGGGTGAGACCTGCCAATTAAATGCAAGACTCACCCCTTTTGTAAAATACAATTATTTACTAACTACACTAAAATAGAAATGAAAGCTGAATGCCTAATAAAAAATGCTTACTTGTTTTGCTGCCATCCGATGGATTTTTAAAATTGTTTTTTAAACCAACATCCATTATTGCAGAACACCGAAACAAATTTCCACCTGCGACATCCACATCCAGACCAGCTGATAATCGGATGGGAACATCAATGGCATCAAAATGCTCTTTGTATGAAACTGGAATATGAAAACCATCATCCACACTAAACCATTTGCGATTAACTGTTTGGTGATACATGGGTACTATACCTAAACCATAGATCATTCTTCCATTTTTAACAATTTCTGAACTTGATCTGTAATAAATGACAACAGGAAGTTCAAATGCTCTAATCGTGTGTCTCAATCTTCCTGTTGAGTCGGGGTTACCAATAGATTTGTCATAATCTGGAGTTATAATACCTGTACCTCGCATCTGTATACCTGCTTGTATAGCCAAACCCCAATTTTCATTAAAAAAGTAATTGAAATCGGCGTGTAATCCAAGTCCAGGTTTCAAAAATGTGGAATCCTTTAGGTCATGAAACCCTGTCCAAGAATTATTGAAAGAAAAACCTAAAAGTTTTTCCTTAGCAAACATGCTTTTTTTAGCATTAATATTTGAATTGTCATCTTGGGAAAAACCTACTGAAAGCAGTAGCGTAAAGAAAAGGAATAAGATTATTCGTATCATTTTTATAAGTTTTTAAGGTCAGTACCTATGTTAAAATTCAAGAAATTAATGGCTTGATTATATTTTCGATTGGCCTCGATAAAATTGAGTTTGTTATCAATATAACTCCTTTGGAAATCAATATATTCATACAGCGAGATGTTTCTTCTTTCGTAATTGATTTTGGCATCGTTGGATAATGATTCCATTTTATCTATCAATTCTGAATCAAACGAATTTTTAAGTTCAAGGGCTCTCTCAAATGATTCTTTAGCCATGATCACTTCATTTTTAAGCTCATCTGTTTTGTATTGCAATAATAGTGTACTTTGAGAGATTTGAACTTTTGCTTTGGCTATATTTCCTTGATTGCGATTAAAGATAGGAACACCCATTTCGAAAACCATACCAGCATAAGGCCTAACGTGGTTAGAACCTTGGTCATGAGGTTGATAGCCAAGATTGATATTTGGAATAATCTGCGATTTCTCTTTTTTAAGTGTAGCCTGATAAAGGTTAATGTTTTTTTTCGCAATTTGTAGGTCAGGTCTGTTTATCTCTGCTAATTCGATCAGTTTTGATTCTGATAAATTTTGATTAAATAAAACTTGACTTTTAATGGGGTTCAATTTAACATTTGCTGGATAATTCATTAACATTCTAAGGCTTAGTTCTAGAGCTAAAACTTCTTTTTCATTTTCATTAATATCCGCGAGAATGGATTGTCTCTCTGCTTTTAATCGAATGAGCTCACTTTCAGAATTGGTTCCAAGTTTATTGCCAAGGGTATATTGTTCAATCAATTTGTCATATTGAGATGATGCTTGGTTCAAAAGCTCATTCATTTCCCGCAATTCGATTAATTCAAAAAATGCATTGCTGTATTCTAAGATTAACCCTCTAATGACATCAGATAAAGCCAATTGTGCAATTTCCTTGGCAATGCGAGCTTCTCTGATAGCGTTGATTCTTTTACCAGAAACAGAAAATGAATATTCTATTTGAAGTAATTTTTGATTACTAAAATTAAAATAATTGTTTTCAGCTACGCTGTACATCTCTGCATTCCACACTACCAAAGGATTTTCCCATAACCTTTGTTGCTGAATTTCTGCTTCTGCAATATCCAGGTTATAAAATTCGGCCATAAGCTTGACATTCTCTTTAAGCATTTTAGTCTTTCCTTCATCGAAAGTAAAGGAAAGTGTTTCAGGAATTTGGCTCCAACAATGTGTTAGAGCCAATAAATTTATGATTACCAAAAATATTTTCATGATCAATTAGTTTGATTTATGTTTTGAAAAATACGACCAATAATAGATAATTGGAAAAGTGAGAAGGGTAAGAATGGTAGCCGTTATTAATCCGCCGATAATGACAACTGCCAAAGGCTTTTGACTTTCTGAACCTATCCCTGTTGATAATGCGGCAGGTAAAAGACCTATCGCTGCCATAAGTGCGGTCATAACAACGGGTCTGATCCTATTGATAACACCTTCTCTTATCGCAGGTATTAACTCCATTTTTGCTTTCAAATTTGATTTGAATACGGATATAAGAATCACTCCATTTTGAACACAAATGCCAAAAAGTGCAATGAACCCAACGCCAGCAGAAATGCCAAAGTTGATACCGGTTATATGCAAGGCAAAAATACCACCAATGATGGCAAAAGGTACGTTTAATAAAACCAAGCCAGCATCCTTTGCATTCCCGAAAAGAATATACAAAAGGAAGAAAATTCCAATTAAGGATATAGGAACAACATTCGCTAAAGTATTGGATGCCCTAACTTGATTTTCAAATTCTCCCGTCCAAACTACGTTGTATCCTTTTGGCAATTTTATATTTGTTTCCACATTTTTTTGTGCATCTGCTATGGTACTTCCTAAATCTCTTTCGCGGACCGAAAACTTCACTCCTATAAATCTTTTGTTATTGTCTCGATATACGAATGCAGGGCCAGTGACTTGTTGAATTTCGGCTATTTCACTCAATGGTATTACTTGTCCATCTTCAGTAGGAATCATAATTTTAAGGAGTTTTTCTTTGCTATCCCTAAACTCTATAGGATATCTTATACGCACATTAAATCTCGATTCTCCTTCGTATTTTTCGGTGATGGTCTTACCTCCTATGGCCATTTCAATAATGTCTTGTGCATTTTTCATGGATACCCCATAGATTGCCATCTTTTGCTTATCATATTGTATTTGCATTTCTGGCTGCCCAATATTTCTCAATATACCCGCATCTTTTACGCCTTCTACATTCTTGATATTATTTAAAACCAATGTAGAAAGGCTATCGAGGATTTTTAAATCAGGTCCAAATATTTTTACTGCATTATTGGCATTCATTCCTGCCACGGCTTCTGCAACGTTATCGATGATGGGCTGTGAATAGTTGAAATTGATACCCGGGAATTTCTTCATTTCTACATCCATTTCACCGATCAATTTATCAATAGACAAGCCTTTGCGCCATTCATCCTTTGGTTTTAGATTGACTTGCATTTGTACATAAAAGAATCCACTTGGATCTGTTCCATCATTGGATCTACCTGTTTGCGATAAAACACCGTTTACTTCAGGAAATTGTCTTAATCTATTCCGTAACACACTTACCTGTTTAGTGGTTTCATCCAGAGACGTACTCATGGGCAATTTTGCTTCAACCCATAATGCGCCCTCATTTAAGGTCGGC